>JBQCJG010000195.1:0-41518 GCA_051952955.1 Lysobacteraceae bacterium | reverse complement strand
GGCAGCGGCCGGCGGCGCCTTCGCGGCCGGTGCGGCCGGGGCTGCGTTCATCGAGCCGTCGATCATCGTCGCCAGCTGGCGGATCGAGTTGACCGTCGTCAGCTGCGCCGGCGTGATCGACACCTTGAGCTGCTTGCTCAGGTTCGTCATCAGCTCGATCGCGATGATCGAGTCCATGCCGAACGAGTCGAAGTCGGCGTCGACGTCCAGCCGCTCGACCGGGATCTTGAGGGTGGACGCGACCGTCTTAGCGATCGTGTCCAGCAATGTCTGTTCCGCGACGGCACTCATCTCAAGCTCCCTGATCTTCTGCCAACGCGAGGTCGGCGGCGAGCAGCGCCTTCAGGCGCTCCATGTCGTTCCGGTGCGACCCGTGGCCGGACACCGGCGCCGCGGACGCGGCGGCTTCGGGTTCCGGCGCGGCGTCCTGCACCGGCTCTTCCTCGGGTTCGACGAAGAACCCGCTCTGCTTCAGCGTCGACATGCTCTTCTTCACGCCGGCGATCACCGCCCGGATGTCGTCGTCGGTGTGGGCCGTGGTCAGGAAGCAGTTGCCTTGGATGTTGGTTTCCACCCCTTCCATGCGCAGCAGGATGAAGAACAGCGCCTCGGTCACGCCCCAGTAGCTGTCGACGAAGCGGAAGCGGAACAGCGAGCCGAAGGTGTCGATGACCACCGGCAGGCGCTCTTCGCGGAAGAACGCGTTCAGCGTGCCCGCCAGCTGCGTGGTCTTCTCGTTGAGGGTGCGCTGGAAGCAGGTGCAGTCGTCGCAGGCCTGCACACCGTCGCCGCAGCGCTTCTTGATCTCGCTCAGCACGGCCAGGGCCGCGGCGATCTTCAGCGGATTCTGCGAATGGGTGCCGGCCATGCCCGTGCGCTTGGAGCTGGGCATGCTGTCGTCGTCGAACTGCCAGGTGCCGCCGTCGACGATGTCCATGTACTTGGCCGCACCGGCGATGACGCCCGTGGGCAGGCCGCCGCCGGGAATCTTGCCGTACGTGGCCATGTCGGCCTTGATGCCGAAGGTGCCCTGCGCGCCCTGCGGGCAGACGCGGAAGCCGGTGATCATCTCGTCGAGGATCAGCGGGATGTTCTTCTCGATCGTCAGCTGCCGCAGCGCCTTGAGGAATTCGACCGGCTTGCGGTAGGGATGGCGCGACTGCACCGGCTCCACCAGCACGGTGGCGATCTCGCCGGCGTGCTGCTCGATCGTGTCGAGCGACGCCATGTCGCCGTAGTCCAGCACGATGATCTGGTCGGCGAATTCCTGCAGGATGCCCGGGGCCAGCGGGAAGCTGTTGCCCGCGAGGTCGCGGGTGGCGGCCACCGCGTCCGAGAGGCCGTGGTAGCTGCCGTCGAACAGCACGATCTTCTTGCGGCCGGTGGCCGCGCGCGCGATGCGCACCGCGAACATCACCGCCTCGGTGCCCGACTGCGTGAACAGCGCGCGCTCGTGGCCGGTGATCTCGCAGAACAGCTTGCAGGCCCGGAAGATCATGTCGGAGTAGCCGACCAGCGGGATGCCCTGGTCAAGGCTGTGCTTGACCGCGTCGATCAGGAAGGGCGCGCGGTGCCCGAACAGGTTCACCCCCATGTCGCCGGAGATGTCGATGTACTTGTTGCCGTCGGCATCGTGGACGTAGGCGCCTTCGGCCTTGGTGTACGTGATCTGGAAATGGAGCTTCTTCAGGTCCTTGATCAGGTGGAAGGCGCGGCGCTGGTCGACGAAGTGGACCTGGTGCTCCAGGACGTTGGCCTTGGACTTCGGCACGAAGCGGTCGTACTGCTCGACGAGCGCGGCGATCCAGGCGCGATGCGCGTCGGTGAGGTCGCGCTGGTCGAGCGCCTTCAGCGCGCGGGCGGCGGCCTTGCCGTCGTGCGCCGGCATGCTGCCGCCCGCACGGCGGACGATCGCCAGCACTTGCAGCTGCGACTCCTTGTCCAGCGACTGGAACAGGCGCATGGCGTCCTGCTTGTCGATCTGCTTCGACAGGATCTTGTTTGACACGTCTTCAACGGGCATCTGCATGGCGTGGTCCATCTCGCGGTCGCTAGAATTGATATTGGTATCGGAGGACGAACTGCTTCTGGTCGCGATACGGCCATGTCCCGCTGCGTTCGTCCCGTTCGTCGGGGTAGAACAGTTCGAAATAGACCGTGGAGTTGTCGTCGATCTGATAGGAACTGAGGAATTTGTGCTGGAAACTGGTGTACGGCCGGGTATAGGTGCTCAGCCAGGTCAGGGTCAGGTTGTCGTTGAAGAACCGGTTGGTCACCGACCCGACCAGCGAGACTTCGTTCCGTTCGCGCCCCACGATGTCGTCGCGCCAGTCCACCAGGTGGCTCGAGACGATCTCCGCGCTGTAGGTCAGCGGCCGCCCGCCCGGCGAATAGTCGAAGCCGAAGGAAGAGTCGAGCTGGTCGCTCTCGACCACGATCTGGTTGCCGCCGCCGGCCGGAAGCGCGAAGAACGCGCGCGGTTTCTTCAGCGCGACTTCGGCGCGCAGCAACAGGTTGTCGATCGCGATGTTCGCGGTCAGCCCGTACATCTGGAACCGCTGCTGGCGCACGAGGTAGTCGTTGTCGATCAGTCGCGCCGCCATCAGGCTGATGTCGCTCTTGCCGAAGGTGCGCTTCCAGCGTCCGCCGAACTCGTAGGTCCCGAAGTTCCCCCAGCCGTCGTCCGGCGCCTTCTTGTCGAAGGAACCCGGGATGTCGTACTCGGAGCCGATGTCCGGGTATTTGTTGTAGCCGGGCCGCGGCACCAGGAACGCGGTCCACTGGCCGGCGTCGCCGAAGTGGTCGACGGTGAGCATCGGCTGCCCCACCCGCGATTCCTCCAGCGGGATGAAGAA
This sequence comes from Lysobacteraceae bacterium, assembly GCA_051952955.1. Lineage (GTDB taxonomy): Bacteria > Pseudomonadota > Gammaproteobacteria > Xanthomonadales > Xanthomonadaceae > Lysobacter_I. The sequence continues at coordinate 38,663 of JBQCJG010000195.1, read as the reverse complement.
GTACTCGGCGCTGTTGCGCGGGCTGACCTCGTCGGTGATCGCGCCGCCCTCCGACACGCCCCACGGCAGGATCTGGTAACCCAGCCGGAAGCTCGTGGTGCCGAAGCTGCTCTGCAGATAGGCTTCGCGGGTGACGAGTTCGCGGAAGGGATTCTCGTCCTTGGCCCGGGCGCGATGGTCGTTGCCCCAGTGCAGGTTGTACTTGGTGTCGAGGCGGGCGTAGAGGTTGCTGGTCAGGGCCTTGGCATACTCCACGCGGATCGACGAGCGATTGTTCACCACGCGCTTCGGCGCGGCGAACTTGTAGGAAGTTTCGTGGGTCAGGCTGATGCGGAACGCGCGCAGCCACGCCGAGAGCGAACTGTCCTCGCCTGCCGTGTCTGCGTCCATGCCCGCATCGTCGCCGGCGGTCGCGGACGGCGCGTCGGTCGACTGCCCCACCGGCGTACCGGTTTCGGGGGAGGCATTGGCCGGATCGAGCGTGCCCGGATCGGTGCTGGTGTCGATGACGAGCTCGCCGGGATCGGCCGTCAGCTCGGTGCCTTGCTCGGGCGGCGTGGTCGCGGCGGCCTGTTCGCCGGTCGTGGCCGGTGCCGCCGGCGGCGTATCCGCGGGCGGGTCGATGAAGACGCCTTCGAGGACATCGCTGTCCGGATCGTGGGCGGGCTCGCTTTTCGGCGTCTGCGCGCAGGCCCCGAAGGCCACGCCGAGGGCCAACAGCGAAACCGCGGCGGACTTCAGGGAGCGATGCGGGATGCGATGCGGGCAGCGGTCATGGGGGGCCGTGCGCCCGGCAGTGAGCGATACGGTCTTCATCGGAGCCTCGTGTGCCTGGCGGACGTTGCCGAACCCGTCACGGGGTGCGGCCCCGGGAGGCATCCACGACGCACCGTCCCGGCGCTGCCGGGCGTTCGACGCAGGGATCGATTCAGGCGGGGGAGAAGATTCGTCCTTGACCGCACGCAGCCATTCCATGTCTTCGGGGGGGCTGAAGCGCAGCCCCTCGACATGGATGATGACACAAGTCCCCTGTTCGATCGTGTCGGCATCGACGGCTGCACTCCCTGTCCCGGCATGGTGTCCACGAGGCGGCCCGTGCCGGTCATCGACGGACTCCGACCGTTCCCGGTGCGCGCCGCCTTCGTCGCGCACTCGACGGACAACAGGAGCGCGTCGAGCGCGGAGGCGGTGTGCCGGGATGGCGGCTGGATTGCGAATGCGTTCATGTCCATGCGCTTCACGATGCGATCGCGGCCTCGCCGCCGTCACCGCCCGCCGTATCGGGATCGCCGTACTGCAGGATTTCCTCCGACACCCACAGCTCGTCGAGGGCGCGCCGGGACAGCGCCTTGATGAGCACCAGTTGGTCCACGTCCGAGGCCACGAACGCTTCCAGCGCCTGCATCGCTTCGTCCGGCTCGATCGAGCCGATGCCCCGGCTTTCCATGCGCTTGCGGAAGAACGGGTCGGTGACGATGCCGACGCTGCCCCAGTACCCCCAGTTCACGATCTTGACCGGGTACGGAAGGCGCATGCGCATGGCCTGCGCGAAACTGTCCTTGAACGTGCAGCCGGCGCAGTAGTTCGACTGGCCCGCGTCGCGGTGGAACGACGCCACCGACGAGAAGAAAAGCATGAAATCGAGGTCCAGGCCGGCGAACGCGCGCGCCATGTGGACGCTGATGTCGACCTTGGCCGCGAGGCTCTGGCGGAACACCGCCTCGTCCATCGCACGCACGGTCTGGTCCTGCAGCACCAGCGCGGAATGGACCACGCCGTCGATCCGCGGGAAGCGTTCGCGGATGGCGGCGACGGCGGCCGTCAATGCCGCCGCGTCGGTGGCATCGGCCGAGACGTAATGCGGGCGCCGGCCGAGGGCGGCGATGACGTCGAGCTTGGCTTCGATCGCGGCATCCAGCGGCCGGCGGCCGATCCAGACGATCTCGGCGTCGTAGCCTGCGACCATCTGCCGGGTCCAGACTTCGCCGAGCCCGCCGGCGCCGCCGATCACGACGTAGACGCCCTGCTGCCGGTAGGCCGCACGCGGCGCCGACAGGCGACCGACGTCCGCGAATTCCTGACGGAACCACTCGTCGCAGCGGAACGCCAGTCCCCTGCCCTGTTCGTCCCAGGGCAAGGCGAGCAGCTCGCGCGGATCGAGCGCGTCGGTCGCTTCGATGTCCACCAGCCGGAAGCGCCACTGCGGCATTTCCTTGGCGATGCTGCCGACCAGGCCATGCACGCCGGCGTGATGCGGCGACATCTGCTCGTCGTCGAAGACCTGCAGGGCGCGACGGGTGACGATCGTGAGCCTGAGTTCGCGTTCGAACCAGTCGAGCCGGCTCGCGGCCTTGAGGATGCGGAACAGCGACAGCACGCCCGCATCCTGGCCATGGATGATCGCGTCGTCGTCCAGGGCGTCCGCCTCCGGGGCGAACCACAGCAGGTGCTCGAAGTCGCCCGCCGACAGCAACTGCTCGATGCGTTCGACCGGATCGCCGACCGCGATCGGCTGGTGCCGCAGTTCGATCGGCGCCTGGCGCAGCCAGGCGACCAGCGCGTCGTCGCCGCCAAGCAGCAGGCAGCGTTCGCCCGGTACCGGTATGCCCGCCTCGTGTCCGAAGCGGACCGGATTCCAGATCGGCGCCAGCGCGTGCAGCGCCGGAGCGGACGTCGACGGCGTGGCCGATCGCGCGGGCGCCGGCGCGGACACGACGGCCGACGTCGATGCGACGACCGGAGCGGGCGCGGCCGCGCGCGAGACGAGGCCGCGGATGCTCACCCGCGGCACGCCCTCGGCATCGACCAGATCGAGATCCAGCGACGGGATGCCGGCGGTGGCCGTGCCCGGTGCGCGGCGGACCCAGACCCACATCTCGTCGGTGGTGTCGCCGTGGACGATCATGTCGTCGAACGCGAACGGCATCACCGCCGCACCGCCTTCGCCGTCCAGGCCCGCGAGCAGGCAGATCGTGCACTGCATCGCGGAGTCCATCATCGCGGGGTGCAGGCCGAAACGCGGGTCCGCTTCGCCCGGCAGCTGCAGGCGCGCGATCACCTCGCTGCCGTCGGTGCGCAGGTCGGCGATGCCCTGCATCGCCGGCCCGTAGCGCATGCCGAGGGACGCGAAGCGCGCGTACAGCGCCACGCGATCGCGATTCGCGCCGTCGACGGCCTCGTCGACCGCAGCGAGATCCATCGGCTCGGGCTCGACGGCCTCCGCGCTGCAGCGGAGCGTGCCGCGGGCGTGGACGATTTCGCCGGCGTCGCCTCCGGAGAACACCTCGTATTCCAGCCAGCGCCCGCCGTCCTCGTCTTCGCCGCTGTCGTGCAGCGCGACCCTCAGCGCGAACGCGGCGTCGACCACCACCGGCTGGATCCAGGCGTGGTCCCTGAATTCGAGCGTGCGCACCTGATCGGCGGGCAGCGCCAGCGCCGCGGCGGCTCGCACCATCTCGACATAGGCCACGCCGGGCAGCACGCGGTGGCCGAGCACCGCATGGTCGCGCAGGAAGAATTCCTCGCCCGCGTATTCGGACGCGAACATCAGCCCCGACAGGTCGGAGACATTGGCGTGCAGCAGGGGATGCAGGCTCGACGCCGCCGCGGTCGCGGCGGGCTGCGGCCGGGCGACCTCGGGCGCGGCCGGAATCGCGAAACGGCGTTTCTCGAACGGATACGTCGGCAACGGGATGCGCCGTGCGCCGGAGCCCGCGAACAGGGTGGCGAGCGGCAGCGTCGCCCCGCGGCAATACAGGTCGGCGAGCGCGAGCAGCTTGGTGCGCGCCTCCTCGGCCGGGAGACCGGCGAGCACCTGCTCCACCAGGAAGCGGGCGAACTCGTCGAGCCCGGGCGTCGCGCCGGAACGCTCGCCACCGCCGCCGACGAAGCAGTCCGGTGCGCGCTTGTGGCGGCTCAGGCGGCCGAGCTTGGCCTTCAGTTCGGCCGTGTCGGCCACCACCAGCACGCAGCGATGATCGAACGCGTTGCGGCCCGTGGCCAGGGTGAAGGCTATGTCGTCGAGATGCGCGTCCTCGCCGGCCTCGATCCACGCGGCGAGATCGCCGACCTTGCGCCAGAGCGCCGCTTCGGTCTTCGCCGACAGCACGACCATGCGCGGCGCGGCGGCCGCACGCTGCGGCTCGGGCCGCGGCGGCGCTTCCTCCAGGATCATGAAGGCGTTGGTGCCGCCGATGCCGAGACAGTTGATCGCGGCGCGGCGCGGCGTCGCGCCCTCGGGCCAGTCGATCGCCTCGGTGTTGACGTGGAACGGGCTGCTCGCGAAATCGATCTTGGGGTTCGGCGTCTCGAAATTGATGCAGGGCGGGATGCGCCGGTGCTTCAGGCACAGCGCGACCTTGATCAGGCTGGCCATGCCGGCGGCGATGTCGAGATGGCCGATGTTGTTCTTGACCGACCCGATCGCGCAGAACTGGCGACGCTCGGTCTCGGCGCGGAACAGCCGGCCGAGCGCGAGGGTCTCGATCGGATCGCCCATCGCCGTGCCGGTGCCGTGGGCCTCGATGTAGCCAATGCTGTCGGCGGACACGCCAGCGTTGTCCAGCGCGGTCCGCATGCAGTCGAGCTGGCCTTCGACCTTGGTGGCCAGGAAGCTCATCTTCTGGCCGCCATCGTTGTTGAGGGCCGAGCCCTTGATGACGGCATGGATGACGTCGTCGTCGGCCAGCGCCTGCTGCAGCGGCTTGAGCAGGACCATGCCCACCCCACTGCCGAAGACGACGCCGCGCGCACCGGCATCGAAGGCGCGGACCCTGCCGTCGGCCGAGAGGATGTTGCCACTTTCGTAGAGGTAACCGGAGACGTGCGGCGTGCGCACGGCCACCGCACCGGCGAGGGCCATGTCGCATTCGCCCGTGCGGATGCTCTGGCAGGCCATGTGGACCGCCACCAGCGAGGTCGAGCACGCGGTCTGCACCGCGATGCTCGGGCCGCGCAGGTTCAGCTTGTACGACAGCCGCGTCGGGACGAAGTCCTTGTCGTTGCCGACGTGCCAGCTGCCGCCGGTCTTGCCCACCACCTCGTCGTAATGCGCGGTGCACGACAGCAGGTGGCTGGAGACGATGCCGCCGGAGCCGGCGAACACGCCGACCCGGCCGGGCTGGAGGTCGGGCGGATAGCCCGCATCCTCCATCGCCGCCCATGCGCATTCGAGCAGCAGGCGGTGCTGGGGATCCATGATTTCCGCATCGCGCGGCGGGATCCAGAAGAACTCGGCGTCGAAGCAGTCGTGGTCCGCGAGCAGCGGCGCGACCTTCACGTAATTCGGATCGGCCAGCGCCGCGGCCGACACGCCGTTGGCCAGCAGCTGTTCGGTGGAAAGCGCGACGATGCCGGAGCGGCCGGCGCACAGATCGGCCCAGAAGTCATGCGTCGAAGCCGAGCCGGGGAATCTCCCGGCCATGCCGATGATTGCGATGTCGCTGTGCTGCGTTTCCATTCCGAATCCTGCTGCAATCCGGGGTCGGGCTGCGCCCGTCCCCGCGGGGATTGCGTCCGATGAAGCCGTCCGATCAGCGCTCGTAGGCGGCGCACAGATCGCCGACCGTGCGCAGGCCGGTGATCGGCACGTCGCCGCTCGCGACGGGGTCGTAGGAGAACTCGATCTCCAGGATCGCGAGGATCCGCGCGATGTGCAGCGAGCGGAACCCGAGCGTGTCGATGAGCGCGCTGGAATCGGTGATCGGGGCGAGCTGCACGCCCTCTTCCTCGGCGACGCGACGGAGGGTGTCGTAGATGATCTGCTTGTGTTCGCTCATGACGTTCCTGGCATGGGATGGAAACGAAGGGGCCAGCGGCGGCTGGCGTCAGGCGGTGAAGCCGCCGTCGACGGCCAGCACCTGGCCGGTGACGGCGCGCGTCGACAACAGGAAGCGCGCGGCGTCGACGATGTCCTGGGTGGTGCACATGGCGCGCATCGGCGTCCGGTGGATGATGCGCGCGAGCTGCGCCTCGGTCAGATGGCCGACCATCTCGCTCTCGAAGAACCCCGGCGCGATCGCGTTGACCGTGATGCCCTGCGGGCCGACCTCGGTCGCGAGGCTGCGCGTGAAGCCCAGTAGCGCCGACTTGGTGGCGCTGTAGACCGCGAGGCCCTTATGGCCGCGCAGCGCGTTCACCGAGGAGATGTTGAGGATGCTGCCGTGGCGCGCGGCGATCATGCCCTTGAGGCAGGCGCGGGTCAGCACGATCGCCGACTCGAGGTTCAGCGTCAGCGCCTGGTGGATGTCGCGCTCCGACGTCATCGTCAGCAGGCCCTCGATGCCGACGCCGGCATTGTTGACCAGCGCGTCGATGCGCTTGTGGCGGCGCAGGACGTTCATGGCGAAGGTCCGCACCCCGTCGAGGTCGGTGCCGTCGATCGCTTCCCAGTGGAAACGCGTGCCCTCCGGATCCTCGCTGCGCAGCCTGTCGATGAAGCCGTTGCCGGAACGGCTGAACGTGGCGACGATGTCGCCTGCATCGAGCCGGTCCTGTACCAGTGCCTGTCCCAGTCCACGGCTGCCGCCGCTGATGATGACCACTCGCTTGTCAGTCGACACTCTCTTGCTCCCTTGCGGCATGGATGACCTCGGCCTGCGCTGCGGGCGCCGGCCGACGAATCTTCTTGAAGCGTGCACCGAACATCGGGTCCTCGCTGATCCCGACCCCGACCGGCACCTTGTACGGCGGCAGATGCTGGCGGCAGTACGCGCGCACGCGCCGCTCCACGTCGGCCCGCGGTTCGGGATTGACGAGCTGCACCGTCGCGAAGACCAGCGCACCGGTCAGCGGGCTCGGCTTGCCGCTGACGATGACGTCGCTGATGTTGTCGACCTGAAGGATCAGGTCCTCGATCTCGCTCGGATAGACCTTCTCGCCGCCGACGTTGATGATTTCCGACTTGCGGCCGAGGATGCGCAGGTAGCCGTCGCGCTCCTCCACCATGTCGCCGGTATTGAGCCAGCCTTCGTCATCGAACGGAGACGGCGCGTTGAGGTAGCCGATCATCGCGGCGTCGGTGCGGATCCACAGGATGCCGTCGACGATCCGGATCTCGTGCCGCAGCCCGCCGACCTTCATCCAGGTCGAACTAGCGTCTTCCGACTGCGTCGGCAGGATGCCGACTTCGGTGAGGCCGTACGTCTGCTTGCAGCGCACGCCCGGCAGGGCTTCGTTCAAGGCCTTGAGCGTCGCCAGCGACATCGGCTCGGTGCCGTAGGTGACCAGTTCGAGCGACGACAGGTCGTAGGCCCGGCGCTGGTCCGAGATGAGCAGCATGTTGAGGAAGGTCGGCGTGGTCGGCAGCAGCTGGACGCGCTGCGTCTGGATCGCATCGCACACCTTCGCGACCGAGCGATCCGCGACGAAGACCGCGGTACCGCCGTTGCAGAGCACGTGCAGCAGCGTGTTGATGCCGCCGATGTGGTCGAACATCAGGAAGATCAGCGTGCGATAGCCGGTGCCGGGCTTCTGCAGCACGTTCGCGATCAACCGCGAGAAACGGTGCACCGACGCCTTGTTCTTGCCGGTCGATCCCGAGGTGAAGAGGATGAGGCCCGCCTCCTTCGGTTCGCCGCGCAGGCGATCGAGCAGCGGATGCGGCTGGCCGTACGCGCACGACCGGTAATCGCTGCCGCCGTCGCTCGAGAATTCGAAGACGCCGTCGACGCAGGCGGTCGCCAGCGCGTCCTCGACTTCGAAGTCGGTGGCCGAGAGGAAGGGCACCACGATGTTCGCGTTTTCGACCAGCGCGAACAGCAGCGCGATCATGTCGGCGGAGACCTGTCCGCGCATCGCGATGCAGGCGCCCGGCACGATGCCCGTCGCCTGCAGCGCTTCGCGCCAGTGGGAAATCTTCGCGTGCAGCTGTGCGTAATCGAGCGATACGCCGTCGCACACCACGGCCGTGCGTCCCGCCTGGTCGGCCCAACCCTCGATGACTGTCGCCAGGTTCTGCATTCAACGCTCCGTGTCCGTTGACCCGCAATGAAGAAGGATCAGCCGATGTCCCGTTCGGGATTATCGAGCTGGAAAATGGAATCATCAACCAAGCTTTCGGCATGCGCCGCGCGGTCTCCGGCGACCCGCGCAGCCACGCCGTCGAACGTCATGCGGCGGAACGTCATGGTGTCGGACGGCATGGTGCCGAACGTCATGCTGTCGAACGTCATGTCGTCGAACGTCATGCCGCCGGACTGCATGGTCTCGAGCGTCATGTGCACGACCGGCCTGTGCGCTGCATGGCACCCGGCCGTCGGCCGCGACGATGCGAGGCTCATCAGCTCGCGCCCGCTTCGAAGATCGCGTCGAGCGCTTCCTCGAATTCGACGCTCGCCGGGCGCTGCGCCGCGTGGTACGACACCGCGGTGCGACCCGATGCGTAGAGCGATTCGAGCATCGAAGCGAACTCTTCCTCGCGCACGCCATCGACGTCGGCCGTGGCCGGATGGCCGATCACCAGGCCCTTGACCTTGATGAGCACGCGGCCCTCGGCATCGATCACGTCGATGTCGATCACGGCGCGATCATCGTGGCGACCGGCGTTGCGCGCCGGGCGCACCCAGATCACGCCTTCTCGCGCGCCGCCGGCAGCGAACGCGATGCGCTCCAGCGCGAGCAGGGTCGTGGCCGACGGCTGGACGCCCCCGCGCGCCAGGTGGTCGAGGCAGGCCAGGTGCGACAGCGACAGCAGCGCGAAGGTGTCCATCGCGCCCGGGGCATGGGCGGCGCCCTCGCGCTCCGGCGGCAGGCGGAATTCCAGCCACTGCTGTCGCTCGCCGCGACGACAGGCGACCACGCCGTCCGGCAGACGATCGCGGACCATGCCGGCGTCGACCAGCGCGCCGTAGAAGCCCGCCGCATCGTGGACGTCGCCCGCGAACAGCGCGCGCAGCTGCGACAGATCGATGTGGCCCGGATCCTCGCTCGCCTCGTAGGTGCCCGTGCCTTCGCACAGCATCGCTTCGCCGTCCGCACCCGTGGTCCGCACGTTGAAGTCGAAGCCGCTGCCGCCGGTCGCGTGGAGATCGAGCGAGACCGTGCCGTCGCGCGGTGCGGGGTCGACGCCCGACCACGTCAGGGAATGCAACGCGATGCGCGCCCTGCTCCCGCGATCGCCGAGCGATTCGCGCACCGCCAGCCGCACCATCTCGACCGGCAGCCATTCCGGCAGACCGGCTTCCGGTCGCAGGGCCGTGTCGCGCAGCGATTTCTCGAGCGTCGCCACGTCCGATGCGAACGACTGCCGGCCGAACACCGAGACGTTGCGATGCAGCAGCGGATGCAGGACCGGCTGGTCGCCCGACTTCTGCTTCCCGGGATCGACGCTGAACCAGTAGCGTTCGCGCGCGAACGCATAGGTCGGCAGCGAACAGCGGCGCATCCGGTAGCCGGCGTACAGCACCTTCCAGTCGGGCTCCTGGCCCTTCAGCCACACGTCGAGCAGCGCGGCGAGATCGCGATCGCCCAGCCACTGCGCCAGCGTGCCGGCATCGACCGGCTTGACGTCCGACTTGCGGCGGACGCTGGCCTGCCTGACATCGGCCCTGGCCTCGTCGCCGTCGACGAACGCCTGCAGCCGTTCGACCAGCGCCTCGGTCGAGTCGACGATCAGGCCCATGCGTTCCGACATGGCGTCGCGGCCGATCTGCAGCGTGTAGGCGATGTCGGCGAGGTCGTCCTCGGTGCCCTTCTGCAGGTGCGCCAGCAGTCGCGCGGCGTTGGCGCGCAGGCGGTCGGGCGTCTTCGCCGAGAGCACGACCAGGTGCGGGCCGGCCGGGCGTGCGCTCGTCCGCGCCTGCGCGTCGAGGTACTCCTCCAGCACGATGTGCACGTTCGCGCCGCCGAAGCCGAACGAACTGATGCCGGCGCGACGCGGATACGGCCTGCCGTGGTCGTCCAGCGCCGGTTCCCAGTCCTGGGTCTTCGCGACCGGATAGAACGGGGTGTTGTCGAGGTTGATGTACGGGTTGAGCTTCTCGAAGTGCAGCAGCGCCGGGATCTGCTTGTGCTTGATCGACAGCAGCACCTTGAGGATGCCGGCAATGCCGGCCGCGGTCTCGAGGTGGCCGATGTTGGTCTTGGCCGAGGTCAGGCCGATGTGCGGTTTCGCCGGCGGCGGCAGCCCGTGCTTGCGATAGAGGTCGGCGAACGCCTTCTTCATCGCCTGGATCTCGATCGGATCGCCCAGGCTGGTGCCGGTGCCGTGGCATTCCAGGAAGCCGACGCTGCGCGGATCGATCTCGGCCTTCTCGTAGGCCTCGACCAGCAGATCGGCCTGCGCGTTCGGGTTCGGCGCGGTGAGCATCGTCGCCTTGCCGCCGTGGTTCTCCGCGGTCGACTTGATGACGGCGTAGATGTGGTCGCCGTCGGCGATCGCGTCTTCCAGCGGACGGATCAGGATCGCGCCCGAGCCCTCGCCGCGCACGTAGCCGTTGGCGCGCGAGTCGAAGGTCTTGCACTTGCCGTCGTCGGCCAGCATGCCGGCGGCGCCGAAGGAGATGTGGCCGGCCGGGGTCAGCATGACCTGCACGCCGCCGACGATCGCCATGTCGGAACTGCCGGTGTGGATCGATTCGATCGCGCGGTGCAGCGCCACCAGCGAACTGGAGCAGGCGGTATCCAGCGGCGCGCTCGGCCCGTGGATGTCGAGCAGGAACGACACGCGGTTGACGAGGATGGCGTGCGAAGTGCCGGACGCGGAATAGCCGTCGAGCTCCGCGTGGCTCATCGCCATCATGTCGATGTAGTCGCGGGTCGCGGCGCCGACGAACAGGCCGGTGCGGGTACCGGCGAGGTCGGAGACCTTGTGGCCGGAATCCTCGACCGCACCCCAGACGCTTTCCAGGAAGATGCGCTGCTGCGGGTCCATCATTTCCGCTTCGCGCGGCGAGATGCCCCAGAACAGCGGGTCGAACTTGTCGACCTCGCGCATGAAGCCGCCCCACTTCGAGAGCGTCTTGTTCTTCTCCTCCATCGGATTGCCGTAGTAGGCCTGCCAGTCCCAGCGGTCCGGCGGGACCAGCGTGACCATGTTGTTCTCGGCGTTCCGCAGCTTCTCCCAGTATTCGTCGATGTCGTCGGCCTGCGGCATCACGCCGCTCATGCCGACGATCGCGATCGGGCGCTCGACGAAGCGGCGCTGCGGCGAGAAGGCGCCGCCGGTGACCTGGCCGCCCGCGGACTGGGTGCCCGCGGCCGCCGGCAGCGGCGCCTCGGCCTGGTCGAGCTTCTTCCTGAACGCGATCGGCGCCTGCTCGGAGACCGTCGCCGGGGCATCGGCACGGGCCGGGGCCGCCGCGGCGGGCGCCTGCGCCTTCTGGCCGTGCACCCGCAGGACGTTGTCGCGATGGTCCTGGGCGAGGTGCTTCGCGATCTCGCGGATGTTCGGGTACTCGAAGAACGTCACCGGGGTGATGTCGAGGCCGTACTTCTCGTTGACCAGGTTGCTGAAGGAGGTCAGGCCGATCGAGTCGAAGCCGAGGTCGAGCAGGATCGTGTCGAGGTCGATGTCCTCGGCGTCGATCTTGAGGAAGTCCATCACGATCTGCGACAGCGCGTCCTGCACCGCGAGGGCGAGATCGTCGCCGCCGCCTGCCGCGGGTGCGGCCGCGCCTGCGGGCGCCCCGGCCTGTGCGGCCGGTGCCGCCGCGGCGGGCGTCGCCACGTCCGGCACGCCGATGCCCCACGCGCGCTCGATCTTCTCGCGCACGCCCTGCATCACCGCGATGTGCGACAGCTCGGTCTGCAGGCCCAGCATGAAGGCCTGAATGCCGACGTCGCGCTGCAGCGGCCTGATGCCGAGGTTGCGTTCGAAGAACAGCGCCGTCTGTTCGTCCAGGCGCATGCCGCCTTCGGCCCAGATCGACCAGTTGATGCTGAGCGCCTTGCCGTGGCGCGCACCGTCGCGCGCGAGCGCGTTGCGCTGCGCGGCGAACGCGTCCATGTAGTGGTTGGCGTAGGAGTAGTCGCTCTGGCCCGCATTGCCGGCCAGCACTGCCAGCGACGAGAACAGCACGAAGAAGTCCAGCGGATCGTCGCGGGTGGCCTCGTCCAGCAGCACGGCACCGAGGATCTTCGGGGCGAAGACCGCCGCCATGTCCGCCCAGTCCTTGTTGCGGATGTAGGCGTCGTTGAGCACGCCGGCGCTGTGGACGATGCCGTGGACCGCGCCGTAGCGGTCGCGGCAGGTGGCCACCAGCCGCTCGACGTCGTCGCGCTTCGACACGTCGGCCTGGACGTACGCGACCTCGGCCCCCGCGGCGCGCAGCGCCTCCAGCGTCGCCTCGGTCTCCGGCTTGAGCGCACTGCGTCCGCTGAGGACGAGTCGCGCCTGGAATGCCTTCGCCAGGTGCTCGGCGAAGATCAGGCCGAGGCCGCCGGCGCCGCCGGTGATGACGTAGGCGCCGCGCTGGCGCACCGGCATCGGCGCGTTGCCGGTCGCGTCCGGCAGGGTGTCCGGGGCCGGGCAGGATTCGATCCGGCGCAGCGAACGGCGTCCGTCGGCGTAGCGCACGCCCAGCGCCTTGGTGTCGACCTCGTATTCGGCACGCAGCGCGGCGACCACGGACGCGTCGAACGTCGTCGCCGGCGACTGGAACTCGATGACCTTGCAGGCGAGCTTCGGGCTCTCCGCGCGCAGGATGGTGACGAAGCCCTGGATCGCCTCGTCCTGCGGACGCGCTTCCGGACCCTCGCTGAAGTACACGTAGTTGAGGCGGACGGTCGCTTCGGCCTTCTGCGCGATGACCGCCTGGCACAGGTGCAGGAACGCGCGGACGCCGTTCTCGAGCGACTGCGCGGTGCGCGTCTCGACCGGGAGCGCGCCGTCGACCGGCACGGCAGGCCAGGCGAAGCACACCTGCAGCGTCCCGGGATGCGCCTCGCGCAGCGTCGAGAACAGCGCTTCGAAACTGTCGCGACTGCCGCCGTCGACGCGGTAGGTCCGCACGTCGATGCGGGCGAAGCCCTCGCCCGGATACACCGCGATCAGCGTGGCGGCGTCATCGCCGGCGGCGGCCAGCGACGCGCGATAAGCGTCGTGGCTGGCGGCATCGGGCGCGAACAGCACGATCGTCTGCCGCGTGCCGGCCTCGGCCGGCGCCAGCACCGACGACTGCCATTCGGTGCCGTAGTACAGGCTGGAGAAGACGCTGCCGTCGGCCGCCGCCGCCTGCTTGGCGCCGCCCTGCCCCGGCTTTTCGTGCACGTCGAGCAGCGGGACGCCGACCGAATCGCGCACCCGCACCAGCACCTTGCCCTGCTCGTCGACGATCAGCACGTTCATCTTCGAGACGTTCGACGCCTTCCTGCCGTCGTTCGCATCGGTGACGTAGCTGTAGCAGACCGGTGTCAGCGGATGCACGATCTCGACTTCGCCGAGCGAGTACGGCACGAACATCTCGCCGCCGGCATCGGCCAGCCGCGCGCCCATCGCCACCTGGAACGACGAGTCGACCAGCGAGGGATGCAGCACGAATTCGTCGAAGCGCAGCGCGTCGAGTTCCGGGATCTTCAGCGCACCGAGCACTTCGAAACCGACCTGCGGATTGCGGTAGACGGTCTGCAACGCCTGGAAGGTCGGGCCGAGGTCCAGGCCCAGCTGCTTGAACTGCGGGTAGGCGCGCACCGCGTCGCTGACCGGTTCGCAGCGGTCGCGGATCGCGGCGAGGTCGATGAACTCGTCCTCGGCGGCCTCTTCCTGCGCGGTCGCGTACTGCAGCTTGCCCTGGCAGTACAACTGCCGGCCGCCGCCCTCGCGTTCGCTGAAGACCTCGAACGACACCGTGTCGCCGGACGGCTTCAGCTCGATGAAGACTTCGTTCGGCACGCCGTTCTGGACCGTCAGCGGGCTGACCCAGAGGATGTTGCGGATCCGGCGGACCTTGCGCCCGGCGGCGATCTCGCCGGCCTTGCGCGCGAAGTCGAGGTAGGCCACGCCCGGCAGGGTCGGGATGTCCGACACCAGGTGGTCGTAGATGAAGAATTCGCGGTCGTTGAATACCTTGCGGAACAGCTGGCGCTCGAACGTCGATTCGTTGGTGTCGATCAGCGGATGCAGCGCGCCGGCCGAGGACGTGCCGATCAGCGCAGGAGCGCCGTCGACGGGCTCCAGCCAGTGGCGCTTGTCGGCGAAGGGATAGGTCGGCAGCGAGATGCGTCGGCCGATGCCCTTTTGATGCGCGCCCTGAGCCTGCATGCCCTGCCAGTCCGACGCCAGGCCGTCGATCCACAGCTGCGCCAGCTTCAGCGGATCGCGCGACTTGGCGAGCAGGTCGATGAACGCGTCCTTCTCCTGCCGGTTGAGCAGCTTCGTGATGCCTTCGGCATTCTTCACGTGGCCGGTCAGGACGTGCTCGTCGCGGGTGCCGGCGAGGAACGCCTTCAGTTTCTCGAGCAGCTGTTCGCGGCTGCCGGCGATCAGGGCGACGCGGTGGTCGAACGACTTGCGGCCGACCTGCAGGGTGAACGCGATGTCGTCCAGGCTCGCCGCGGCGGCGCTGTCGCGATCCTTCTCGACGAAGGCTTTCAGCCGCTCGGCCGCGTGGCGCAGCTGTTCCTCGTTGCGCGCGGACAGCGGGAAGATGCGCAGGCTGCGATCGTCCTGCGCCGCGGGCGCGTCGCGCTCGACGGCTTCGAGGATGACGTGGGCGTTCGAACCGCCCGCGCCGAACGAGCTGATGCCGGCGCGCAGCGGCTGCGCCACGCCGTCGACCTGCTTCGGCTGCCACGGCGCCAGCTGCTGCTGCACGACGAACGGCGAATGCGCGAAATCGATGAATTCGTTCAGCTCGCCCGAATGCAGCGACGGCACCAGGGTGCGGTGGCGCATCTGCAGCAGGGTCTTGCACACGCCGGCGATGCCGGCCGCGGCCTCGAGATGGCCGATGTTGGTCTTGATCGAGCCGATCGCGACGCTGTGCAGCGGCACGTCGTAGCGCTCGAAGGTCTGGTTCAGGCCGGAGATCTCGATCGGATCGCCGAGCTCGGTGCCGGTGCCGTGCGCCTCGATGTAGCCGATGCTGCGCGCATCGACGTCGGCGCGCTTCAGCGCCGCGGTGATGACGTCGCACTGGGCCTTGGAGTTCGGCACCGAGTAGCCGCTGTTGCGGCCGCCGTGGCTGATCGCGGACCCCTTGACCACCGCGTAGATGTTGTCGCGATCGCGCTTCGCATGGGCCAGCGGCTTGAGCAGCAGCGCACCGACGCCTTCGCCCGGCACGTAGCCGCTGGCGCCGCGGCCGAACGCGCGGCACAGGCCTTCCTCGGACAGCAGGCCGCCGGCGACGGTGATCTCCTGCTTGCACTGGTGCACGTCGAGGTTGACGCCGCCGACGAGGGCGGCTGCGCACTCGCCGCGCTGGATCGCGTCGCAGGCCAGGTGGATCGCGGTGAGGCTGGCCGAGCACGCGGTGTCCACCGCGATGCTGGGGCCGGTGAAGTTCATGAAGTACGAAACGCGGTTCGCGATGCTCCACAGGAAGGAGTTCGCGATCACCTTGTTGCCGGTGAGGCGCTCTTCGGCGCCGACCATCTGGTACATCGCCCAGACCGCGCCGACGTACACGCCGATGTGGCGCGCGCCGAGCTCCTCGCTCTGGAAGGCTTCCGGATAGTAGCCGGCGTCTTCCAGCGCTTCCCACGACACTTCGAGGAACAGGCGTTCCTGCGGGTCGAGCGTCTCCGCTTCGCGTGGCGAGATGTTGAAGAACAGCGAGTCGAAACGGTCGAGGTCGTCGATGAAACCGCCGCGATAGCGGCCCAGCGCATCGCGGTTGCGCCGGCGTGCGTAGCGCGACTGCGGGATCTCGGTGATGCAGTCGCGGCCGGCGACGAGGTTCTCCCACAGTTCCTCGGCGTTGCGGGCCTTCGGCAGGCGCGCGGCCATGCCGACGATCGCGATCTCCATTCCCCCGTCGTGCGGAGCATCGCGACGGACCGGCGCAAGAGTCGAGGTCGATGCCACGGGCACCGCGGCCGACGCGGCAGGAGCCGACACGACCGAAGCGGTCGCGACCTGCGGCGCACCACTCGTGGCCGCCACCGACGCCACCGCCGCCGGCGACAGCAGCCGGCTCACCTGGTGCCGGGCGTTGAGATCGCCCATGCCGTCGGCCACGGCGACATCGGGGATGTTGACCTTGTGCGCGAACGCTTCGATCAGGCGGTCGCCGAGCTTGCGCACCTCTTCGCCCTTGAGTCCGACCGGGATCGCCAGCCGCACGAGCTGGTTGAGCGGCGAGTTCTGCTGCATGCCGACGCTGTGCGCGCCGCCGCGGATGCCGGTCGCGAGGTACAGCCAGGCCACGAACGAGGCGACCGGCGCGGCGAGATCGCGGAACTCGGGGATCCGCTTGACGTCGACGAGCACGCAGTGCGACAGCGACGGGCGCACCACCGGCAGGCCGTGCGCCGCGAGCCGCTCGCCCAGCGCCCGCACCGCGTCGACGCGGCGGCGGACCTGGGTCTCGACGAAGCTGCGGTTCTGCACCGCGGCCGCGATGCACTTGCGGTCGATCGCGTCCAGCGCCTTGCCGCTGCGCTGCTGCAGCGCCTGCAGCCGGTCGTGCAGCGCCTGGTCGTTGGTGGCGATCAGCCCGCCCTTGTCGACGCAGAAATCCTTGGCCAGGCTCGCGACCACCGCATCGGCCTGCGACAGCAGGGCTTCGACGACCTGCCACACCGTGGCGTTGCGCCATTCGGGCTCGTGTTCGATGACCACGAGCGCGTTCTCGACCACGCGGGTGGCGTCCAGCACCAGGCGGACGGGGTGGCGGTCGCGATGGCGATCCAGCAGCGCACGCACCTGCCTGAGGTGGCCCAGCGACACCGCGCCGCCGCCGGCGGCGTTGTCGGGCAGCTCGATGCAGACGTAGCCGATGTCCGCGGCGTGCGCATCGAGTTCGGCCTGCAGCGCGGCGAGGTCGATGTCGCCCTTGAACGGCGCGTCCGACTGCAGGTCGAGGACGGTCGCCGCCGGCATCTCCTTCGGCGAGAAGCCCTTGTCGATCTGGTGATACAGGGTGCTCGGGAACAGCACGTTCTGCGGCACGATGCCTTTCCTGTCCCAGGCCTGGCAGAACAGTTCCTCGGCCGACCGGCCCGAGGCGGTGAGCGTGAAGCAGGCGAACGGGAACACCCGGCGCAGCGACGCATTGACGTCCACCGGGCTCTGGATGTGCGCGAAGAGGTTGGCCATCTGCCGGTCGATCGCGGGCAGGCTTAGCTGCGCCCAGGAATCGGTCTTGAGATCGAACTCGACCTGGCCGGCGGCGAGGTTCATCGGATTGAAACCGGCCGCTTCCAGCGCCTGCCAGCGCGGGCTGGCGGCGACGTCGACCGGTTGCGTCGCGACCGGCTGCGTGGCCGGCGCCGGGACGGCGGCCGGCGGGGCCGCGGCGTCGGGCTCGTCGATCTGGTTCTTCGACGGATCGGCGATCATCAGGATGATGTCGAGCACGTTGTCCGCCCTGCCCGCGTCGGTCGCGCGGCACAGGAAGATGTCCTTGCTCTCGGGACGGAACTTGTTCTTGAACTGGAGGTTGCCCTCGTCGTTGAAGATGTTCTGCTGGCGCAGGTCCTCGAGGATGCTTTCGATCTTCGGGTCCGCATCCGGCGAATCGCCGAGTTTGCAGCCGTAGGTGCCGCCGAGGCTGAACACCCGGCAGCCCTCGTCGCGCAGGGCCTTGATGATGTTGACGATCGCGAATTCCAGGCCGCCCAGGGGCATGTCCGGGCCATAGAACTCGAGGTCCATGAGGTAGCCCGTGCCCTCCGCCATCGGCGACACCAGGATCGCGTTCTGGATCGTGTCGTCGACGTAGGTCACGAATACGCGATGTTCGCGATCCAGCGTGCCGGCGAGGATTTCCTCCTTCACCACGGGGATCAGCGGATTGACCATCGTGCGCGAGGCGCACCACGTGTCGATGATCGCGGCGATCGTCTCCGCGGTCCTGCGGTCGCTGCCGCAGACGAACTCTTCGGTGCGGCAGGCGCCGGCGTTCGAGAACTTGGACACCAGGTAGCGCAGGCGGCGCATCTTCTGGCCTTCGAGCGTGAACGACGGCAGGTCGAGCACCCGCTGCATCACCCCGAACGGCGTCGCGGAAAAGGTTTTCCCGCACAGCGGCGGAAGCCGGTCTTCCGCGAAGAGATTGAATTGCAGACCGTTGGCTTCGCAATGGCGATACAGCTCTTAGGCCAGCGGCAGGAAATGTTCCTCGGGCCCGGTATACCCGTAGGCCAGCAGGATGCCCTTGCCCTTGCCGCAGTTGAAATAACCCGTCTGCCCGCTGCCGAAGAACAGCAGCGGCGCGATCGTCGCGGTCCCGCGCGACACCGAGGACTCGTTCTTGTAGCGATGGAAGATCTCGCGACGACGCTGATCGAGCTGCGGATAGCGGTCGAGATGACGGATCGCCACCAGCGCGGGCGCACGCTCGACGGCAGGTGCAGGTGCAGGAGCAGGCACAGCGATCGCGACCTGCGCGGGCATCGGCGCGGGCGCGGCGGGCGGCGCCTGCACGACCGGCGCAGGCGCCGAACCGTCGCCGAATTTGCGCATCAGCGTGTCCGCGTGCGACTTGACGAAATACCTTGCGAGATCGCGGACGTTGAAATTCTCGAACAGCAGGGTCTTCGGCAGCGTCCCGAAATCCTCTTCGAGCCGCTTGAGAATCTTGAGGACGAGAAACGAATTGACGCCGAGTTCGCCGAAAGGCGTTTCCGCATCGAAAACGAGCGCAGCGTCGGCGACCTCGCAGATCAGCGACTTCAGGTAGTTTTCGGTACGCTCTTGCAGGGAATCTTGGTCCATCATCTCTCGGCAATCCTTGCGATCCGATCCTTGGCGAGGGAAATCCCCTTCACCCCGAGGAATCATAGTAAATCGCTTTTGGTATAACAACATTCCGGCGGAAAACGCAAAATGACAACGATTTCCCCGCCGATTCATGGGTCATCCGCGATGGTGCCGACGGATGATTGCAGTTCCGGTATCAAACGGTGATGACGACCTTGCCGGCGGCATGGCCTGTCTCCACGTGACGAAGCGCATCGACGACCTTCGCCAGCGCAAAGCGCCGGCCGATGACCGGACGGAATGCGCCCTCGCCCAACAGATCGACGAGCGTCTCCAGGGCCGCGGGCGTCGTGGTGCTGCCGACGCAGTTCCAGCGCCGGCGACGCGAAAACAGCGAGGTCAGCATGACGCGCAGCGCGGGGCCCATCGGACCGAGCAGCGCGTTCGGGCTGGCGCTGCCGACCCAGACGAACCGGCCATCGGGCGCCAGCACGCGCCGACACCGCTCGAGGCTGCGGCTGCTGACCAGGTCGATGATCACGTCGTGGCGGATGTCGTCCGCGGTGAAGTCCCGCTGCCGGTAATCGATGACCCGATCCGCGCCGAGATCGCGCACCATCGCGGCCTTCTCCGCACTGCACACGGCCGTGACGATGGCGCCGGCATGCTTCGCGAACTGCACGGCATGGACGCCGATGCCGCCGCCGGCGCCGTTGATCAGGACCCGCTGTCCCGGCTGCAGGCCGCCGAAGTTCCGTACCGCGAAGAGCGCCGTGCATCCGGCGATCGGCAGCGAAGCCGCTTCCTCGAACGACAGCGTCGACGGCATCCGCACCAGCTGGTCCGCGGGCACGCACAGATATTCGGCGAAGGCCCGCGTCATGCCGGACAGCGGCGACGTCATTTCACCGAAGACGGCGTCGCCGGGGCGCAGGCCGGTCGTCGTGTCGCCGATCCTGTCGACCACCCCGGCGAAGTCCAGGCCGAGCCCGATGTTCTTCGGGCGTCGCAGCCCGGTCTTTGTGCGCCACGGCCAGGGCCAGCCGCGGAGCATGTAGATGTCCGCCGGATTAAGCGAGGCGGCGCGCACCCGCAGGCGCACTTCGCCCGGGCCGGGTTCGGGAACGGGCACGTCCTCGACGCGCACGTCGTCGGACGACCCGTATCGACGGTAGACGGCCGCCTTCATACGCCGCCCCTGACGTCCGTTTCGATCTTGACGATCGTGCCCTGCGCGACCGCCACCAGCATCGATTCCCCGCCGCGCACGACGTAGAGCCTGCATTCGCAGACCGCCTGGCGCAGCGCGAACGCCAGCACCGTCGCCTTGGCGACCAGGACGTCGCCGATGGTCGGCATCACGTAGTTGATCTTGAACTCGGAGGTCACGCAGTTGCCGAGCACCGTCGCGCCGGCGAACGTGAGGCAGTTGTCGGCCAGGTAGCTGACCACGCCGCCGTGCACGAAGCCGTAGCTCTGCTTGAAATCCTCGCGGATGCGCAGCGACAGTTCGGCATAGCCTTCCGACAGTTCGCACAGTTCGGTGCCCAGCAGGCGACTGAACGGCTGCGACACCAGCACGTGCTGACCTTTTTCGAAGAATTCTCCCACCAGCGTCTGCCCTTCCCTGCCTTATTGCAGACGCGGATCGACGAGGCCCATGCGGGCGAGTGCGCCGGCATAGGTCTGGAGGTCGCGACCGAACGGATTGATGACCTCCCCGAACGAGGCATGCCTGCCGGCCGGGACGAGGTATTTGACGAACGTCGAAAGCGTGCCGCTCGGGCCAACGTCGACGAAGTGGAAATCGCCGCGCGCGAGCATGCCGCGAACGGTGGCGTCGAAGGCGATCGGATGCCGGAACGTGGACCACAGGCGCTGCGGCCACAGGGCCGGATCGCTGTCGCGGTCGTACACGGCGCCGTCGCAGCAGGACACGAACGGAATGCGCAGCGGCTGGAAATCCTGCTGCCGCGCCAGTTCGAGGAAGCGCGCTTCCAGCGGCTGCTGCAGTTCGGTGTGGAACCCGTAGTTCACCGCCAGCACCTGGTTCACGATGCCGTCGGCCGACAGCGCGTCGCGCAGGCGACGGATGGCCGCGACCGGTCCGGTGACGACCTGGTGACGGTCGAAGTTCCGCGCCGTCACCCAGCAGCCCGCGAGCACATCGGCGTGGGTATTCGTCAGGTCCGCCGCATCCAGCACCGCGAGCATCTGCGCGGCCGGGCTTTCGGCCTCGACCATCTTCGCGTACGCGACCGAGAACTGCAGGCCCTGTTCCAGCGACAGCGCACCGCCGAGGATCGCCGCGGCGAGTTCGCCGAGGCTGTAACCGAGCAGGTACGCCGGTTTCGCGCCGGCCTCCATCAGCACTTTCGCGAGACTGTATTCGAACGCGCCCAGGGCCGGATTCGTGTACAGCAGGCGATCGAAGGGTCTGGTCTTGTCGTCGGCCCCGTAGAGGATGTCGCACAGCGAACGCCCGATCAGCGGCTGCGCGATCTCGTCGCAGTGGTCCATCCACATCCGGAAACGCGGATGCCGGTCGTAGAGCTCCCGTCCCATCTGGTGGTACTGGGAGCCCTGGCCGGACAGCATGAAGACGACGGGCAGATCCATGGTCGATCAGGCCACCGACAGTTCGTCGAGATCGAAGTAGCCGTTGAAGCCTTCCATGTAGACCGCGGCGCGATGGCCGAACAGCACGACGGCGGGCGTGCGCGTGGCCAGGTCGTCCTGCGCCATCGACGTCGACCTGACGCGGGTACCGACCGGATGGCGGCTGTTCCACTCCGCGACCTTGTGCTCGGCGGCGGCGATCCGGTCGGCGCCGGTGCCGACGGGTTCGGCAGGCTTCGCGGCCGCGGCAGGCGCAGGCGCCGCGGCGGGCGTCGCGACGGTCGCGGCCTTCGGCGCGGGCGCGGCGGGCGCAGGCGCCGCCTTGTCGGCCGCCTTCGCGAGCTGGCGGATCTTGAGGATCATCTTCGCCAGCACGTCGCCGTGGCCGACCTCGACGAACTCCATGTCGTCCGCGCGCGCCATCAGGTAGTGGATCGAATCGCTCCACAGCACCGAGCTGTGGATCTGCTTCGACAGGTACTCGACGACGGCGTTGTCCGGGTAGGGCTTCGCGGTGAGATTCGCGATCACCGGGATCTTCGGCTTCGCGAACTTGCGCTTCTTGAGGAAGGCCTCGAACTTCTGCGCCGCCGGGATCATCAGCCGCGAGTGGAACGCGCCGCTGGTGTTGAGCGGGACGTACATCACCTTGTCGAAGTTGAAGATGTCCTGGCAGGCGGCGATGTCGGCGCTCGGGCCGGAGATCACGGTCTGCATCGGCGTGTTGCAGTTGGCGATGTCGACGTTGACCAGGCCCTTCTCCTCGAGCAGGGTCTCGATCTGCTCGCGGGTGGCGTTGACGATGGCCGCCATCGCGCCTTCGGTGGCCTGGCTCATCAGCTCGCCGCGCTTCTTCACCAGCCGCACGCCGGTCTCGAAATCGAAGCATTCGGCCGCCAGCAGCGCATTGAACTCGCCGAGGCTGTGACCGG
Organism: Lysobacteraceae bacterium; assembly: GCA_051952955.1. Classification (GTDB taxonomy): domain Bacteria; phylum Pseudomonadota; class Gammaproteobacteria; order Xanthomonadales; family Xanthomonadaceae; genus Lysobacter_I. Next base: position 16,310 of record JBQCJG010000195.1, on the reverse strand, counting down.
CCAGGAAGTCGGGCGCCCCGCTGTCCTTGACCCGCTGGTAGTACGACAGCGCGTTGACGACGAACAGCGCCGGCTGGGTGAACTGGGTCTTGCCCAGTTCCTTGCGCGGATCGGTCAGGCACAGTTCCTTGATGGAATAGCCCAGCACCTCGTCGGCCTTCGCGGTCAGCCCCGGAAACGCGTCGAACAGTTCGCCGCCCATGCCGCGCGCCTGCGAACCCTGTCCCGGAAACATGTAGGTCTTCATCGAATTCTCCTGAATGAAACGTGTGCCATGCGAATGCAGGCGGTCGGTCTTGACGCTGCGGCCTAGCGGCAGCGCTGCAGACAGACCGCCGTGTTGATGCCGCCGAAGCCCATGCTCATGTTCAGCGCGTGCTCGACGGCGTGATCGACGGGGGACGCCCCCACCCAGCGGAACCTGTCGTCGATCGGGTTCTCGAGATTGCGCGTCGGATGCAGCCGTCCGGCGCGCATCTGCAGCAGGATCGCGATCAGTTCGACCAGGCCCGCGGCGCTCAGGCCATGCCCGACCAGCGACTTGGTCGCGTTGATCCGGGCACCGTCGAGCCCGCAGGCGCGCAGCGCCGCCAGTTCGGTCTCGTCGCCGACCCGCGACGCCGTGCCGTGCGGGTTGACGTAGTCGATGGCGCCCGCGTCCAGCCCGGACATCGCCAGCGCCTTGCGGATCACGGTCGACTCGCCCTCCAGGGACGGATTCGGGTTGCGGTTGGCGTCCCACGCCGTGCCCCAGCCCGTCAGCGCCGCGTACGGCGGCGTGCCGTCGGGCCGCGGCGTGCCCTCGCGACGGATCACCACGGCACCGCAGGCCTCGCCGAAGATGAAGCCGTCGCGGTCACGGTCGAACGGCCGGCAGGCGAGCGCGGGATCGTGGGCGTAGCGGTCCGAGCCCATCGCGCCCAGCGAGCGGAACGCCTGGCATTCGTAGAACGACAGGTCCATCAGCGCGCCGAGCGCGATGCAGACGTCCACCTGCCCCGAGCGCACGGCCTCGATCGCCTGGATCGTCGCCAGTTGCCCGCTGGCGGACGCACCGCCGACGGTCATCGCCAGGCCGCGGATCCCGAAGGTCTCGCTGCACAGGCCGCAGAGGTCGGTGTCCATGAACGACATCGCGTAGGTGGGGCGCAGGAACGCGACGTTGTCCTGGTACTTCAGCATCTGCTGCGCGAGTTCGCGCTGCTGCACGTTGGAACCGCCGACGACCAGGCCGATGCGGGTCGGATCGACCGCATCGAGTCCGGCGTCGTGCCAGGCTTCGTGCAGGGTCGCGACCGCGACCTGCGCCGACCACGATGCATTGCGGAGCTTCGAGGCCGGGATCGCCTCCGGGATGCGCAGCGCATCGATCTCGGCGCCGATGAACGGCGCATCGGCCTCGCCCGTGTCGGGACGCTGGCGACCCGGGCGCCGCATCGGCGCGAACCGGTGCTCGCCGGCCAGCAGCGCGGCGGCGAACGCATCGCGGCCCTGGCCGATCGACGCGGTCACGCCGATGCCGTCGACGACGAAGCGGGCGGGTGCAGGCATCGGCATGCTCAGAGCCTGGCGTGCATCAGCGTCGCCAGCTCGCCCATGTTCTCGGCCTTGCCGAGATCGAGCAGCGGGATCTTCAGCGACAGCGATTCGAGCGTCATCATGATGATCTCGGAGCGGTCGATCGAGTTGGCGCCGAGCGCGCGCAGCGAATCGGTGAACTGGAACGGATGATCGTCGAGCCCGGGCACGACTTCCTTCGTGTGGCCGACGATGGTGTCGAAGACGTCTTTTACGTTCATGCGGGTTTCCTCTGGTGGCAAGGGGGTGTGGATTCGCGCTGCGGGCCCGGGGCCGACGTGGAGCGAAAGGGAATGTGCGTGCGGGTCGTCGCTCAGGCGCCGAACAGGGTCGCGATCCTCGCCTTGACTTCCGGCTGCGCGAAGGTCACGCCGTGCATGGCGACTTCCTTCGCGATCGTCGCCGGCAGCGCCTCGCGCAACGGCGCGCTGAGGTGGTCCTTCAGCGCGACCAGCGACACGCGCGGCTTCTCGGCCAGCGTGTTCGCCAGGTCGAGGGCATGGGCCATGACCCGGTCGCGCGGCACCACCGGGAACGGGATGCCGCGCTGCTGCAGCTCCTCGCCGCGGTAATTGTTCGCGGACAGCATCATCTCCGAGGCCAGGGCGATGCCGAGTTTCTGCGGCAGGATGAAGGTCGCGCCCATGCCCGGGGTGAAGCCGTAGCGCATGAAGTTCGTGGTGTAGATGTTCTCGCGGCCCAGCACGACCACGTCGGCGAACAGCCCCAGCACGAAGCCGCCGCCGATGCCGTGGCCCTGCATCGCCGAGATCACCGGCACCGGGCAGTGCAGCGGCAGGCTGTAGAGTGCGCGGTCGGTGAACGCACCGCGGCCGTCCGACAGGTTCAGCAACTGCTCCTGGGTACCGCCGCTGGCGAAGTAGTTGTCGTAGCCGGTGAGGATCACGACCTTGCAGTCCGGCTGCCGCTCCACCTCCGCGAACGCGTCCATCAGCCCCTGGGTAATGGCTTCGGAGAACGTGTTCTTGCTCACCCGGTCCTGCATGCGGATCTGCAGGACGTGCGGGGCGACGAACTGCAGGTCGACGGCCTTCTCCGTGCTCACGCCGCGCCTTCCCACGGGAACTGCCCCGTCTTCACGTAGCGCGAGATGCGCTGCAGGTTCTCCACGTCGGTGAACACCTCGACGTTCGCGGCCAGCGCCTTCGGTTCGACGGCGGCCAGCGAATCGTCGATCGAGGCCATGTAGCGCTTGTAGCGCGCGACGCTGGTCTTGTTGAGCCGGCGCAGGCGCAGCAGGTGCTTGCGCAGCAGGTTCTCGCTGTTGTCCTCGAAGGCGTCGACCAGTCCCCAGGCGTGCGCGGTCTGCACCGTCACCGGCTGGGTCGACAGGGTCATGGCGTTGGCGCGTGCGAAGCCGATGCGGCGGACCAGGAACGGCAGGACGCAGGCCGGCATCAGCCCGAACAGCAGCTCCGACAGGCTGAACACCGCGGCCGAATCGGCCAGCACCAGGTCGCAGGCGGCGACGAAGCCGATGCCGCCCGCGTTGGCTTTGCCGCGGACGTGCGCGATCGACACGAACGGCCCGGTCGCGAGCCGGCGCCAGAGCGCGTACATCGGGCCCGGATCCTGCTGCGGCACGCCGTCGTCGTCGAAGCTCTTCTGCAACTCGGCGAAGTCGGCGCCGAAGCAGAAGACCTCCGGCAGTCCTTCGACCACCACGATCTTGGCCCGCGTGTCGCAGAGGTCCATCGCCGCGACGAACTCGGCGATCAGGCGGTCGTTGATCGCGTTGTTGGCGTGCGGGCGATGGATCTGCAGGTAGGCGATGTCGTCGTCGAACCGCACGCGCAGTTCGGTGAAGGCAGCGGGATCCATCAGCCGACCCACTCGTATTCGCGGTGGAATTCCTTGATCTCCTTCAGGAACAGCACCGGCTTGCCCATCGCGCTGCGGGCGCGGGAGATGAAGGTGTCGTCGAGCACGACGTTGCGGGTGCCGAACTTGACGGCGTTGCTGCCGACCAGCAGGCGGTCGTACTCCTCCATCGTCAGTTCGGTGCGGCGGTCGAGGTGTTCCTTGACCCCCATCTTGCGCAGGCGCTCCTGGCCTTCCTTGCGGGCGACGCCGCTGAAGAACTCGGAGCAGCAGCCGGACCCGTACGAGAACGCGCCGATGCGCTTCGGCGTCTCGAAGTCGCCGTGCTCGATGGTGCTGAGGATCGCCAGCGACATGGTCGCGCCCATGATGTTCGCGATGCGCTGGCAGTAGGCCATGCCGGGCAGGACGCGGTTCTCGAAGTCCTGCTCGATCTCCGCCGGCTTGGCGCGGACCATCTTGCGCATCATGTTGCGGTGCGCGCCCTTGACCATGCCGCCGAACGGGCAGTGGTAGGCGATGTACGAGAACGTCCTGGCGTAGTCCGCGTCCGGCACGCGCTTGCGGTATTCCAGGAAGCTGTTCTCGCAGCAGTCGAGGTACGACAGCAGCGACAGGTCGGAATCGCCGGCGTCGCCGTCGATGGTCGGGCGGCAGGTGTCCATCACCTCGTGGCCGTAGTAGCCGTTGGCGCCGACGTCGACCTGGAAGATGTACGGCTGTTCGCTGATCAGCATCGCGACCGCGCCGGAGCCGTTGCTGGGCTCGGCGAACGACCAGTCCGCGGTCAACGCATCGCCGCCCTCCTCCACCATGAAGCGCGAGATGTCGGTGGCCAGCACCAGCGCCTTCGCGCCGGGCGAAGCCTGCGACAGCACGAAGTTCACCGCCATCTGGATGCCGGCGGCGCCCGAATAGCAAGCGTTCTTGATCTCGAACAGGCGGCAGTTGCGGTTGAGGCCCAGCAGCGAATGGCAGTAGGTGCTCATCGACTTGCCGAAGTCGAACGACGACTCGGTGCAGGTGATCACCATCTCGATCCGGTCGCGCTCCTCCGGGCTGAGCGCGTCCACGATCGGCTTCGCGGCGTTGACCGCGAAGGTGATGGGATCCTCGTACGGCAACGCGACCGTCTTCTCCTTCATCAGGAGGTTGTCGAACCGGGTGGTGTCGAGCTTGCGATGCTCGGCCAGCTTGCGGACGTCAAGAAACGCCGTGCCCGCGAAAACGTTCATTGCCTCGATGCCGACTGCTCTCATTACTCTTTCTCCAAACCTCGAAAAGTGTTGATTCCGTATTGCCCGCCGCGATCGTCGTCAGGGACGCCGGTCGTCGAGCAGAATCCGCCAATCCATCTTCGCGCCCTTCACCCAGAGTTCCGCGATCTTCTCTATCTCGCCGGTCTCGGCCAGTCGACGGATGAACTCCTGGCCGGCCTGGGTGTCGCCGATCTCGAGCTTGTCGCCGGCGCCGTTGCGGATGGAGCCGCGGAACGCCTTGCGGTGGTAGAAGTTGTCCTTGTCCTGCAGGAAGCCCTCCAGCAGCTCCTCGAATTCGTCGATCGTGCGGACGACGAAGGCCACGCGCTCCTGCATTTCCGCCCGGCCGGTCTGCAGGGTGCGGGCGATGCGGCGCAGGGTCGCCGCGCTGCGGTCGGTCTTCGCCAGGAACGCCGGATAGGCCTGCAGCGTGGCGTGCAGGGTGTCGGCGTTGCGCGCCGAGAACACCAGCAGCTGTGCCTCCCCGTCGGCGTCGTCGTGCGCCGCACTGCGGTCGATGTATTCCTCGATGACGACGTGGGCGTTGGCGCCGCCGAAGCCGAAGCTGCTGACGCCACCGATGCGCGTCTGCCCGGCCGGCACGTCCCAGTCGACCGCCTGCTGCGCGACGCGGTACGGCGTGCGGCGCAGGTCGATCAGCGGGCTGACGGTGTCGCAGTGCAGGCTGCGCGCGATCCTCTTGTGGCGGATCTGCAGGATCACCTTGATCAGGCCGACCACGCCGGCGCCGTATTCCAGGTGCCCGATGTTGGACTTGATGCTGCCGAGGTAGCACGGCGACGTTGCCTGTTTCTCGACGGCGGCGTCGACGTCCATCAGCTCCTTCGCGACCGTCTTCAGGCCGCTGATCTCGACCGGATCGCCCAGCTCGGTGCCGGTGCCGTGGCATTCGATGTAGCCCACGCGCTGGAAGTCGATGCCGGCGTCCTGGATCGCGCGCCGGATCACCGCCGCCTGCGCGTTCGGGTTCGGCGCGGTCAGCGAGGTGGTGCGGCCGCCATGGTTCTCGGCGGCGCCCTTGATCACCGCGTAGATGTCGTCGCCGTCGCGCTGGGCCGCGCGCAGCGACTTCAGCATCAGCGTGGCCACGCCTTCGCCGCGCACGTAGCCGTTGGCCTTGTCGGAGAAGGTCTTGCAGCGACCGTCCTCGCAGAGCATGCCGGACTTGGCGAAGCTGATGTACACGTCCGGCGCGAGCAGCGCGTTCACGCCGCCGATGATCGCGACCTGGCACTGCCCGGCGCGGATCGCCTGGATCGCGCGGTGCACCGCCACCAGCGAGCTGCTGCACGCGGTGTCGATCGGATTGCTGGGCCCGTGCCAGTCCATGTAGTAGCTGATGCGGTTCGGGCCGACCGAGGACACGCTGCCGGTGACCGAGTAGGCCTCGACCGGCAGGTGCGCGGTCACGCTCACGTAGCTGGTCGGGCCGCAGCCCATGAAGATCGCGGTGTCGGTGCCCTTCAGGGTGTCGCCGCCGTAGCCCGCGTCCTCGATGCATTCCCACACCGACTGCATCATCAGCCGCTGCTCGGGGCTCATGTACATCGCCTCGGCCGGCGAGATGCCGAAGAACAGCGGATCGAAGTCCTTCATGCCCGAGATGAAGGAGCCCCAGCGGCTGATGCCCGGGTAGTCGCGCCAGTCCCAGCGGTCGGCCGGGATCTCGGTGACCATGTCGCGCTCTTCGTCGAGCATCCGCCAGAACTCGTCGGGAGTGTTCGCGCCGGCGATGCGGCAGCTCATGCCGACGACGGCGACGTCCTCGTCGCGGTAGCTGGCGCGGTTGCGGTAGGCCTCGCGGAAGCGGCGCGCGAATTGCGACACCGAGGCGCCGCCGGTCTCCGGCGCGCGCACCGCCGGCCTGGCGGCGGGCGTCGCCGCCGCATCGGCGGGCTTCGCGCTGCCGACCGACAGCTTGCGGGTCATCTCGGCGCCGTGGTGCTCGGCGAGGAACTGGCTGAAGCGCAGCAGGTTCGAGGCCTCGAACATCGCCGTCGGCATCAGGTTCAGGTCGTAGACGTGGTTCAGGTGCGAGACGAAGCTGGAGATCAGGATCGAGTCGAAGCCGAAGTTGGTCCAGTCCTCGTTCTCGTTGATCTGGTTCGGCTTCATCTTCAGGTGCTGCGCCGCCTGCAGGCGCATTTCCTGCAGGATCTCGCGCTGCAGGCGATCCAGGTCGGCCGAGGACGGCTGCGCCGCCTCCGGCGCCGCGGCGGCCACGACCGACTTCGGCGGCGCGAACAGCGCGGCCTGCGCGGCCTTCTGCCCGTAGAGCGGCAGCAGGCCCGCATGCGGCGAGGCGATCGCCTGACGCAGCGCCTTCAGGCCATCGGCAGTGGGCATCGGCCTGATCGCGTAGGCGCGCGCCAGCGTCTCGCGACTGGCGTCGTCGAGCTGCATCGCGCCCTCGTCCCACAGCGGCCAGTTGATCGAGACCGAGACGCCGCGGGCCTGCTGCGCCTTCACGCGCGCCGCGCGGGCCTCGATGTACGCATCCATGTAGCCGTTGCCGGCGGCGTAGTCGAACTGGCCGGCATTGCCGAGCGCACCGGCGACGGACGAGAACGCGACGAAGGCGTCGAGCGGACAGCCCCCGGTGGCGCGATCGAGGTTCTGCAGGCCCTGCACCTTCGGCGCGAGCACCCGCGCGATCGACGCGTCGGTCTTGTTCACCAGCAGGGCGTCTTCGAGCAGGCCGGCGGCGTGCACGACGATGTCGATGCCGGGGAATTCGGCGACCACGGCTTCGACGTCTTCGAGCTTCGCGATGTCGCAGCGGCGATGGACGACGGTCGCGCCGAGCGCCTGCAGCGCCTCGATCGCGGCGGTTTCGGTGGCATCCGGCGTGCGCCGACCGAGCAGGATCAGGGTGCTGCCCTTGCTGCGTTCGGCGATGTCGCGCGCGACCAGCAGGCCGAGCGCGCCGAGGCCGCCGGTGATCAGCGCGGTGCAGCCGTCGCGCCACGCGAACTCCGCGCGGACGTCGGCGTCGGCATCCTGGAATTCGAGGGCCACGTACGCGTCGCCGCGCCTGAGCCGGAATTCGACGTGAGAATGCTCGATCGACACGGTCTTCATCGCCGCCCACAGGCCGCGCGAGAGCGCATCGTCGGCGGCCGTGCGCAGTTCCAGCAGCGCGGGCCCGCCCTTGTCCTGCGCCAGCGCCTGCGCTGCGGCCAGCAGCGCACGGGTCGTGGCGACGTAGTCCTCGCCCGCTTCCACCACGCGCACGGTGCGATCGCCGGCGGGCGGCGGGGTCACGGTCTTCCACACCGGCCGGCGGAAGTTGAGCGTGTCCTGCCGGGCGTTGAGGTCGATCTCGCGGGTCTGGAAGCCCTCGATGATCACCAGCACCCGGCCGTGCTCGTCGGTGGCGGTGTAGTGGAAACCGTCGGCGCGCTTGCGCGCATGCACGAACATCACATCGACCAGCGCATCGACGACCAGCGTGCTCGTCACCGCGAACGGCACCACGTTCGCTTCCGGGTTGTCGACCAGCGCCAGGCCGCTCTGGATGATGCTGTCGAGCGCGCCCGCATCCATCGCCATGCCGCGCGCGGACGAGCCGGGCAGGCGGACCTTCGCGAATCCGTCGTTGCGGTCCTCGGACATGAAGATGTCCTCGACGCCGCGATGCGACGGGCCCAGTTCGACGCCGCGGTTGCGGTAGGTCTGGTAGAACGCGGCCTTCGTGGGGCCCGGTCGCGTGCAGAGCGCACGCAGGGCCGCGAGGTCGACGGTCCGCTCGTAGCCCCTGGCCGCGAGGGTGTCGGCGGTCTTTTGCACCGACACGCGCGACTGGAAGTGCACGCCCTGTTCGGTGCTGACCTCCACGCCGAACTGGCCGGGGCCGCCCGGATACACCCGGATGGTGACCGTGCGCGGGTCCTTCACCGTCAGCGCGCTCACGAACACGCTGTCGCCGAGCACCAGCATCGTGCCTTCCTCCGGCGGCGCCGACGCGGCGACCGCGGCGCGGGCGATCTCCAGGTAGGCCATGCCGGGCAGGATCTTCTGGCCCTGGATGATGTGGTCGGCGAGGAACGGCTCGCTGCCGTCCAGGACCGCGCGGAATTCGCCGATCGGGTAGTCGCTAGCCTTGTCCATCGGTGCGGTGGCGCTCACGGGTTCACCGCCAGGGAAGACGCGGTGCGATCGCCGGCGGCATCGCTGCGGGGCGGTGTCGTCGGCACCAGGGCGCGGACGTGGAAATGGGTGATCTTCACGAGCGATTCGCCGCTTTCGCTGAGGAGGTGGATGTTGAACCGGAGGATGCCGGCACCGGCGCCGTGCGCGTCGCCGACGCGTTCGACCAGCGCATGGCAGTTCGGGGTGAGGCTGCCGAAGATCTCGATCTCGTCGATCGCGAACGGCAGGTGCGGCACGCCGCCCTCTTCCGTCGCCAGCAGCGCGACCACGGCCTGCAGGGCGCCGTCGATCAGGGTCGGATGCAGCACGTACTGCTCGAAGTCCTTCGACAGCGACGGATCCAGCGCAAGCCGGGCCAGGGCGCAGCCGTCGCCGATCGCGACGCTGTCGATCACCCGGAAGGTCGGGCCGTAGTCGAAGCCGAGGTTCTGGAAGACGCGGTAGTAATGCGCACCGTCGCGGAACTCGCCGCAGCGCTGGCGCCACGCCGATAGCGAGGGCGATGCGGCTTCCGACCCGTGGCCGTGGTCGGCGCTGCCCGCGTCGAACAGCGCGCGGCCCTCGCAGTGCAGCACCGTCTCCTGGTCGTCGTCGACGGTGGTGATCGCGAACTCGGCGCCGCTGGCGGCGAGGCCGGCCTTGCTGCGCAGGCCGATCTTCACGTCCTGCGGCGGTTCGGTCAGCGACAGCGGCTGCACCCAGTAGATGTCGCGCAGTCGGCGCACGCGGCGCTGGCCGGCGATGCTGGCCGCGACGCAGGCCATTTCGAGGAAGCCGGCACCCGGGAACACCGCCTGCCCCTGGATGCGGTGATCGCGGGCGTAGTAGCGGTCGCCGTCGAGCGCGGCGGCGAAACGCACGCCGTCGAGCGTCGAGATGTTGTGCGAGATCAGCGGATGCAGGCGCGACGCGACGGCCGCGGCCGGCGCCCGCTCGGCGGTCGCGAAGTCGACGACCCAGTGGCGTTCGCGGGCGAACGGATACACCGGTGCGGCGACGACGTGCCGGACCGTGCCGTCGTCGAGGCACGTCCAGTCGACCTTGCCGCCCTCGGTCCAGAACGCGGCGAGGCCGGCCAGATCGCGCGCGGCGCACAGGGCCTGCATGCGCTCGCGCTGTTCGCGCGACGCGAGGCCGGCACCGCTGCGCGCATCGACACGTCCGTGCCACAGCCCATCGCGGCCGGCGACGAGCGTCGCGTCGCCGTCCAGCCAGCGCTGCAGCGTCTGCCGCAGCTGCTGCGCGCTGCCGACCACCAGGGCCAGGCGCTCGGGCATGGCTTCGCGGCCGATCTGCAGCGTGTGGCACAGCGCGGCCACGTCGCAGTCCGGGTTCAGCGCCAGGAAGTCGACATGGCGCCAGGCGTAGTCGCGCAGGCGCTCGGCGTTCATCGCCGACAGCACGAACAGCGCATCGCCGCCCGTGGACGGCGCGGTGGCGTGGCCGTCGGCGGGCAGGTACTCCTCCAGCACCGCGCAGGCATTGACGCCACCGGCGCCGAACGCGTTGATCAGCGCGCGACGCGGGACGCCCGCGGGCGATTCCCACGCCGTCAGCGAGGTCTGCAGGCGGCACGGGGCGCGCGAGAAATCGATGTCCGGATTGACCACGTCGGCATGGATGCTCGGCGCGATCTGCCGGTGGCGGAACTGCAGCAGGATCTTGGCGATGCCGGCGATGCTGGTGGCCGACTCGGCATGGCCGATGTTGGCCTTCAGCGACGCCAGCGCGCAGAAGCCGGTGTCGCCGGTCTGCTGCGCGAAGGCCTGGGTGATGGCCGCAACTTCGAGGCTGTCGCCCATCCGCGTGCCGGTGCCGTGACCTTCGATGAAGCCGATCGAGCGCGCCGGCACGTCGGCCTGCGCCAGCGCCTGCGCGATCACGTGCGCCTGCGAGTTCGGGTTCGGCGTGGCGTAGCCGTTGGAACGCCCGCTGTGGTCGTGGGCGCTGCCGCGGACCACGCCGTAGATGCGGTCGCCGTCGCGCTCGGCCTGGCGCAGCGGCTTCAGCACCAGCGTGCCGACGCCCTCGCCCGGCACGAAACCGTCGTCGCCGTCGCCGTAGCTGCGGCACTGGTCGCCGACCGCGAGCATGCGGCGGTGACAGAACGACTGGTACTTGGCCGGATGCAGGTAGAGGTTGACGCCGCCGGCCAGCGCGAGCTGGCACTCGCGGCGACGCAGGCTTTCGCAGGCCAGGTGCACCGCGACCAGCGACGACGAGCACGCGGTGTCGACCGGCATGCTCGGGCCCTGCAGGTCGAACGCGTACGACACGCGGTTCGCGATCGACCACGGCATGCCGCTGGGCGTGACCCTGCGGCCGCGCTGCCAAGCTTCCGGGGCGAGCAGCTGGTAGGTGTGCGTGGTGCCGCCCACGAACACGCCGACGTCGGCGCTCTTGCCCTTGGGATAGCGCTGCTTCAGGCGTTCGCGGGTGTAGCCCGCGTCCTCGATCGCGGACCAGGCCGACTGCAGGAAGCGACGCTCCTGCGGATCGATGATCGCGGCCTCGGCGTCGGCGATGTTGAAGAAGCCGGCATCGAACTTGTCGAAGTCGTCGATGAAGCCGCCCCACTTGCAGTAGATCTTGCCGTTCTCCGACTGCACCGGATCCGGATCGTAGAAATCGGCGTAATTCCAGCGATTCTCCGGCACGAGCTGGATCAGGTCGTCGCCGGCGCGCAGGTGCTCCCAGAGCGCGTCGAGGCCGTCGGCCTGCGGGAACTGCGCGTGCACGCCGATGATCGCGATCGGTTCGGCGTGGGTCGGCAGCAGTTCGGCGACCGCGACCGGCGACGACGCGGCCATCGCGACCGGCAGCGTCGCCGCGTCGGCGGCCGGGGCCGGCGAAGCAGCCGGCGCGGACGCGGCGGCCGGCGCATCGGTGGCGACCGCGAAGAGACGCGCCAACGCGGCCGTGGCGTGATCGACGAGATAGCCCGCGAGGTCGGCGACGGTCTCGTGTTCGTACATCAGGGTCTTCGGCAGGTCGCCGAGATCCTGTTCGAGCGCCGCGTTGAGGCGGCCGATCATGATCGAGTCGAAGCCGAAGGCCTCGAAGCGTTCGTCGACGTCGATCTGCTCCACCGGGATGCGCGTCTCGGCGTGGACCAGCCCGCTGACGTACGCCCGCGCCCGCGCGAGCAGCGCTTCGCGGTCGGGCGATGCCGTGGACGCAGTGGCGGGTGCCGACGCAGCCGATGCAGCGGCCGGGCCCGCAGGATCGCAGTGCACCGCGATCCTCGATGCGTAGCCGTACAGCGCCAGCGCGCGCGACAGATCGGACCGCAGCAGGGTGTTCCAGTAGCCGATGCCGACCTCGGTCGGCACCGCGCTGAGACCGGTGCGGTCTTCGGTGCGCTGCAGGTCGGCCGCGGACAGCTGCATGCCGCCTTCCAGCCAGAACGGCCACGCGATCGACAGGCTCTTGCCGAAGCGCTGGCCGCGCGCACGGGCGCGTTCGCGATGCTCGGCGAAGGCGTCCATGAAGGCGTTGGCGTAGGCGTAGTCGGTCTGGCCGACGTTGCCGAAACTTCCAGCGCCGGAGGAGAACAGCACGAACAGGTCCAGCGGCTCGTCGGCGGTGAGGCGGTCCAGGTGCAGGGTGCCCTGCACCTTCGGCGCCAGCACGCGGCGGAAGCGCTCGCGGTCCTTGCGGATCAGCAGCGCGTCGTCGCTCACGCCGGCGCTGTGGATCACGCCGTTGAGCGCACCGAAGCGCGCTTTCGCCGCGGCGACCATATCGCGCGTGCGCCCGGCGTCGGCGACGTCGGCCTGCACGTAGACGGCCTCGGCGCCGAGCGCGTGCAGCTGCGCGAGCTTCTGCTCGCCCGCGGCATCGAGCGCCGAGCGGCCGGTGAGCACCAGCCGCGCGCGATAGCGTTCGGCCAGATGGCGCGCGAACAGCAGGCCGAGCCCGCCCAGTCCGCCGGTGACGAGGTACACGCCGCCCTGCTTCAGCGGCACGTCGCCGGTCGACGCCGCGGACATCGCCTGCTCGGCCAGCACCCGGACGCGACGCTGCGCGCTGGCGGCATCGCCGGTGCGACGGCGCACCTCGACCTCGTGCCGCGACGGCGCCTGCAGTTCCTCGACGATCGCGGTAACCGTGTCGATGGCGCGGTTCGCGGGATCGGCGTCGGTGGCGGTCGCGGGTTCGAGCGCGAGGACGCGGCCCTGGTAGCGGCCGTTCTCCAGCGCGAGCGAACGGTGGAACGCGGCGAGCGCCTCGCAGGCCGCGGGATCCGCGTCCTCGTCGGCATGGAAGCACGACAGCAGCGCGATCGTCCCCTTCTGCGCGCCGGCCGCCGACAGCGCCTTGCACAGCCCGAAGACGGCATCGACACCGACCTGCAGCGCGCGCTCGGCGTCGCCGCCGTCGGCCTCGATCGGCAGGCGCGCGCCGTCGGCGTTGTGGAGGACGTGGGTCGGCACGTGGCCCGCGGTGCGCAGCGCGCCCAGCAGCGCGTCGAACTGCGCCGGCTGCGCGGCATCGAGCGTGAAACGGTCCGGGCCTTCCTGGACGAAGGCGCCCTCGCCCAGGCGGGCCAGCACGATCGCCTTCAGCGGCGCGGCAGGATGCAGGCGCGCTCGGATCTGTTCGTACAGCCGGTCGTCGCTGTCGAGGACCAGCAGCACGTCCTCGGCGCCGAAGGCGACGCACTGCGCGGGCAGCGCGGCGTCGCGCCACGCCGGCGCGTAGTACGTCGCCTGCCGGGCTTCGGCCGGCGCCTGCGTCGACACGGCGACCGGCGGCACCGCGGACAGCGCCGCGGGCGCGGAGGCAGCCGGTGCCGGCAGCGGCTGCGGCCAGTAGCGCTCCTTCGCGAACGGATAGCCCGGCACGCGGTGCACCTTGCGCGGCTGCGCATCGCGGTGGTACGCGGCCCAGTCGATCTCCGCACCTTCCACCCAGCGCGCGGCCAGCGCGGCGGACTGCACCGGACCTTCGCGACGCAGCAGCGCGGCGGCCTCTTCGGTCGGGATGGCGGTGCCGTGGGTCCGGGTGACGCTGCCGCGCTGGCCGCTGGGACGGCCGGCGAGGAAGTCGCGCAGCTGCGCCTGCAGGTCGGCGAGGCTGCCGGCGACCCACGCGGCGCGTTCGCGCATGGGATCGCGGCCGACCTGCAGCGTGTACGCCAGGTCGCGCAGCTCGACGCCGCGTTCGTCGCGATCGAGGAAGCCGAGCAGGTCCCGCACCATCGTCTGCAGCTGGTCCGGCGTGCGCGCCGACAGCGGCACCACGCAGGGCTGCGGACGCGCCGGCCGCTCGTGCAGCGTCGGCAGGTATTCCTCGATCACCACGTGCGCGTTCGTGCCGCTGAAGCCGAAGGCGCTGACCGCGGCGCGGCGCTTGCGGCCGGTGGCCGGGATCCACGCATGCGCACTGCGGCTGAGGTAGAACGGCGACGCGCCGAAATCGAACAGCGCGTTCTCCTGCTGGAAGTTCACGTTCGGCGCGAGGGTGCCGCTGCGCAGGCTGAGCAGCACCTTGTGCACGCCGGCCACGCCGGCCGCGCCGGAGGTGTGGCCGAGGTTGGTCTTCACCGCACCGAGCGCGCAGGCGTTGCGCTGGCCGCCGTGTTCCTTGAACACCGTGGACAGCGCTTCCAGCTCGATCGGATCGCCGAGCTTGGTGCCGGTGCCGTGGGTCTCGACGTAGTTGATGGTCGAAGCGTCGATGTCGTGGCGGCGATACACGTCGCGCAGCAGCTCGATCTGGCTGTTGACGCTGGGCGCGGTGATGCCGTTGGTCTTGCCGTCCTGGTTGATGCCCGAGCCGATGACGACGCCGTAGATCGCGTCGCCGTCGCGCTCGGCGTCGGACAGGCGCTTCAGCACGACCGTGCCCACGCCCTCGCCCGGCACGAAGCCGTCGGCGCGGTTGTCGAAGGTCTTGCACTGGCCGTCGCGGGACAGCATGCCGGCGCGGCACATGCCGAGGTAGGACTCGGGGATCAGGTAGAGGCTGACGCCGCCGGCCAGGCCCATGTCGATCTCGTGGTTCAGCAGCGCCTGGCAGGCGAGGTGGATCGCGACCAGCGACGACGAACAGGCCGTGTCGATCGGGATCGCCGGGCCCTTGAGGTTGAGGTGGTAGGCGACGCGGCCGGCCCCGATCGCGAAGCTGTTGCCGGTGGTCTCGACGTTGAGCGGATTGCCCTTGGCCAGCAGCAGCGAATACTCGCTGCTCATGATGCCGAGGTAGACGCCGCACTTGCGGTTGCTCAGCGCCGCGCTGGAATAGCCCGCGTCCTGGAAGGCGCGGTAGCTTTCCTGCATGAACAGGCGATGCTGCGGGTCCATGATCTCGGCCTCGGACGGCGAGATCTGGAAGAACATCGGATCGAATTCGTCCGCGTCGTCGAGCATGCCCAGCCACTTGCAGTAGATCTTGCCGGGCTTGCCGGGCGTCGGGTCGTAGTAGGCGGACACGTCCCAGCGCGAGGCCGGGATCTCGCGGATCGCGTTGCGGCCCTCGACCAGGTTCTTCCAGAAGCGTTCGAGATTGTCGGCGCCCGGATAGCGGCCGGACATGCCGACGATGGCGATCTTCTCCGCGATGCGTTCGGCGGCGCGCGACGGCGGCGCGGACGCTTCGAGGGCCGCACCGATCGCGGCCGGCAGGCTGCGCGAGCGGCGCTGCAGCGCACCCGGGGCGACGGGCGCCGCGGGCACGAAGCCGGGCAACGTCGGTGCGGGGGCGGCAGCGAGCGTCGGCGCAGGCATCGGTGCCGCGATCGCCGCGGGCTGCGCGGAGGCCGACGCGGCGGGCGCGACCGGATCGGCGGCGACCGTCTGCGGCTGGCGCTCCGGCGGCAGCTTCGCCAGTTCCTCGTGGACGAAGCGCGCAAGCGCCTGCAGGTTGGCATAGTCGTAGACGCGGGTCGCGGAGATCTCGAGCCCGTAGGTCTTGTTGATCGTCTTGACCCACTCGACGCCGACGATCGAATCCAGGCCGAGGTCGACGAACGACCTGTCGTCGTCGATCGCGGCTTCGTCGAGATACAGCGCCTGTGCGAGGCTGGCGCGCAGTGCCGGCTTCAGCGACTCGACCGTGTGGCGGCGGCCGGACGCGGCCGGCGCGGGCGCCGGTGCGGCGACCGCCGGCGGATCGAAGGTCGGCAGATCGAGCACCACGCTCGGCACCGCGGCCGCCGCGGGCACGGGTGTCGACGGCATGGGCGCCGTCGGCAGCGCGGGCACGACCGGCAAGGGCTGCGCCACGGCGGCCGGCTTCGCGGCGGCCTGTGGCAGCAGGCTCTCGACGTAGCCGCTCAGCGCGGCGAGGTTCGCGTAGTCGTAGACGCGGGTGGCGCCGATCTCGAGGCCGAGCGCCTTGTTGATGTTCTTGACCCACTCGACGCCGACGATGGAATCCAGGCCGAGGTCGACGAAGGGGCGATCGTCGTCGATGCTCGCTTCGTCGAGGTACAGCGCCTGCGCGAGCGAGCGC
>JBQCJG010000194.1:0-2621 GCA_051952955.1 Lysobacteraceae bacterium | reverse complement strand
CGCCGGTCACGGTGACCCGGGCCATGTCCCGATCCGGCGAGGCCCGAACGCCTCGCGCATCCAACACAACCACCGGCGACCGCCGGCGAACGGAGAACACCATGCAGTACATGCTCGTCTTCAAGGAAACCACCGAGGAATCCGCACGGCGCGAAAACCACGCCGAGGCCGGCGCCTACTGGGGCGCGTGGCAGGCCTACGTCGGCGCGATGCAGGCCTCGGGCTGCGTCGTCGGCGGCAACGGGCTCCAGGGGCCGCACACCGGCACGCACGTGCGCGTGCAGGGCGGCCAGCGCCACGTGCAGGACGGCCCGTTCGCCGACGTGCGCGAACACCTCGGCGGTTACTTCATCATCGACGTCGCATCGCTCGACGAGGCGCTGGAGTGGGCCGCGCGCTCGCCCGCGGCGCAGGCCGGGAGCGTGGAGGTCCGCCCGGTGCTGCCGCCGATGCCGGGCTGATGCACGACGCGGCCCATCGCGCCGCCGAGGCCGCCGCCCGTGCGTCGTACGGGCGGCTGCTGGCGTGGCTGGCCGCGCAGTGGCGCGACGTCGCCGCGGCGGAGGACGCGCTGGCCGAGGCGTTCGTCGCCGCGCTGCGCACGTGGCCGCACGACGGCGTGCCGGACGCGCCCGAAGCCTGGCTGCTGGCCGCGGCGCGGCGCCATCTCCTGCACGTGGCGCGCCATGGTCGCGTTGCCCGCCGCCATGCCGAGGCGACTTTCGACGCGGACGACGACGTGCCCGTGTGGCCTGACGACGACACCGTCGCGTTCCCCGACGATCGCCTGCGCCTGATGTACGTCTGCGCGCACCCGGCGATCGATCCGTCGGTGCACGCCGCGCTGATGCTGCAGACCGTGCTCGGCCTCGACGTGAACGCGATCGCCCCCGCGTTCCTGCTTGCGCCCGCCACGCTCTCGCAGCGGCTGGTGCGGGCGAAGCGGCGCATCCGCGACGCCGGCATCCCGTTCGAGATTCCCGACGCGCACGCGTTGCCCGCGCGCACGCAGGCCGTGCTCGAAGCGATCTACGGCGCGTATGCGCTCGCGGGCGAGTCGCCGATGCCCGGCGTCGACGACGCCGATTCGGCGCTGCGCGCGGAGGCGGTCACGCTGGCCGCGCTCGTCGCGCAACTGCGACCGGACGATGCCGAGGCGCTCGGGCTGTGCGCGCTCCTGCTGTTCTGCGAAAGCCGACTGCCCGCGCGCGTCGACGCGGACGGCGTGTTCGTGCCGCTGCACGAGCAGGACACGACGCGCTGGGACCGCGAGCGCCATCGCGCGGCCGAGCAACTGCTGCTGCGTGCCGCGGCCCTGCGGCGACCCGGCCCGTTCCAGCTCGAGGCGGCGATCCAGTCGGCGCACATGCAGCGCGCGGCCACCGGCACCGTGCCCTGGCGCGCGGTCGCCACGCTCTACGACCACCTGCTCGCCATCGCACCGACGCTGGGCGCCGCGGTCGCGGGCGCCGTCGCGACCGGCGAAGCCTTCGGCGCCGAGGCGGGGCTGGCGCGCCTGGACGCGCTCGACGCAACCCGCATGCGCACGTACCTGCCCTACTGGGCCGCGCGCGCCGACCTGTGCGCACGCCTCGGGAAACGCGAAGACGCATCGACGGCCTACGCCCGCGCGATCGGCCTCAGCACCGTGCCCGCGGTCCGCGCGCATTTGATGCAGCGGAGGGCGGCTGTCGGCTGACACACGGCTCGCACGGCGGGCTGACGGCCGTTTGGTGCGCGTCGGTATCGGCCATGACGACAGCGTCTGGACCGGGCCGGAGGTCCGCGCGACAGCTCGCCGCGCTGGTCGCCGTGGGAGCGGACTAGCACCTGCGGCGCTGTTTCAGAGTGGCGGGGTGAGGGATGCACGTGGGTGATAAAGGCTGTCAGATATTGCAGGGTGAAGATGGTGTGGAGCCGCATTACCTTATCAATGAAATGACCGCTTTCGACCCGAAGCGGGCTTTTGAAGGCACACTGTCCTCGATGATCAGCGACTGGTTCGGGATTTCACAATCTTTCTTCTACAAACCGTGACCTTGGGGACGAGCCATGCGAATTGAGTTTGTTGAGATAGCGAACTTTCGAAAACTGCTATCTACTCGTGTGGGTCTATCTTCCGAAAAAACTGTTTTCGTTGGCGCCAACAACAGCGGAAAAACGTCAGCGATCACAGCGCTGCGCTATTTCCTCGTCGATCGAAAGCGATCGAGCTTTTGCTTCAACGACTTTACGCTCACGCATTGGCCGGCGATCAACGCGATGGGCGCCACATGGGAAGCAGCACATGCCGCGAGCCACCCGCTGCCTGAGCCCGCATGGGACGCAATGTTGCCGTTCCTTGATGTCTGGCTTCAGGTCGCTGAAAACGAAGTGCACTACGTCCAGAAGATCCTGCCCACCCTCGATTGGGACGGTGGGCGGCTGGGCGTGCGTATGCGCCTTGAGCCGAAGGATGCGGTGCATCTACAGCAGGAGTATGTGACGGCACGGGCGCAGGCGTTGACGCTGCAGGCGGCCGGCGCCGCCCTCGCCGAGGAGCAAGGCAAGACTGCAGCTGATTTTCAGGTAACAATCTGGCCGCAGAACCTTGTCGAGTTCCTGCAGCGCCGGCTGATGGC
>JBQCJG010000193.1:0-3643 GCA_051952955.1 Lysobacteraceae bacterium | reverse complement strand
GGTCAGGCGCTGCCGCATGAGGTCGCCGAACGCGCCGTCGGGGATCTGCGCGAGCAGCGGCTTCGCACGCTCGGCCATGCGCGCCTTGCCGTCGAGCGTGCCGAGGTTCACGTCCTTCGCGAGGTCGTCGTAGAAGAACTGCGAGAGCGGCACCGCCTGCGCGAGCCGCGCGTCGAAGCCTTCGCGGCCTTCGCTGCGCACCAGCGTGTGGGGATCCTCGCCGTCGGGCAGGAACAGGAAGAACGCGTGGCGGCCGTCCTTCATGCGCGGCAGCACCGACTCCATCGCCTTGCCCGCGGCGCGACGGCCGGCGGCGTCGCCGTCGAAACAGAAATACACGTCCGGCGCGTTTCGGAACAGCAGCTCGGCGTGGTCGGGCGTGGTCGCGGTGCCCAGCGTCGCCACCGCCTGCGCGACACCGTGCTGGAACAGCGCGATCACGTCCATGTAGCCTTCGACCACGATCAGGCGTTCGATCTTCGCGTTCGCCTGCCGCACCTGCCACAGGCCGTAGAGTTCGCGGCCCTTGTGGAACAGCGCGGTCTCGGGCGAGTTGAGGTATTTCGGGCCGGCGTCCCCGCTTTTATCAGTGCCGGCGAGCACGCGGCCGCCGAACGCGATGGTGCGGCCGCGGCGGTCGTGGATCGGGAACATCACCCGGTCGCGGAACTTGTCGTAGACGTGGCCCTTGTCGTTCTTCGAGAACAGGCCGACGCGTTCCAGCAGCTTCATCCGGCGCTCGTCGGTGCCCAGCGCATCCTTCAGCGCGGAATAGCCGTCCGGCGCGTAGCCGAGGCCGAACTGCGCGCGGATCTCCGCGCTCACGCCGCGGCGCTCGAAGTACGCGAGCGCCTTCGGCGAGGCCGCGAGCTGGCGCTGGAAGAACTTGTTCGCTGCTTCCAGCGCCGCGTACTGGTCGACGCTGTCCGGATTGGCGTTGCGCTGCTGCGTGTCGCGCGGGATTTCCATGCCGACGCGCTTGGCGAGTTCGTCGACCGCATCGAGGAATTCGAGGCGGTCGTAGTTCATCAGGAAGCTGATCGCGGTGCCGTGCGCGCCGCAGCCGAAGCAGTGGTAGAACTGCTTGGTCGGCGACACCGTGAACGACGGCGAGCGTTCGTCGTGGAAGGGACAGCGCGCCGAATACTCGCGCCCCTGCCGCTTCAGAGGCACCCGCGACCCGATCAGCTCGACGATGTCCGTGCGAGCCAGCAGGTCGTCGATGAAGGCGTCGGGGATGCGGGCCATGCGACTAGGATGCCATGGCGCCGCGACGGCGGCTCACGCGGCGGGGGCCGTGTCGGCGCGCGCGGCCCGACGTTCGCGCAGGCGCTCGGCGACCACCGCCGTCAGCAATGCGCCGGCGAGGAAGATCACCGACGCGTAGTAGATCCAGATCACCATGATGACCAGCGTGCCCATCGAGCCGTAGGCGCTGCCCGGCGCCGCGGCGGCGATGTAGAGGCCGATCAGGTGGCGCCCGAGCGTGAACAGCGCCGCGGTGATCAGGCCGCCGAGCTGCGCCTGGCGCCAGGGCACGGGCCGGTCCGGCAGATAGCGGTAGAGGAAGGCGAACGCCTGCGCGTACAGCGCCAGCGTGATCAGGTCGGTCGCGACCGGCAGCAGCGAAGGCAGCCGCGAAGGCAGCCGCGCGAACGCGACCTGCAGCGCGGTGGTGGCGATCGTCGAGACGATCATCAGGAACCCCAGCGCCAGCACCACGCCGAAGGAGAACACGCGCTTGCGCAACCAGGCGAGGGCGCCGTCCAGCCGTTCGCCGTCGGTGCGGAAGATCAGGTTGAGGGCGCCCTGCAGCTGCGCGAAGACCGCGGTGGCGCCCACGCACAGCAGCAGCGTGCTCCAGAGGCTGGCCATCGAACCGACACCCGGCTGCGCGGTCGCGTTCGCGATCACGGTGCGGGCGACGACGATGCCGCTGTCGCCGGCGATCTGGCCGACCTGGTCGACCAGCGCGTCCTGCGCGGCCGGGTAGAGCGAAGCGGTGAGCCACAGCAGCAGCACCAGCAGCGGCGCCAGCGAGAGCAGCGCGTAGAACGACAGCGAAGCGGCCTGGGTGAGCACGTCGACTTCGATGAAGCGCCGCAGCAGCGCCATCGGCAGGCTGCGCTGCAGGCGGTCGCGCCAGGTGGGCGCGGATGCGGTGGACGACGCGGTCGCGGGCATGGCGGCTCCTGCCGGAGGTGGGATGTCGGTTCTACCAGCGCCCGCTCGAATTGCGGCGGAGGCGTCATGCATCAGTGCCTGAAAGAAATCGTGCCGTTCGCTGCCTTCGAAGCGGCCGCTGCGGAGGCAGCACTGTTTTGTACCTCCGGGTCGAGCCGCACGGGCAGGGATCGTTTCGACCCAGCTTCTCGACCAGTTCCTTGTCGCCGTGGACGAAGCGGCGGCCGCGCTTCACGCGGGCTTCGGACGGATAGCCCTTGCGGCGCTTGCTCGTGACCTCAACGGCCGGGGCGGCCTCGAAAGCACGGCGTACGGCGGTTCTGCTTGCGGTTCATGGTGCACCTCCTGTCGGATCGCCCTCGAAGGGCGGAAAAGCGAAGGCGTCAGCGACCTTCGCCATGGAACGGTTCGGCGACGACCTGCCAGTCGTCTTCGTGGACCACGTAGCCGGGCCGCGTGGTCCGCACGACGTCGACGGCGATGTCGTAGCGGCCGAGGATGTCGGCGATCGCATGCAGGTGCCGCACGAACCCGGTCGCCGAGGCCTTGGCCCAGGACGGGCCGTGCGTTTCCTTGTGGCCGCCGTTGCGGCGGCGTGCGAACCGGGTCGGGATCGGCACGTGGCGCTGGATCCAGTCCAGATGCGCGAGCAACTGCGCGGCATCGGCGACGTTCGCATCGCCGGAGTTCCGCAGCGCGTACGCCAGCGTCATCAGCCCGATCGGCTGGCCCGTGTGCGGATCGATGTCGTGGCCGACGAATCGCAGGAACACGGGGTCATCCCGCGTCCTGCGCCGCGAGCGCGGCCAGCGCGTCGCCCGCCACCCGCTGCACGGTCCATTCGTCCAGGCCGACCGCGCCGAGGCTGCGGTAGAAGTCGATGGCGGGCGTGTTCCAGTCCAGCACCGACCACTCGAAGCGGCCGCAGTCGCGCTCCAGCGCGAGTTTCGCCAAGCGCACCATCAGCCGCTTGCCGAGGCCCAGCCCGCGGTACTGCGGGCGCACGAACAGGTCTTCGAGGTACAGCCCGGGCTTGCCGAGGAAGGTCGAGAAGTTGTGGAAGAACAGCGCGAACCCGGCCGCCTCGCCGTCGACTTCGGCGATCAGCACCTCGGCGCGCGGCGTGTCGCCGAACAGCTGGCGGGCGAGGCCGGCCTCGTCGGCGACGGCCTCGTGCGCGAGCCGCTCGTACTCGGCCAGCTCGCGGATGAAGGCGAGGATCCGCCCGGTGTCCTCGCGGACGGCCGGGCGGATGGCGATGGCGGGCGCGGGCGCGGTCATCGCGGCGGGCTCAGCCGGCGAGGCGCTGCTTGATGAGCTTCGAGACCTCGCCCATGTCGGCCTGGCCGGCGAGGCGCGGCTTCAGCACGCCCATGACCTTGCCCATGTCGGCTGGACCGGCGGCGCCGGTCTCGGCCACGGCGGCCTCGATCGCCGCCTGGATCTCGGCCTCGCCGAG
>JBQCJG010000192.1:0-11705 GCA_051952955.1 Lysobacteraceae bacterium | reverse complement strand
GCCGCCGGCGCGAAGCGGGGGGGCTGCGCCGCGGGGCGAGGCCCGAGCGCGCCGCCCGCAGGGGCAGGCGCGTACCGGAACGCCGGAAGGGGCAGCAGCCGGGCGGGCGTTCGCGTTTCCGGACGCGCCAGTCCAGACTCTCCATCGACTTTCCCTCCGCAGGATGCCGTCCATGCCGCGTTTCTTCGCCTGGTTGCTGCTGTTGATCCTTCCCCTGACCGCCTGCGCCCAGGCGCCGGCCGGGCCGCCGAAGGCCGGTGTCGACTACGAGGTGATCGAGCAGGGCCAGCGCTGGCAGCGCGCGCCCGACGGCCGCATCGAGGTCGCCGAGGTCTTCGCCTACTGGTGCCCGCACTGCGCCCACTTCCAGCCGATGGTGGATGCGTGGAAGCGCGCCAAGCCGGCCGACGTCGACTTCGTCTACGTGCCCGCCGGTTTCGATCCCGACGACGCCTATGCCAAGGCGTTCTTCGCCGCCGACAGCGTCAAGGCCGTGCCGAAGCTGCACCAGGCGCTGTTCGACGCCATCCACGAAGAAGGCACGCTTCCGCGCAGCAACGCCAGCGTCGCCGAAGTGGGAACCTGGTTCGGGCAGCACGGTCTGAATGCCGCGAAGATGACGGCGCTGATGCAATCGAAGGACGTGGCCGACCGCATCGCCCGTTCCAAGGCGTTCATGATCGCCAATCGCGTCAGCGGCACGCCGACGCTGGTGGTCAACGGCAAGTACGTGGTGCGCACGCCCCGCCTGGAAGATCGCATGCGCGT
Source organism: Lysobacteraceae bacterium (assembly GCA_051952955.1). Taxonomy (GTDB): domain Bacteria; phylum Pseudomonadota; class Gammaproteobacteria; order Xanthomonadales; family Xanthomonadaceae; genus Lysobacter_I. The sequence goes on along the minus strand of JBQCJG010000192.1, from coordinate 10,937 downwards.
GGTCGACGCGCTGATCGCCATGGAGCGCGCCGCCGCCGCGAAGCGCTGACGCCCCCCGGATCACGACTGGAGAGACCCGAATGAAGCGACACCTGATCCTCGCGCTGCTGGCCGCCCTCGCGCTGACCGCCTGCGGCGACAAGCCCGCCGCCGACACCGCCACGCCCGCGCCCGCGGCCACGACCGACACGGCGAAGCCGGCCGACGACGCCGCGCTGATGGCCGCCGCCGAAGCCGCCGCCAAGGCGTCGACCGATCCCGCCGCCGCCGCGCAGGCCGATGCCGCCCCGGCGCAGGATCCCGCCGCCGCGGCCGCCCCGGCGACGTCGGGCGAGGCGATCCCGGGCCTCAAGCTCGGCACCGACTACGAACTGATCAAGAACGGCCAGCCGTTCGAGCCGCTGGACGGCAGGATCGAGGTGGTTGAGGTGTTCAACTTCGTCTGCCCGGCCTGCTACGCGTTCCAGCCGACGCTGTCGAAGTGGGAGAAGACGGTGCCGGCGAACGTCCGCTTCACCTACGTGCCTGCCGCGTTCGGCCCGAAATGGGACCAGTACGTCCGTGCCTTCTACGCCGCGCAGATGATGGGCATCGAGGCCAAGTCCCACGCCGGCCTCTACGACGCGATCCACCTCGAGAACAAGCTGCAGGGCGAGCGCGGCGACGACAGCGACGACGCCATCGCCGCGGTCTACGCGAAGCTCGGCGGCGTCGACGCCCGACAGTTCGCCGCCAACATGAAGAGCTTCGCGGTGATGGCCAAGTTCAACAAGGCCAGGCAGTACATCGTGCAGCAGCAGGTCAACGGCACGCCGACGCTGATGGTCAACGGCAAGTACCGCGTCAGCGGCGGCCGCACGCCGGAAGACCGCATGCGCATCGTCGACATGCTGGTCGCGCACGAGTCCGCCCAGGGTGGACAGCGCTGAGCCCGGACGGCCCGGCCGCGATGGACCAGCCGCAGGCGGCGGCCGATCGCCCCGCCGCCGCGGACGCCTCGCGGCGGCTGCGGCTGCTCAGCGCGAACATCCAGGCGGGCAACACCACCCGCCGCTATGCCGACTATGCGACCCGCAGCTGGTCGCACGTGGTGCCGCTGGGCAAGCGCGCGTCGCTGGACGCGATCGCCGCGCTGGCGGCCGGCCACGACATCGTCGGCCTGCAGGAAAGCGACCCGGGCAGCTTGCGGTCCGGGTTCACCAACCAGACCCATTACCTCGCCGAGCGCGCGGGCTTCGATTTCTGGAGCCACCAGCCCAACCGCCGGGTCGGCCGGGTCGCGTCCAGCGCCAACGCGCTGCTGTCGCGGTTCGAGCCGGTCTCGGTCGAGGACCACGCGCTGCCGGGCCGCATCGCCGGCCGCGGGGTGCTGGTCGCCCGCTTCGGCCGCGCCGCCGACAGCCTGACCATCGCGGTGGCGCACCTGTCGCTGGGCGCCGGGTCGCGCCGGTCGCAGCTGGCCTTCATCGGCGACCTGCTGCAGGACCACCCGCACTCGGTGCTGATGGGCGACTTCAACTGCACCATCGACCAGCCCGAGATGGCGGTGCTGTTCCAGCGCACCCGGCTGCAGCCGCCGGCCTGCGCCGTGCACACCTTCCCGAGCTGGCGCCCGCAGCGGGCCATCGACCACATCCTGGTCGGCGAGGGCCTGTCCTGCGCCGGCCTGCAGGCCGTGCCGGCGGCGGGTTCGGACCACCTCGCGCTGTCGGTGGAGCTGGCGCTGCCCGAGGGCGTGCTCGGCTGACCGCCCGCCCGTCGGGGCGCGCGAGGGCGCTGGCGATGTTGATCCGGGTCAAGGCGGCCCCGCGCGGCCGCGCCTAGGCTGCGACCCATGATTCCTGCACTCGCCTTCGACGCCGATCTCCTGCGCCGCTACGATCGGCCCGGGCCGCGCTACACGTCCTATCCGACCGCGCCGCAGTTCTCCGCGGAGTTCGACTCGGCAGCGCTCTGCCGGGCCATCCGCGACAGCAACGGCGATCCCATCCCGCGGCCGCTGTCGCTGTACGTGCACGTGCCGTTCTGCCTCAGCCCGTGCTTCTACTGCGGCTGCAATCGGGTGATCACCCGCGACAAGAGCCGCGGCGAGGCCTATCTGTCGCACCTGACCCGCGAGATCGCGCTGGTCGCGCCGCTGTTCGACCGCGACCGCGAGGTCATCCAGCTGCACTTCGGCGGCGGCACGCCGAACTTCCTCAGCCCCGCCCAGTTGCGCTGCACGGTCGACGTGCTCAAGCGCCACTTCCGCTTCAGCGACGCCGACGACCGCGACATCTCGATCGAACTGGATCCGCGCACGGTGCTGCCGCAGGACATGGGCGAGCTGTCGCTGGCCGGCTTCAACCGCGCCAGCCTGGGCGTGCAGGATTTCGATCCCGCGGTGCAGGCGGCGGTGAACCGGATCCAGGGCGTCGAACAGACCCGCGCCATCGTCGAGGCCTGCCGCAGCCACGGCTTCCGCTCGGTCAACATCGACCTGATCTACGGCCTGCCCAACCAGACGCTGGACGGCTTCCGCCGCACGCTGGACACGGTGATCGCGATGCGCCCGGACCGGCTCGCGGTCTACAGCTACGCGCACCTGCCCGACCTGTTCAAGGCGCAGCGGCAGCTGGACGCCCGCCTGCTGCCCGACGCCGAGACCAAGCTCGCGCTGCTGCAGCTGGCGATCGAGACGCTGACCGACGCCGGCTACGCCTACATCGGCATGGACCATTTCGCGCTGCCCGACGACGAACTGGCGCAGGCGCAGGCGCGCGGCGGCCTGCACCGCAACTTCATGGGCTACACCACGCACGCCGACAGCGACCTGGTCGGCTTCGGCGTGAGCGCGATCAGCCACATCGGCGACAGCTACAGCCAGAATCCGCGCGACCTGCCGGGCTGGCAGACCGCGCTCGACGCAGGCCGCATGCCGGTGTTCCGCGGCATGCTGCTGAGCGAGGACGACCAGCTGCGCGCCGACCTCATCCAGGGCCTGATGTGCCAGGGCGAGATCCCGGTGTCGGCGCTGGAGCGCCGCTACGGCATCGATTTCCGCGACTACTTCGCCGATGCCCTCCAGCGCATGGCGCCGCTGCAGGACGACGGCCTCGTCGTGGTTGGCCGGGAGCGCATCGCGGCCACGTCCCGTGGCCGCATGCTCCTGCGCAACATCGCGATGTGCTTCGACGCCTACCTCCACCGCCCCGCCGAGGCCCCGCGGTTCTCGAAGGCGATCTGAGCCGCCCCGAGTCGCGTGCCTCCGCTCAGAACCGCAGCCGCAGGCCCGCGACGATCCGCGTCTCGCCGGTCGCTTCGCCGTCGGCGCGGCGCAGGTCGGCGGTGGTGCCGAACGTCTCGGTGCGCACCACGCCGACGTACGGCGCGAAGCGGCGGTCGAGTTCGTAACGCAGCCGCACGCCGCTTTCGAGCGACGACACGCCGGTGCCGAGTCCGCGCGCGCGATCGTCGCGCGCCTGCCAGTTCGCTTCGATGCGCGGCTCGAGGATCAGGCGATTCGTGAGCAGCAGCGTGTACGCCGCTTCGGCGCGTGCGGAGACGCGGCCGTCGTCGTCGAGGTAGCCGGTCGCCTCGATCTCGAACTTGCCCGGCGCGATGCCGCTGACGCCCAGCGCCGCGGCCGTGCGTGATGGTCCGGGGCCGAAGGTGCGGCGCACGCCGGCCTGCAGGTCCCACCAGCGCGCGACCGGGCGGCCGTACAGCACTTCGAGATCGGCGTCGGCGAGCTTGCCGCCCTCGCGTTCGCCCTCGCTGCGCAGCCACAGGCGATGTTCGTCGCCGCCGATCCAGCCCTTCACACCCCAGGCCTCGCCTCCGTCGCGGTCGTTCCAGCGTTCGAGGCGGTCGACCATCAGGAACGCGAACACTGTCCGTCCGTGTTCGTGTCCATGCCCGGGCGATGCGGCGGCGGCGCGATCCTCGTCGGTGATCGGCGGGATCGGCGTCTTCGGCACCTGCGCGTCGGCGGGCGATGGCGCGGCGTCCGGTTTCGGTGCGTCCGGTTTCGGCACATCGGTCGGCGGCATCGCGTGCATGGCGTGACCCGCGTGCGCGTCGTGCGCGTGGTCCTGCGCCTGCGCGGGCAGTGCGCAGGCGAACGCGAGCGCGCAGGCGAGACGGGTGATGCGGAGGGTGTTCATGCGCCACGCTCCTCGACGCGGACTTCGCGCATCATCCCGGCTTCCATGTGGTAGAGCAGGTGGCAGTGGTAGGCCCAGCGGCCCAGCGCGTCGGCGCGCACGCGGTAGCTGCGCTTCGTGCCCGGCGGCATGTCGACGGTGTGCTTGCGCACGAGGAACTCGCCGCGTTCGTCCTCGAGGTCGCTCCACATGCCGTGCAGGTGGATCGGGTGCGTCATCATCGTGTCGTTCACGAGGACGATGCGCAGGCGCTCGCCGTAGTTCAGGCGCAGCGGTTCGGCCCTTGCGAACGGTTCGCCGTCGAAGCTCCAGGCGAAGCGTTCCATGTGGCCGGTGAGATGCAGCTCGATCGTGCGGCCGGGATCGCGGCCGTCGGGATCGTCGAAGCGGCTGCGCAGCATCGAATAGCTGAGCGCCTTGCGACCGTTGCCGCGCAGGCCGATGCCCGGATCGTCGAGCTTCGGTGCCGGCGCCATCGTCTGCATGTCGACCAACGGATTGCCGCGCTCGCTCGCGGGATGCGCCTGCATGCCGCCGCCGTGGTCCATGCCGTCGTGCTGCATGCCCTCATGGTTCATCGTGCCGTGGTCCATGCCGGGCATCGCGGCCATGTCGTGGTCCATCGCGCCATGGTCCATGCCCTGCATCGAACCCTGCATGGCGGCGCCGCAGCCGCCTTCCATGCCTTTCGTGGACGTCATCGCGTGGCCGTCGCCATGCGCCATGCCGTCGTGCTGCATGCCGCCGTGGCCCATGCCGCCATGCCCCATGTCGGCCATCGACAGGATCGGCCGCGGGTCGATCGGCGGCACCGGCGCGCGCAGGCCCTCGCGCACCGCCAGCGTGCCGGTGACGCAGCCGGTGCGGCCGAGGTCCTGCGCGAAGATGGTGAACGCGTCCTGCCCCGACGGCGTTACCAGCACGTCGAAGGTCTCGGCCACCGCGATCCGGAATTCGTCGACCGTCACCGGATGCACCGGCTGGCCGTCGGCGGCGATCACCGTCATCGCCAGACCGGGGATGCGCACGTCGAAGTGGGTCATCGCCGAGCCGTTGATGAAGCGCAGCCGCACCGTCTCGCCCGGCGCGAACAGCCCGGTCCAGTTGCCCAGCGCGGTCGTGCCGTTCATCAGGTAGGTGTAGGTGTGCGCGTTGACGTCGGACAGGTCGGTCGGCGTCATCCGCATCGCGCCCCACATGCGCCGGTCGCGCAGCGTCGCGGCCAGGCCGTCGCGCTTCGCGTCGCGGGCGAAGTCGCCGACGGTGCGTCGTCCGTCGTTGTCGTGGCCGGGCATCGTCTTCAGCCGCGCGAACAGCGCATCGGCCGACAGATCGGTCCAGTCGCTGAGCAGCACCACGTGGTCGCGCTGGTAGGCGAACGGCTCGGGTTCGGCGGGATCGACGATCAGCGCGCCGTAGAGGCCCGCCTGTTCCTGGAAGCCGGAATGGCTGTGGTACCAGTAGGTGCCGGACTGCTTCAGCGTGAAGCGGTAGCGATACGTCTCGCCCGGCGCGATGCCGTCGAAACTCATGCCCGGCACGCCGTCCATGTTCGCGGGCAGCAGGATGCCGTGCCAGTGGATCGACGTGGCGCGGGCGTGCGGGCCGCCGGCCGGCAGCGCGTTGCGCACGCGCAGTTCGACCGTGGTGCCTTCGCGCAGGCGCAGCACGGGCGCGGGAATGGAGCCGTTGACCGCGACGCCGGGGCGCACGCGGCCGGTGAAGTTCACGGGCAGCTCGCCGATCGAGAGATCGAAGTCGGTGCCGGCGAGCACGGGCACGCGCGGTGCGGCGAAGCCCGCGTGCGGCCAGCCGAACGCGGCGAGCACGCCGCCGCCGGCGAGGCCCTGGACGAAGCGGCGACGCGACAGGTCGCCGGGAAATCGGGAAGACATGGGAACGCTCCGGAGCGGCCGCATCGCGGCCGCGGCAGGACGGGATCGGGCACCGCGGATGCCGCGTGGCGGCGTCGCGAGGCGAGGACGACGATCGGGTCAGGCCCGGATGGGCGGTCGCAGCGGATGCGGCAGCGCCGGCGGCGCGTGCGGGAGTACGCGGGCGTCGGCCAGGGCGTCGTGCGCGGGCACGGCCGCGAGGCCCGGCGGCGCGGGCGGCAGGGTGCCGGCGATGGAGGTCATGCAGACGCAGTGGTGGCCGTCGCAGGCATGCGGTGCGCCCTGCGGCGGCTGCGGCGCGTGCGCGGGCATGCCGTGCATCGATGCGGCGTGCATCGATGTGCCGTGCGAAACGGCCATCGCCTCGTCGTCGTCGTGGCAGGGCGTCGTCTTCGGGACGACCGCGTGCGCGGCGTGGTCGCAGCACGCGCCGCGGGTGCCCGCCCAGGCCGCGCCGACGCCGTTCGCGACCAGTGCGAGGCAGAGCAGCACGTGCATCAACAGACGGGCGGAGATGGCCGGAACGGACATGGCCGCAGTGTAGCCGCGTTACCGGCCGTGCGCCGCCATCCGCGGCCAGGCCCACGCCAGCAGCAGCCACGCCGGCAGCAGCCCGATGGCGTGGAGGGTCAGGGTCTCCAGCGGCCGGGTGGCGACCGCGAAGACCGTGGCCCCGTTGAGGCAGACGTAGACGGTGCCGACCATCAGCAGCTCGAACGGCCGTCCGTTGCGGCACAGCGCGCCCAGGCACAGGCCCCAGCTCGCGATCGAAGCCATCGCGACCAGCGCCGCGAGCGCCGCCAGCGGCGCCTGCGCGAGCAGTCGCGCCAGGGCGGGCAGGCTGAGCGCGCACAGCATCGCGAAGCCGACGAGGAAACGCGCGGCCAGCAGCCGGCCCAGGATCGCGGGCGCGGTGAAGACCAGTCCGCCGGTGGCATGCTCGCGTTCGCGCAGCACGCTGCGCGAGAGCACGTCCAGCGGCAGCGCCCAGGCCAGCAGCAGCGCGATGCCCATGCCTTCCCCCGGCCCGAACTGGGCGCCGAGCGCGCCCAGCGCCGCCAGCCACCACCAGACCGGGCGCTGGCGCAGCGCGAGCTTCAGTTCGGCGACCGCGAGGATGCCCAGCGGTCCGCGCGCGAACGGATCGAGCAGTCGGTCGAACGCGGCGTGCAGCCAGCGCGGGCCGCGTCCGGCGCCGGTGCGCGCCGCCCGCTTCGACAACCCGCGCGCGGCGGCCCAGTCCAGCAGCGGCGTCGCCAGCAGCGTGAACAGCATCGCCAGCGCCAGCCACAGCGCGCGACCCGCCACGAACGGGCCTGCGACCTGCCAGCTGCGCCAGTCGAAGCGCACGGCATCGGGCGACATCGGATTGCCGCCGATGTTGATGCCGAACGCCAGCGCGTGGCCGGTCTGCGCCTCGCGCACCTGCTGCATCTCCCGCGACACGGCCATGATCCCCGCGGGATCGCCGATCCAGCCCGGCTGCGCGTGCGCGGCCCGCTCCTCGAACGGCGCGACCGACACCGTCAGCAGCACCGTCCACACCACGAAGAACACCACGTTGCCCGCGGTGCGGCGCAGCCACGGCAGCAGGTCGAACCAGACCGCGAACATCGCCGTCAGTCCGAGGCTGGGCAGGGCGATCAGCGCGATCGGCTTGAGCAGTTCGACCAGGTCGATGTGGCGGTCTTCGGCGCGCATCCACTGCGCGACCAGCGCGACCGCGACGCCGACCGCGGCGATCATGCCGAACACCGCCATGTGGCTGGCCCATTTCGCCAGCAGGTAGCCGGCGCGGGTCATCGGCGTGGTCACCAGCAGTTGCCAGACCCGGGTGTCGAAGTCGCGCGCCAGGGTGCCGCGCACCAGGTAGAAGCCGGCGAGGTTCAGCAGCGTGGCGTAGACCATCGCCAGGCTGAGCCCGGCCCAGGCGCTGGAATACCGTCCGCGCGAACCGTCCAGCAGCGACAGCGTGCTGTAGCCGGCCTCGATCGGCGGGAAGCACCACCAGGTCGCCCAGGCCATCAGCCCGAGGACCATCCAGAACCGCGGCGTGCGCGTGCGTTCGCGCACGTCGGCCAGCAGGATCGCGCCGAAGCGCCGCAGGGCGTCCATGTCAGCGGCCCTGCGCGTCGGCGGCTTCGCCCGCCTGCCGGGTCAGCCACGCGTAGGCGTCCTCCAGTTCGGGCGCGGCCGGCTGCGCCTCGGCGTGCGGACAGGCATCCGCGAGCACCCGCACGCGGATGCCGTCGGGCCGGCGCAGCGAGCCGCACAGGACGAAGTCCCGGCGCATGTCCGCCAACTGCTCCGGCGCGATCGTCCACTCCCAGACGTGGCCGACTGCCTGCGCGATCAGCGCGTCCGGCGTGCCGTGGAAACGCAGCCGGCCGCCGCTCATCACCGCCAGCGAGGTCGCGCTGGCCTCGACATCGGAGACGATGTGGGTGGAGAGGATCACCAGCCGTTCGCCGCCCAGGTCGGTGAGCAGGTGGCGGAAGCGCATGCGCTCTTCGGGATCGAGCCCGACCGTCGGTTCGTCCACGATCAGCAGGGTCGGGTCGTTGAGCAGGGCCTGGGCGATGCCGACCCGCTGGCGCATGCCGCCGGAGTATTCGCCGAGCCGGCGGTCGGCGGCGTCGCCCAGGCCGACCACCGCCAGGCAGTGGTCCACGCGCGTCCGCGCCTGCGCCCCCGACAGCCCCTTCACCGCGGCCAGGAAGCCGAGGAATTCGCGCGCGCTCAGCGCCGGGTAGACCCCGAAATCCTGCGGCAGGTAGCCGAGCGTGCGGCGCAGGGCGTCCGGGGATGCGGCCAGGTCGGTGCCGTTCCAGGCGATGCGGCCGCGCCCGGGCCGGGTCATGGTCGCCAGCATCCGCATCAGCGTCGACTTGCCGGCACCGTTCGGGCCCAGCAGGCCCAGGATCCCGGGTCCAAGGTCCAGACTCAGCTCCGACACCGCCTCGTGGCCACCGGCGTAGCGATAACCCACGGATTCGAGCGACAACAGGCACGGCATGGCGACATCCCCCGCTGGGTCCGTCGGCGACGGATTTCTCGTCCAGCTGGGTTGGTACTGTAGTCAACTACAACACCAGAGCATATGGGCCGGAAGGCATGCCCGGCTGCCATGGAGACCTGCCCGGCATCCGCCATCGCTGGTCGGTGTCGCCACGGGGCGCATGACGCTTCGGCCGTCGCTGCGTACCCGTCGCGAGGCGTCGGCCCGGCCCGGTGCGGCGGTCGCGGGCCGACGAGGTGCGCCGCTCAGTCCCTCGACAGATGCGCGAACGCCGCGGTCGCGGCCTCGCGGTCGTCGTCGTCGAACGGCACGATCTCCAGCGACGCGACAGTGCCCGGATCGAGGCAGCGCGCGTTGACGCTCCAGCCGTCGGGATGGCTGCGCGGCACGTAGAAGCCCTTCACGCCGCAGTGGCGGCAGAACAGATGGCGCGCAGTGCCGGTATTGAAGCGGTATTCGGTCAGGGCGTCGGCGCCGGACACCAGCCGGAAGCGCGAGGCCGACACGATCACGTGCAGGAAGCCGGTCTTGCGGCACATCGAACAGTTGCAGTCGAGCGCCTGCAGCGCCGCCGGCGCATCGAGCTCGAACCGCATGCGGCCGCAGTGGCAGCCGCCGCGGTGGGTGACGTGCGCGTCGCGCATCGATCAGTGGCCGCCGTGCTTGCCGTTGCCGTGTCCCTGGCCATGGCCGTTGCCTTTGCCGCCATTGCCATTGCCATTGCCATTGCCGTGGTCGTCGCCGCCGCGCCCCGGCGCATGGCCGCGACCGTGGTCGTCGTCGTGCTTCTTCGGGCCTCGACCGCGGCCGGGGAAATCGCGCTCCAGCTGCGCGTCGAGTGCGATCGGCCGGCCCCAGCGGTCGTAGCTCGGCACGAAGCCGCGCTTGAGCTGGTGGAACTGCGCCGAGCCCGGCTTGATGCCCAGCCGCTTCGCGACCGCGCCCCAGCCCTGCGCGTGGTCGCGCTCCCACACCTCGACCACGTAGCGGCACGGCCGGCCGATCAATTGCGCCAGCGCGCAGGCGTAGTAGATGTCGCCGGGCGCCCAGCGCCGGGCCAGCAGGTCGACGACCAGGTCGCGCGGCGCGGCGCGATAGCGGACCATCTCGTCGATGAAGGGATCGCGGTAGCGGCTGCCGTAGCGGTTCACGTCGTTCAGCGTCACGTCGATCCAGGTGTCGCCGCTGCGCGGGTTCCAGCCGAAGGTGAAGGTCTGGGCGGACGCGGTGCCCGCGGCGAGGCCGGCGGCGAGCAGGGCGGTGGCGAGCAGGATGCGCATGGCGATCTCCGTCGTGGCGGTGTCGAAGCGGGAGCCGGATGATCGGCCGGCGCGCGGATGGCGTCCAGCGACGGCGGTCCGGAAACCGCAAGGCCGAAACGACGACGCCGCGGCACGGGCCGCGGCGTCGGGACGAGCGAAGTGGCGAAGGCGTCAGTCGCGCCAGCGGCCCGGCCGATCGTCGCGATCGTGGCCATGACGACCGTAGCGATCGTCGCGGTCGCCGTAGCGACGGTCGTAGCGCTGGTCATGGCGAGGATCGTAGTACTCGACGCGGCAGCGGCCGCGGCCATCGCAGACCTGACGCGAATAGCGGCCGTCGCGGGTGCGGTGGTACCCGTAGGCGTTGCCGTAGGGCGGGCCGTAGCGGCGGTCGTAGTCGCGCGGCACGTGGCGGTAGTACACCGGGCGGCCGCGATAGTCGCGTTCGACGATCAGGCGGTCGTCGTAACCGTAGTTGCCGTAGCGGTAGTAGGGCTGGCCGTTGCGGAACACGACGTCGCCCAGATCGACGATCACGCGCACCAGCGGGTCGGCGGCCTGCGCGGGAGCGGGCAGGGCGGCGCCGGCGGCCAGGGTGGCGGCGAGGGCGGCGGGG
>JBQCJG010000191.1:0-3508 GCA_051952955.1 Lysobacteraceae bacterium | reverse complement strand
GCCGTCGTCCGTGACCCGGTAGCTCGTGCGCAGGATCTCGTGCCGGTCGACGATCGCGTCCAGCGTGGCCTGCAGCGCGTCCAGATCCAGGCGGCCGTGCAGACGCACGCCCATCGGGATGTTGTATTCGCTGCCGCCGCGATCCATCTGATCGATGAACCACAGGCGTTGCTGCGCGAACGATAGCGGCAATGGCCCCTGGTCGCGCGGTACCCGCTCGATGGCGGGCTGCCGCATCTGCCGTTCCTTCGCCGCGATCACGAGTGCCTGGGCGCGCAGTTCGGCGTTCTCGAACAGCTCGCGCAGGGTGACCTGGACGCCGAATGTTTCCTGGATCGCGAACTCGAGCCGCACCATGGTCAGCGAGTTGCCGCCCAGCGCGAAGACGCTGTCCAGCGCGCCGATCCGCGGCCGCTCCAGCAATTCCTCCCAGATGGCCGCAAGCGCAAGTTCGGTCGGCGTCTCCGGCGCCACGTAGGCTGCCGTTTCCAGCCAGTGAGGCTCCGGCAACCGCTGGACATCGACCTGGCCATCGGGCAGCCGCGGCAGCGCCGGGAGCATCCCGTATCCGGCCGGCACCATCGCCTCCGGCAACTGGTCCTGCAGATACCGATGCAGGCGCTGGAGCGTCTCCAGCTCGTGTTCCGGCATCTGCTCCGGCACCAGCCACGCGACCAGACGGGCACGGTCTCCGTCGCCGTTGCAGAGTACGAAGGTCTCGCGCAGGCCCGACCAGGTTTGCAACTGTCGGCGCACCTGCGCCAAGCCGAACGTTTGGCCCTGGATGCACACCTGGTCGCGCACCCGCCCGAGCAACTCGAGGCGACCCGCCGACCACCGCGCCAGTTCCCCGGTGCGTTCGAGAGCGCCGTCCGGCTGTGCGGCATACAACTCGCCGGTGACGCCCGGCGGGACATGGCGCAGCTTCCCGTCGAGAACGCAGACCGGCCTGTCGTCGAGCGCCGCCAGCAGGGCCTCGGTGGCCTCGTCCGCGTCCTGCAGTTGTGGGCGCGTCGCGACCGTCAGGCGTTGCGCGCGTGCCTGCGCTTCCTCGGCGCGGGTCAGCAGCGGCAACTGCGCGACCGTCCTGCCCTTCGCGTCGGCGATGCCGCTCAGGATTTCGCGCAAGTGCCCGAGCATGGTCTCGAGCGCTGCGGACGCATATTGATCCGTCCGGCAGGTCAGGCGGAAGGACAGATCCTCCAGCAACTGCGCGCTCAAGGTGAGGCCGTAGTTCGTCTGCTCGTCGCCCTGCATCGCCTCGACGCGCAGGTCCTGTCCGGCGTTCGCCGCATCGGGCTCCGGCAGGTTGTTGAAGGCCAGCAGCGTCTCGAACAGCGGCTGGCCGCGCGGGAGGGCGCTCAGCGCCTGGATGTCCAGCAGCGGCAGGTAGGCGAACGCTTCGCGCTCGACGCTCTCCCGATGCAGTTGCTGCAACCAGCTGACGACCTCCACGTCCGCCGCGAACTCCATGCGGACCGGCAGCGTGTTGATGAACAGGCCGACCATCCGTTCGACGCCCGGCAACGTCGCCGGACGACCCGAGATGGTTTCGCCGAACAGGATGCAGTCGCGGCCGCTGTAGCGATGGACGAGATAGCCCCATGCGCCCTGGATCAGGACGTGCATCGTCACGTGGTGGGCCTTGGCGAACGCCTGCAGCTGCCGCGTCAGCGCGACGCCGAGGTGCAGGCGCTGTTCGTCGTACTCCGCCGCGGTCGCGTGCGCGGATGCGACGGCGAGGCCCAGCTCGGTGGTGGCGCGGATGTCGCCGACGCGCTCCTGCCAGTACCGGTGGGCGGCCGCTCGATCCTGGTGCGCCAGCCATGCGACATAGGCCGAATACGGAACCGGCGCCGGCAGTGTCGCCGCACGCTCGTGCACGAGCGACCGGTAGACCTGCATGAGTTCGTCGAACAGCACCGTCTGCGACCACGCATCCATCAACGCATGGTGATAGGACACGAGCAGCCGCGTTCGCGTGTCGGTCAGGCGCATGACCGCCAGGCGCAACAGCGGCGCCCGGGTGAGATCGAAGCCCTGCTTCTTGTCCGCACGGCTGTACTGCAGGAAGCGTTCGGCCTGCGCCTCGACGTCGAGATCGCGCCAGTCGAACGCCTGCCAGTTCACGGTCGCGTGCGCGCGCACCAGCTGGACGAGGCGATCGCCGACGAAGATCGTGCGGAAGATGTCGTGCCGTTCGACGATCCGTTGCCAGGCGGTGCGGAACAACGCCTGATCGAGCACGCCGACCAGCGACAGGTCGAGCTGCGTCACGTAGGCACCGCCCGCGACCAGCTCGTGGAAGATCAGGCCCTGCTGCATCGCCGTGGACGCGTAAAGCTGCTGCAGGTCCGGGTACGCCTGCTGCCACTGCTGCACCTGCGCCAGCGTGGCCTGCGCCAGCGGGAAGTCGCTGGGCGTGTAGCGGACGTCCGGCGTGTCGAGGCAGTGCGCGATGATCTCCTTCAGCGCCGAGTGGATGTCGTCCAGCAGCGCCTGCATGCGCGCGGCGTCCTGCGCCAGGCCATTGAAGCCCATGCCGAACGACAGGCGGCCGCCGCTGATCAGCGCCGTGATCTCCGCGCCGTGCTCGCGCCGGCGGCGCGGACTCACCGCATGGCCTGCGAATTCCGTGGCGAAGGCGATGCCGTCCGCCTCGGACTGATCGAACTGGCCCAGGTAGTTGAACAGGATGTCGTTGCGCGGCGTCGAGGGCGCCAGGGACGCGATGCCTGCGAGATGCCGCAGCAGACCGTAGCCGATGCCTTTCCCGGGCACGGCACGCATCTGTTCCTTGACGTGCATGACGAGGTCGCCCAGGGACGACGTCGCCGGTGCCCGCAGCGCGAGCGGGTACAGGCTGGTGAGCCAGCCCACGGTCTCGCTGTGATCGATGGCATCGCTCAAGGCTTCGCGGCCGTGGCCTTCCATGCTGAACAGCAGCGTCGACACGTCGCCCCAGCGCTGGAACCCGCGCAGGACGGCGGCCAGCAGCAGCTCCGGCGTTTCCGTGCGGTACGCGCGGTGGCAAACTTTCAACAGCGCATCGGTGTCGTCCGCATCGAGTTCGAAGGACATGACACTGGTCGTTGCATAGCGCTGGTCGACGGCGCCCGCAGCAGCGATCGGCAGGGCCGGCACCGCCAATTGCTGCTGCCAGTAGCCCAGTTCGCTCTGGACGCTCTCGCTGCGCGCGTACTGCTCGAGGAAGGCGCCCCACGCCTGCAGCGAGGAGCGCTTCTTCGCCAGCGTCACCTCGGCCCGCCCTTCGCGCAATTGCCGTTGACCCTGCTCCAGGTCCGACAGCAATACGCGCCAGGAAACGCCATCGATGATCAGGTGATGCGCGATCAGCAGCAGGCGGCGGAATCCCGCGCCCGCCTCGAACATCACCGCGCGGAACAGCGGCCCGTCGCTCAGCGACAGGCTGGCCTGCATGCGCTCGCCGATGCGCGCGATCTCATCGCGCCACTCCGCTTCGCCCAGGCCCCGCAGGTCCTCGAAT
>JBQCJG010000190.1:0-4016 GCA_051952955.1 Lysobacteraceae bacterium | reverse complement strand
CACGGCGCGGTCGCGTAGAAGGCCGCGTCCTGAACGGGATGCCACCCCGGAATGCCGGCCAGGGGCAGCGGCCGCAGTTCGAGCGGATCGGCCAGCACGTCGCCACCGGCGATGGCACCGGCGACGCGCGCGACGCAGGCCACGTCGTCGACGTCGCCGGACACGACCAGGCATTTCGCGACCGGATACAGCGCGGGCTGCAGCGAGATCTCCAGCAGCGCGTGGCCGACGACGGCGGCGACCGCGATGTCGCCGCGGCGCCACGCGCCGGCATGGTCGAAGCACAGCGCGCGCCAGTCGTGGCGATCCCAGGCGGCGAGCAGCGCGGGATCGCGCACGCGCACGATCGCGCCGGCCTCGTCGAACTGCGTCAGCGCGTACTGGGCGCGGTTGCGCTCGGACGGGCCCATGGTCGCGATGTGCATGCACTGCCGCGCGTTGAGCGCGCGCTTGAGCGCGGGATGCCGGCACCACACCATCGCGTTGAACAGGTCGTGCCAGTTGCCGGGACGCGTGGCGATGGCGCCGCGCTCGGCGATGCGGGTCTCGTAGTGCAGGCCGTCGTCGAGCAGCGCCGCGTCCTGCGCGACGAAGCGCGGGCCGTCGCCCGGCAGCGCCGCGTTCAGCGCGTCGATCGACGGCCAGTCCGGCGACACGCACCAGGCCCGGAACGCGGCGTAGCCCGCGTGCACCGGATGGTCGAAGCACACCGGATCGACGGCATCGCGCGGCGGCGCGACGAAACGGCGCTTCGCGCGCATGCCGCGGTCAGTCGTCGAAGATCACTTCGCCGTAGAGGTCGTGCTCGTCGCTGCCCATGATCTCGACGTTGACGAACTCGCCCGGGCGCAGGCCGGCTTCGCGGCTGTTCTGGATCTGCACGAGGCCGTCGATCTCCGGCGCGTCGGAGGCCGAACGCGCGAGGCCGAGGTCGCCGTCGACCATATCGACGAGGCAGCGCTGCACGCTGCCGACCTTGGCCGCGAGCTTGGCTTCCGAAATCTCCGCCTGGCGCTCCATGAAGCGCGCGAGGCGATCGTGCTTCACGTCCTCGGGCAGCGGGTCGGGCAAGGCGTTCGCGGCCGCGCCCTCGACCGGCGAATAGGCGAACGCGCCGACGCGATCGAGCTGCGCTTCGTCGAGGAAATCCAGCAGTTCCTCGAACTCCGCCTCGGTCTCGCCGGGGAAACCGACGATGAAGGTGCTGCGCAGGGTGATGTCGGGACAGGTCTCGCGCCAGCGGCGGATGCGCTCCAGCGTCCGGTCGACCGCGCCGGGGCGCTTCATCAGCTTGAGGATGCGCGGGCTGGCGTGCTGGAACGGGATGTCGAGGTACGGCAGCAGCTTGCCGTCCGCCATCAGCGGCACGATCTCGTCGACGTGCGGATACGGATACACGTAGTGCAGGCGCGTCCACACGCCGAGTTCCGACAGCCCTTCGCACAGCGCCTTCATCCGCGTCTGGTACGCCTTGCCGCGCCAGGTGCGCTCGGCGTACTTCACGTCGACGCCGTAGGCGCTGGTGTCCTGCGAGATCACCAGCAGTTCCTTCACGCCGCCCATGACCAGCTTCTCGGCCTCGCGCAGCACGTCGTCGACCGGCCGCGACACCAGGTCGCCGCGCATCGACGGGATGATGCAGAAGCTGCAGCGATGGTTGCAGCCCTCGGAAATCTTCAGGTACGCGTAGTGCCTGGGCGTGAGCTTCACGCCGATGTCGTGCTCGGCAAGGCGGCGCGGCACGAGGTCGGTGTACGGATCGTGCGTCGGCGGCAGTGCCGCATGCACGGCGGTCATCACGCTCTGGTAGTCCTGCGGGCCGGTGATCGCGAGCACGTCGGGATGCGCCTCGCGGATCTGCTCCGGGCGCTTGCCGAGGCAGCCGGTGACGATGACCTTGCCGTTCTCGGCCATGGCCTCGCCGATGGCGTCCAGCGACTCGGCCACGGCCGAATCGATGAAGCCGCAGGTGTTGACCACCACCACGTCGGCGTCGTCGTAGGTCTGGACGATGTCGTAGCCCTCGACCCGCAGCTGGGTGAGGATGCGCTCGGAGTCCACCAGCGCCTTGGGGCAGCCGAGACTGACGAAACCGACGCGGCGGCCGGTGGAGGGATCGATGGCGGACATGGCGGGGCCTGGTGGCGGGCGGAGTCCGCGCGGATGCCCGGACAAGCCGGCAATTATAGCCCCGGGCGCGCTTTTCCCGGCCCGAGCGGCGGAGCGGTACGATGCCTGTCCCGACGATGACCGTCCCGACGCTGCGAGCACTGCCATGGGCGAATGGTCGACCCTGTCCACCCCGGAAGGCCCGGTGCAGGCCTGGCTGGCCCGGCCCGGCAGCCCGCCGCGCGGCGCGGTCGTGGTGATCCAGGAGATCTTCGGCGTGAACGTGCACATCCGGCACGTGGCCGACCGCTTCGCCGCGGCCGGGTTCACGGCGATGGCGCCGGCGCTGTTCGACCCGGTCGAGCCGGGCGTGGCGCTGCGCTACGACCAGGACGGCGTGGCCCGCGGCCGCGACTACGCGGCGGCGATCGGCTTCGAGCGGGGGCTGAAGATCGTCGGTGCGGCGGCGCGCTGGCTGCATGAATCCGGCCACGCGGTGGCGGCGGTGGGCTTCTGCTGGGGCGGCACCCTGGCGATGCTGGCCAACACCCGCCTGCACCTGCCGTCGGTGACCTACTACGGCGGTCGCAGCGTGCCGTTCCTGAGCGAGCCGGCGCGCGCGCCGATGCTCTTCCACTTCGGCGAACGCGACCCGATCATCCCGCCGGAAGACGTCGAGAAGCACCGCCGGCACCATCCGGAGGCGACGATCCACGTCTACTCCGCCGGACACGGCTTCAACTGCGACGAGCGCGCCGATTACGACGCCGACGCCGCGGCGCTCGCATGGACGCGCACCCTCGCCTTCCTCACGGAGCACCTGGCATGACCCGGCACGCCGACGCCCCGCCCGGCTGGCACCTGCATCCGCAGCTGGCCGACGACACCCATCCCCTCGCGCACTGGCCGCTGTGCGACGTGCGGCTGATGGACGACGCGAACCACCCGTGGCTGATCCTCGTGCCGCGCATCGACGGCGCGACCGAGCTGACCGACCTCGATCCCGCGCGGCAGGCCGCGCTCACCGCCGAGATCGACCGCGCCTGCCGCGCGCTGCAGGCCGCGGTGCGGCCGCACAAGCTGAACGTGGCGGCGCTGGGCAACATGGTCCCGCAGCTGCACGTGCACGTGATCGCCCGGTTCCGCGACGACATCGCCTGGCCGCGCCCGGTCTGGGGCACGGCCGCCGCGCAGCCGTACTCGCCCGAGGCGCTGGTCGAACGCGTCGATCGGCTGCGCGCTGCGCTGTCGGCATGAACGACGACGAGCGCGACGGCACGTCGGCCGAGGCGCTCGCCGACGACGCCTGGCTGCTGCGGCTCGCGCCCGGCCCCGACGCGAACGCAAGGGCGCATGCGCTGGCCGCCCGTCTGCGCGCCGATGCGCCGCCGTGGCTGCGCGACGTGGTGCCGGCGTGGGACAGCGTCGGCGTCTGCTTCGACCCGGCGCTGATCGCGCCCGACGCCGCGCTGGACGCGCTGTGCCGGCATCGCGACGACGGCGCGATCGCGACGAAGGCCGCGCCGCGCACGATCGAGATTCCCGTGCGCTACGGCGGCGAACATGGCGTCGACCTCGACGCGGCCGCGGCCGAACTCGGATTCACGCCCGAAGCATTGGTCGAACGCCACGCTGCGCCGCTGTACACGGTCGCGATGATCGGCTTCGCGCCGGGCTTCCCGTACCTTGACGGGCTCGATCCCGCGCTGGCGCTGCCGCGGCTGGCGACACCGCGCAGCCGCGTGCCCGCCGGCAGCGTCGGCATCGGCGGTGCGCAGACCGGGATCTACCCGCGCGAAAGTCCGGGCGGCTGGCGCCTGCTCGGGCGCACGCCGCTGGCGCAGTTCGATCCCGCGGCCGACCCGCCGTCGCGGCTGCTGCCCGGCGATCGCGTGCGCTTCGTCGCG
>JBQCJG010000189.1:0-3205 GCA_051952955.1 Lysobacteraceae bacterium | reverse complement strand
ACGGCCGAGTGCGATCAGGCCATCGCCGAGATCCTCGTCGAGCGATCGACTGACCACCGCGCCGGCCACGCTCTGCTTCTCGGGCCGCTTCCTGTCGAGCGGGACACTGTGCACCACCGGGAGACCGGCCAGCTGCTGCGTCCAGTACGCCAGCAGGCGCTGCAGGCCGTCGCCTTCGAGTTGCCGCCGCTGCCATTGCGCGAAGTCTGCGTACTGGACGGGCAACGCCGGCAACGTCGACGACGCGTGGCCGCCGTGCACCGCATACAGCGCCATGAACTCGCGCGCCAGCACCGCCAGCGACCACCCGTCGCCCGCGATGTGATGCAGGGTCAGCAGCAGTACGTGGTGGTGCTCGTCGACACGCACCAGGGTCGCCCGGAGCATCGGATCGCGCGTCAGGTCGAACACCTTCGCGCCATCGGCGAGGGCCAGCGCGTGCACGCGCTGCGCCTGCTCTTCCTCCGGAACCGGGGGCAGCTCGATCACGGGGACCTCGAGCTCGCGCGCGGCCTCGATGATCTGCACGCCCTCGCCCGCCGCGTCGTTGGCGTACACCGTGCGAAGGATCTCGTGGCGCTCGACGATGCCGCCCAACGCCAGGGTCAGCGCCTTGCGATCCAGCGTACCCCGCAGGCGCAAGGCCATGGGCATGTTGTACTGGCTGCGGAACGCGTGGTTGTCCCGGTCCAGCTGGTCGATGATCCACAGCCGTCGCTGCGCGGACGACAAGGGCAGCGGACCGCCATAGCGCGGCGTCGGCACCACTGACTCCCGGGCGCTGCGCGGCGCCCGCTCGATGGCGGCCGCCAGCTCGCGGAGCGTGGGTCCCTCGAAGATCGACCGCAGCGCCAGTTCGGCACCCGTCCTGGCACGCAGCTCGGCCACGAACCGGGCCGCCAGCAGCGAATGGCCTCCGAGCTCGAAGAAGTTGTCGTGACGACCGACGCGCGCGACGCCGAGCAGTTCCTGCCAGAGTTCCGCCATCGCGACTTCGTCGGCGGTGTGCGGCGCTTCGTAGTCCGGTCGATCCAGCGCATCGCCGTCCGGCATCGGCAGCGCATTGCGATCCAGCTTGCCGTTCGCGGTAAGGGGGAAGGTGTCGAGCATGACGAACACGGTCGGGACCATGTAGTCCGGCAGCTGCGCCTTCAGCGCCGACCGCAGGTCTTCCATGGACACCTGCGCGCCGGGGACGGCCGTGAAATAGGCCACCAGCCGCTTGTCGCCGGGCGCATCCTCGCGCGCCAGCACCGCCGCTTCGCGCACGCCGGCGCATGCGGCGAGCCTGGCTTCGATCTCGCCCAGTTCGATGCGGAAGCCGCGGATCTTGACCTGGAAATCGTTGCGGCCCAGGTACTCGATGTTGCCGTCCGGCAGCCAGCGCACCATGTCGCCGGTCCTGTACATGCGTGCGGACGGCGCATCCGAAAACGGATCCTGCAGGAAACGCGCCGCGGTCAGGTCCGCGCGATCCAGATAGCCGCGCGCGACGCCGGCACCGCCGATGTGGAGCTCTCCCGCGACGCCGACGGGCACCGGAGCGCCCTGCGGGTCCAGGATGTACATCTTCGCGTTCGCGATCGGGCTACCGATCGATACCGCGTTCGCCGAAACGGGCGTATCGCCGGCGCGACTGGCATAAGTCGTGCAGCCGACGGTCGTTTCGGTCGGTCCGTACTCGTTGACGATGACCGCGTGGGACAGCACGCGCTCGCGGAATTTTTCCACGCAGCGCCAGGTGAGCTGCTCGCCGCCCACCACGATCATGTGCGGTGTGGAGACCGGTGGCGTTGCCGCCATGCCGGCGAGTGCTTCCAGATGCGCCGGCGTCACCTTGAGCAACCATGGTGTC
Source organism: Lysobacteraceae bacterium (assembly GCA_051952955.1). Classification (GTDB taxonomy): domain Bacteria; phylum Pseudomonadota; class Gammaproteobacteria; order Xanthomonadales; family Xanthomonadaceae; genus Lysobacter_I. The sequence continues at coordinate 1,350 of JBQCJG010000189.1, read as the reverse complement.
GGCTGCCGGCAGTACGCCAGCAGTTGCGTCAGGCAGCGATGGTTCTCGTCCGCCAGCAGCACCACCTGCTTGCCGCGCAGCAGCGGCGTGACCAAGGTGGTCACCGTTGCATCGAAACTGAAAGGCGTCGACACCAGCGCGCCGGCCATGTCGTCGCGCAGATAGGTGCGCGACGCGTGATCCAGATAGTTGAGCGCAGCCTCATGGTGAACCATGACGCCCTTGGGCAACCCGGTGGAGCCCGAGGTGTAGATCACGTAGGCGAGATGATGCGCCGCCAGTCCGCGGCCGCGGGCATCCGGGTCATGTTCCGGCTGCGCGGACAGCGCATCGCCGGGGGCGTCCAGCACCAGCGTCGGGATCGAACCGGACGACACGCGTTCGCGCTGGGCCTGCTGGATCAGCAGCGCCTTCGGCGCGCTGTCCGTCAGCAGGTACTGCAGGCGCTCGACCGGATACGACGGGTCGATCGGGACATACGCGGCGCCGGCCTTCAGCACCCCGAGCATGGCGACGACCATGTCCGGCGTTCGCTGCGTGCAGATGGCGACGCGGTCGTCCACCTGCACGCCATGCGCGATCAGGTAGTGCGCGACCCGGTTCGCACGCGCATTGAGCTCCGCGTAGCTGAGCGATCGCGACTCGAAGACCACCGCGATGGCGTCCGGGGCGGACGCGACGCAGGCTTCGAACTGTTCGTGGATGAACGCCTCGCCCGGCGTTCCCGCCGGGACGTCGTTGAAGTCCACCAGCACGCGCGCCTGCTCCGCCTGCGTCAGCAGCGGCAGCGCGGCGACGCGCGCGGCGTCGTCCGCCGCCATGCCCTCGAGCAACGTCAGGAAGTGCGCCGCGAAGCGCTCGACGGTGGCGCGATCGAACAGGTCGCAGGCGTACTCCAGCTCGCCGGTCAGGCCCGTGTTGTCGTCGCTCAGCAGCAGCGACAGGTCGAAATGCGCCGCGGTGTGCGGCGTCGCGACGGGCGTCAACGTCAGGCCGGGCAACGCCAGGCCGCCCTGCAGGGCGAGCTCGCTGTCCGGCGTGTTGTCCATCGCGAGCATCACCTGGAACAGCGGGCTGTAGCTCAGGCTGCGCACCGGCTGCAACGCTTCCACGACCTGGTCGAACGGAAGCTCCTGGTGACCGAACGCCGCCAGCGCGCTCGCCTTCACCTGCGCCAGCACGTCGCGAACGCTCGGGTTGTCGTCCAGGCGCACGCGCAGCGCGAGCGTGTTGACGAAGAAGCCGATCACGCGCTCCATCTCGCGCCGCTGGCGGTTGGCCACCGGTGTGCCGACGACCACGTCCTGCTGGCCGCTCAGTCGCGCCAGCAGCACCGACCAGCCCGCCATC
>JBQCJG010000188.1:0-2724 GCA_051952955.1 Lysobacteraceae bacterium | reverse complement strand
GGGCCGCCGGCGTCGCACGCTAAGGAATAGTTGGGCATGGGCGCGGTGGAAGGTTGGGACCGGGGTGTGAATCTGGGGGCATTGTTAGCGATTTCACGCGCCGGCCGGCGCAGGGCGCCGCCGGCAGCGCCCTGCGGGCCGCCGGCGGCCACCGCGAAACGCCGCCGCAGGTGAATACGTTTGCACGTGCGCGCAGGGGCGGGCGCGGCCGCGATGTGCGTTCGCACATCCGGCGATAGTGCCGGCGCGCAGGACCCGCGCGTGCCATTTTCCCGGAGAACACGACGATGCAGCACTGGATCAGGACCGTCGGCGCGCTGCTGCTGACCGCATGGCTGGCGCTGTGGCCCGCGCACGACGCGCAGGCCGCGATCAACGCGCAGAACCTCGGCGCGAAGTACGACGCCACCAACAGCAACATCATCTTCCGCGTGTATTCCTCGCGCGCCACCCGCATCGAGGTGTGGATCTACAAGACCGCCTCGGGCGCGCAGGAGAAGGTCAACTACGTGATGACCAGGGACACCGCGACCAACGTCTGGTCGAAGACCGTGTCGGTGTCGACCCTGCAGACCACCTACGGCATCACCGGTCCGGTCTATTACGGCTACCGCGCCTGGGGCCCGAACTGGACCTACAGCAGCACCTGGACCAAGGGCAGCGCCACCGGCTTCATCACCGACATCGACGCCAGCGGCAATCGCTTCAACCCGAACAAGCTGCTGCTGGATCCCTATGCCCGCGAAATGAGCCAGGACCCGAATACGGCGACCTGCACCAGCGGCACGCTCTACGCCTCGGGCGCCAGCTACCGCAACCTCGACAGCGGCGCCTGCGCGCCCAAGGGCATCGTGCTGGCGACCGACACCACCTCGTTCGGCACCAAGCCGACCCGCGCCTTCAAGGACGACATCGTCTACGAGGTGCATGCCCGCGGCCTGACCATGAACGACACCTCGGTGCCGCTGGCGCAGCGCGGCACCTACGCCGGCGCCGCGCTGAAGGCCGCGTACCTCGCCGGCCTGGGCGTGACCGCGGTGGAGTTCCTGCCGGTGCAGGAAACCCAGAACGACCAGAACGACATCGATCCGAACTCCGACAGCGGCGACAACTACTGGGGGTACATGACCCTCAACTACTTCGCGCCCGACCGCCGCTATTCGTCCGACAAGACCGCCGGCGGCCCGACCCGCGAATTCAAGGCGATGGTGAAGGCGTTCCACGACGCCGGCATCAAGGTGTACATCGACGTGGTCTACAACCACACCGGCGAAGGCGGCGCATGGGGCGGCACCGACGGCCTGACCGTCTACAACCTGCTGTCGTGGCGCGGCCTGGACAACCCGACCTACTACTCGCTGACCAGCGACCTGCAGTACTCGTGGGACAACACCGGCGTGGGCGGCAACTACAACACCCATAACCCGATCGCGCAGAACATGATCGTCGACTCGCTGGCCTACTGGCGCGACACGCTGGGCGTCGACGGCTTCCGCTTCGACCTGGCCTCGGTGCTCGGCAACACCTGCGAACACGGCTGCTACAACTTCGACAAGATGGACAGCGGCAACGCGCTGAACCGGATCGTCAACGAGCTGCCGCCGCGTCCGGCGGCCGGCGGCAGCGGCCTGGACCTGATCGCCGAACCGTGGGCGATCGGCGGCAATTCCTCTCAGGTCGGCAACTTCCCGTCGGGCTGGGCCGAATGGAACGGCGCCTACCGTGACGCCATGCGCAAGAAGCAGAACAAGATGGGCGTCGAGGTGGTCACCCCAGGCACGATGGCCTCGCGTTTCGCCGGCTCCTCCGACCTGTACGGCGACGACGGCCGCAAGCCGTGGCACTCGGTCAACTTCATGGTCGCGCACGACGGCTTCACCCTGAACGACCTCTACGCCTACAACAGCAAGCAGAACGCGCAGGCGTGGCCGTACGGCCCGTCCGACGGCGGCGAGGACAACAACATCAGCTGGGACCAGGGCGGCGTGGTGCTCGACCAGCGCCGCGCGGCGCGCACCGGCATGGCGTTCATGCTGCTGAGCGCCGGCGTGCCGATGTTCACCGGCGGCGACGAAGCCCTGCGCACCCAGTTCGGCAACAACAACGCCTACAACCTCGACTCCCCGGCGAACTGGCTGTACTGGACGCGCAGCAGCGTCGAAGCCGACTTCCAGACCTTCACCACGCGCCTGGCCGCGTTCCGCAAGGCGCATCCGTCGCTGCGCCCGGCCAACTTCTATTCGGGCGTCGACAACAACGGCAACGTGATGGAGCAGCTGCGCTGGTTCAAGCCGGACGGCGGGGTCGCCGACGCAACCTACTTCAACGGCACCAGCAACCACGCCATCGCCTGGCGCATCGACGGCACCTAGTTCGGCGACACCGCCAGCGCACTCTACGTCGCCTACAACGGCTGGTCTGGCAACGTGAACTTCACCCTGCCGTGGCCGGGCACCGGCAAGCAGTGGTACCGCGTCACCGACACGGCGACCTGGAACGAAGGCCCCAACACCGTCGCCGTGCCGGGCTCCGAGACGCTGATCGGCGGCGAATACACCGTCTATGGATTGCAGGGTCGTTCGCTGCTGGTGCTGATCGCGAAGTGACCTCGCAGTGGGGGGGCGGGCGGCGCGGCGGCCCCCCGGCCGCCCCGGCCGCCGCCACCGGGGGGCGCCCCCCCAGGTAGGGCCGACCACCCTTGGGGGGGCCTATAGTACCGCCGCG
>JBQCJG010000187.1:0-20239 GCA_051952955.1 Lysobacteraceae bacterium | reverse complement strand
CGTCGGTGGCGGCAGCGGCGGCGTCGGCGGCCGGGGCAGCGGCGGCGTCGGCAGCCGGAGCAGCGGCGTCGGCGGCCGGGGCAGTGGCGTCGGCGGCCGGGGCGGCAGCGGCGTCGGCCGGGGCAGCAGCGGCGTCAGCGGCCGGAGCAGCGTCGGCGGCCGGGGCTTCGTCGGTCGTGTTGCAGGCCGACAGAGCGAGGACGCCGGCGGCGAGGAGGACGTAAAGCTTCTTGTTCATGCTTTTCTCCAAAGGAGTTGTCTGAAGGGATTTGCGGGTCAGGCAACGCCAGTGCGCGTGGCAGTCCGGCCAGAAGCCGGCATGTGTTCGTTCACTGACTTACGGTCTGCGCCTGTCGGCGCCATGAAAAAGCCGCAATGGACTCGCGGCTTCCTCATTGTAGCAACCTATTCAGCGAAATGAAGCCCGGCTGAATCGGTCGGTGGATCTTACTTCTTGGCCGCTTCGCCAGCGTCCTTGGCGGCGTCGGCAGCGGTCTTCGCAGCGTCGGCGGCGTCGGCAGCCTTCTCGGCGGCGTCGGCGGCGGTCTCGCCCATCGCGGTGCTGCCGGCGGCAGCGGCTTCGGCCGACTGCTTGGCGGCGGCATCGGCGGCGGCGGCGGCGCTTTCGGCGGCGGCTTGGGCGGCGTCGGCAGCGGCGGTGTCACCGGTGGCGGCAGCCTGGTCCGCGGACTGGCTGGCTTCGGTGGCGGCCTGGTTGGCGTCGGCGGCGGCGTCGGCAGCCTGTTCCTTGTTCGAGCAGGCGGCCAGGGCCAGGCCGATGGCGAGGGCGATCAGAGCCTTGTTCAGGGACATGGGAAGAGACCTCGTGTGGTGTTGGATGGAACGAAGGAAACGCCGTGGGCGTGTGGCGCTCATGATGACAAGCCCGGGCCGGGTGTCAAGCGGGCGTGGCCGGTTTCGGCCGGTTCCTTCGTTACAGCCCCTTATGGGAGCTCCACCGCGATGGCGGTCGCTTCGCCGCCCCCGATGCACAGCGAGGCCACGCCGCGCTTCCCGCCGGTGGCGCGCAGCGCCGCGATCAGCGTCACCACCAGGCGCGCGCCGCTCGCACCGATCGGGTGACCAAGCGCGCATGCGCCGCCGCGCACGTTGAGTTTTTCGTGCGGGATGCCGAGTTCCTTCATCGGCACCATCGCGACGCATGCGAACGCTTCGTTGACTTCGAACAGATCGACGTCTTCCACGCGCCAGCCCGCTTTTTCAAGCACATTCGCGATCGCCTTGACCGGCGCGGTGGTGAACCATTCCGGCGCCTGCGCATGCGTCGCATGCGCGACGATGCGCGCGAGCGGCTGCAGGCCGCGACGCTGCGCTTCGTCCGACGACATCACGATCGTCGCTGCGGCGCCATCGGAGATCTTCGACGACGACGCGGCGGTGAGCACGCCGTCCTTGCCGAACGCGGCGCGCAGGGTGGGGATCTTCGCGACGTCGATCTTGCCGGGCTCCTCGTCGGTGTCGACGACCGATTCGCCCTTCCTCGTCACCACTGTAACCGGGGCGATTTCGTCCCGGAAGGCGCCGTCGGCAATGGCGTTCTTGGCCCGTTCGGCGCTGGCGGCCGAGAACGCGTCGACGGCGGCGCGGTCCAGGCCGTAGCTGGCGCAGGTGGCGTCGCCGAAGACGCCCATGGCCTGCTTGTCGTACGGGTTGGTCAGGCCGTCCCACGCCATGTGGTCGAGCAGCTCGCCGCTGCCGTAGCGGATGCCGGTGCGCGAGCCATTGAGCAGGTGCGGGGCGTTGGTCATCGACTCCATGCCGCCGGCGACGACGACCGTGGCCGAGCCGGCCTTGACCAGATCGTGGGCCAGCATGATCGCCTTCATGCCCGAGCCGCACACCTTGTTGATGGTGGTGCACCCGGCCGAGGTCGGGATCTTCGCGGCCAGCGCCGCCTGGCGGGCCGGGGCCTGGCCCAGGCCGGCGGGCAGCACGCAGCCCATGATCACTTCGTCGACCTGGTCGGCGGCGAGGCCGGCCTGCCCGAGGGCGCCGGAAATGGCGGCGGCGCCGAGCGTCGGGGTGGGGACGCCGGTGAACTGGCCGAGGAAAGATCCGATGGCGGTGCGCTTGGCACCGACGATCACGATGTCGGACATGGATGAGGCTCCGTGGCGGTCGCGCAGCCCCGCTGCGCGGAAGAAGGAGGCCGGCCGCAGGGCGGGCCGGAGGCCGCCCGGATTATGCGACTCGTGCTGCACTGCCGCAAATGCGGCTTTCGGCCATACGCTTGGAGCCGCCGGCCCGGTGGCGCCTGCTCAATCCTCGCGCCGCAGGTCGGTCTCGCGCGGGCTGTGGAAGTGGCGCTTGAACGGCACCTCGCCTTCGGGCGAGGCGTCGAGTTCGCGGGCGTAGCGATGGCCCGCATACACGGCATGTGCGATCAGGCCCGGGGCCAACGCGTCGCCGATGCAGCGCACGTCGCGGACGCCGGCGTCGGCCCAGTCGGCCTGACGGGCGAGCAGGGCCTGGTGCAGCGCGTCGTCGGGCAGGCGCGAGGTGACCACGACCACCGACGCGCAGGGCAGGGTGCGTTCGCGCGCGTTCCAGACGTGGCGCAGGCGCAGCGCGCCGGGCGCGAAGTCGACGACTTCGTGCGACGTCACCGGTTCGATGCCGAGTTCGGCCATCCGCCACTGGATGTGGCGGTAATCGAGCGTGTTCGCGCTCCACGAGGCGATGGTGTCGTCGGGCGTGACGTGGAAGACCTCGCGACCGGCCTTGCGCAGCAGCTCGGCCAGCACGCTGCCGAGGTAGAAATCGTCGTCGTCGTAGATCGCGACCGGGCCGGCGGGCAGGGTGCCGTCCATGAGGTCGTCCGGCGTGAACACCGCGGGATGGTCGACGAAGCCCGGGATCGCCTCGCCGTGCGTGCGGCCGTAGCCGTCGCGGCGCCAGCGCGCGCCGGTGGCGATCACCACGTGCTCCGCGCCGAAGTCGAGCACGTCCTGCGCCGTCAGCGGCGAGTCGAGGTACATCGCGACGTTGTTCATGCGCCGGATCTGCCCGAGCCGCCAGTCGCGCACGCGCGCCCATTCGGCGAGACCGGGCAGGCGCGCTTCGCGGGTGACGCGGCCGCCGAGTTCGCGCCGCGCGTCGGCGAGGTGCACTTCGTAACCGCGCTGGCCCAGCGCGCGCGCGGCTTCCACCCCGGCGGGACCGCCGCCGACCACCAGCACCCGGGCCGCCGATGCCGCCGGCGCGATCCGCTCCGGGTGCCAGCCCTTGCGCCATTCCTCGCCCATCGTCGGGTTCTGGGTGCAGCGGATCGGCGTGATCGTCATGTCGCCGCTGACGCAGAGGTTGCAGCCGATGCATTCGCGGATGTCGTCGATCCGGCCTTCCTCGATCTTCTTCGGCAGGAACGGATCCGCGATCGACGGCCGCGCGGCGCCGATGATGTCGAGCACGCCGCGGCGGATCTGCGAGACCATCGTGTCGGGCGAGGTGAAGCGGCCGACGCCGACGACCGGCTTCGTGGTCGTCTTCTTCACGAAGTCGATGAAGGGCTCCTGCGCGCCCTCGCGGGCGAAGCGCGAGGGCACCGAGTCGTTGTACCAGGCCGCGACGTTGACGTCCCACAGGTCGGGCAGTTCGGCCAGCATGCCGACGATGTCCTGCGCCTCCGCGCGTTCGATGCCGCCCGGGCCGAGCAGTTCCTCGGTCGCGAAGCGCAGCGCCACGCCGCAGCGGTGGCCGACGGCGTCCTTCGTGTCTTCCAGCACTTCGCGCAGCAGGCGCACGCGGTTCTCCAGCGAACCGCCGTATTCGTCCGTGCGATGGTTGCGGCGGCGCTGCAGGAAATGCATCGCCAGCGACAGGTCGTGGCCGGCGTAGACGTAGATGATGTCCATGCCCGCGCGCATGCCGCGCAGCGCCGCCTCGCGGTGCCAGCGCCGGTAGTTCGCGATGTCCTGCCTGTCCATCGCCCGCGCCTGCGCCGGATAGCCGTATTTCGACGGCTGGTGCGACGGCGCGATCAGCACCTCGCGCGAATACAGGTTCGACGCCGTCGGTCCGTTGTGGGTGAGTTCGACCGCCGCCAGTGCGCCGTGCGCGTGGACCTTGTCGCACATCAGCGCGAGCGCCGGGATGTCGCGGTCGTCCCACAGCCGCGCCTCGACGTAGGGCGACACGTCGCCGGACGGATGGATCTCGCACTCCTCGGTCGCGATCACCGCCCAGCCGCCTTCGGCCTTCACTTCGCGCATCGCCGCGTGCGCCAGCGGCATGCCGTGGCCCATGCCGTTGCAGTGCGGCACCTGGAAGAACCGGTTCTTCGCGGTGACCGGGCCGATGCGGACGGGCGTGAAGAGGAGGTCGTGACGAGGGTCGCGCATGGCACTCCCGAGGGCTGCGGCGATCTGGGCGGAGGGGGGTATGATGCCGCATCCGATGCTTGGTCCGCCCGTCGAGGGCGCGGAGTCCGCATGGCGCTGGGTCAACTCGTCTACAGCAGTCGCCAGGTCTTTCCGTTCGAGGGACTTGGGCTCGTCTCCCTGCTCGCGGAGGCTCGCGCATACAACGCCCGTCACCAGATCACCGGCGTCCTCCTGCACGCCAACGGCATGTTCGTGCAGTGCCTCGAAGGCCCGTCCGAGGCGGTGAACGCGCTGTACCAGCGCATCCTTCTCGATCCCCGCCATGCCGACATCGTGCTGCTGCAATCGGTGCCGCTGTCGCAGCGCCATTTCGGCGACTGGTGGATGGGCTGCGCCCGGGTCGAGGATTTCGAAGCGCTGGCCCGCATCCGCGCGGCGTGGTGCGATGCGGTGGAGAGGCTGGATCACGACGACGTGCTCAGCCCCGGTTTCGTGCTGATGCAGTCGATCTGGGCCAATTACGTGGCGGCCGGTCTCACCGATCTGGCGTGAGCGTGGGCACCGGCCCGACCGTTGGTCGGGGGTGAATGTCATCGTGTCCGTGCGATTGACGCCGCCGATTCCGGCTGTCTACGCTTGATTCGCGACCGCGCTCCGCCGCGGTCGCCTCTGCCATGGAACGGGCGGTGCAATGCTCGGCCATGATGGCGTCGCATGGGGGCGTCGCCGCAGGGAAGCGGGCCGCATGGTGCGGCCCAGTCCACACATCACACGGAGATTCATCGTGATCCGTCAACCACGTCTGACCCTTCTCGCGCTCGCGAGCGCATCGGCCCTGTGCGCGCTCGGTGCGCAGGCCGCCGTCCGCACCGATCTGCATGCGCTCGATGCGAGCGACGTCGTGCAGCGCAACGCCGCGCTCGCCAAGGCCGCGGCGACCGACACCGTCCACGCCCGCCACGAGCGCGCGCTCGGCCTCGACGCCGATTCGCGGCTCGTCCTGATCGCCCGCAAGTCGACGATGGGCGTGCGCAACCACCGCTACCGGCAGACCTTCCGCGGCATCCCGGTGTTCGGCGAAGGCATCGTCGTCAGCGAGGACGCGGCGGGCAACGTGCGCACGCTGTTCGGCCAGAAGCTCGACGGCCTCGCCGCGCAGATCCCCGCCGGCAAGCCGCGCCTCGCCGCGAGCCGCGCGGTGTCGATCGCGAAGAGCGCCGGCCTCGGCAACCGCGTCGGCTTCATGCGCACCCGCGACGAGACCGCGCCGCTGATGATCCACGTCGACGACGCCGGCCATGCGCGCAAGGCCTACGTCGTGACCTACTTCGCCGACAGCGCCCGCGGCGGTTCGCCGATGCGCCCGACGGTGATCGTCGACGCCGAGACCGGCCGCGTGCTGAAGCAGTGGAACGCCCTGCAGACGGCGCTGATCGGCACCGGTCCCGGCGGCAACGCCAAGATCGGCCAGTACGAATACGGCACGAACTACGGCTACCTGGACGTCGCGCAGTCGGGCAGCACCTGCACGATGAACAACGCGAACGTGAAGACCGTGAACCTCAACGGCGGCACGACGGGATCGACGGCCTTCGCCTACACCTGCCCGCGCAACACCGTGAAGGCGATCAACGGCGCGTACTCGCCGCTCAACGACGCGCACTACTTCGGCGGCGTGGTCTACGACATGTACCAGGCGTACATCGGGCAGGCGCCGCTGACGTTCCAGCTGACCATGCGCGTGCATTACGGCACGAACTACGAGAACGCGTTCTGGGACGGCTCGTCGATGACCTTCGGCGACGGCGCCAGCACGTTCTATCCGCTGGTGAGCCTGGATGTCTCGTCGCACGAGGTCTCGCACGGGTACACGTCGCAGAACTCGAACCTGACCTATTCGGGCCAGTCCGGCGGCATCAACGAGGCGTATTCGGACATCGCCGGCGAGGCGGCCGAGTACTACATGCGCGGCAGCAACGACTTCAAGGTCGGCTACGACATCTTCAAGGGCTCGGGCGCGCTGCGGTACATGTACAACCCGCCGCTGGACGGGATCTCGATCGACAACACGGCGAGCTACTACGACGGGCTGGACGTGCACTACAGCTCGGGCATCTACAACAAGGCGTTCTACCTGCTGGCGACGAAGCCGGGCTGGAACACGCGCAATGCGTTCCAGGTGTTCGCGCGCGCGAACGACCTGTACTGGACCGCGAGCACGAACTTCAACCAGGGCGTGTGCGGCGTGCAGACCGCGGCGCAGGACTACGGCTACAGCGTCGCCGACGTCACCGCGGCGTTCGCGTCGGTCGGGGCGTCGTGCGGCACCACGCCGCCGGCCGGCTGCGGCATCCTCTCGCCCGGCACCACGCTCGCCACCGGCGGATCGGTGACGTCCTGCGACGGCCGCTTCACCATGATCATCCAGGGCGACGGCAACCTGGTGCTGTACCAGAACGGCGTGCGCGCGCTGTTGGCCAACTACGTCTTCGGCAGCAACCATCGCCTGTCCATGCAGGGCGACGGCAACCTGGTGGTCTACAACGGCAGCAACCAGGCCGTCTGGCACACCGTCACCTACGGCAACCCCGGCGCCTACCTGGCGGTGCAGAACGACGGCAACGCCGTCGTCTACTCGTCGTCCGGCCGGGCGCTGTGGAACAGCCAGACCTGCTGCCACTGATCCGGGGATCGCGCTTCCGCGCATCGGCGGCCTCCGTTCGCGCGGAGGCCGTCGCGTCGCGCACCTCGTGAGGCGCTCGCGGTCGCAACGCACGAGACCGCGACGCCGCACACTGCCCCGGATGCGGTCACCCGCATCGCCGGCCAGGCCGGCATCCGGCGGCATCACTCCCGCCCATCGAGCCATCAAGGAGAGACTCTCGCATGCATCGCATCCCTCGCATCGCCCCGCTCGCCATCGCGACCGTGGCCTTCCTCGCCGCCGGCACGGCGTCCGCCGCGTTCCGCACCGACCTGCAGCGGGTCGATGCCGCGGCCGTCGCGCGCGTCAACGCCGCCTTCGCCAAGTCCGCGGGCGCGGACACCGTGCACGCCCGCCATGAGCGCGCGCTCGGCCTCGACGCCGATTCGAAGCTGTTCCTGCTCTCGCGCAAGACCAGCCTCGGCGTGCACAGCACCCGCTACCAGCAGACGTTCCGCGGCCTGCCGATCTACGGCGAGAGCGTGGTCGTCAACGAAGACGCCGCTGGCAACGTGCGCACCCTGTTCGGCCGGAAGGTCGACGGCCTCGCGTCGGAGATCCCCGCCGGCAGGCCGCGCCTGAGCGCGAGCCGTGCGCTGTCGATCGCCAAGGGCATCGGCCTCGGCAACCGCGTCGGCTTCATGCGCACGCGCGACGAACAGGCGACGCTGTCGATCCACATCGACGACGCCGGCCACGCGCGCAAGGCCTACGTCGTGACCTACTTCGCCGACACCGCCCGCGGCGGCTCGCCGACGCGGCCGACGATCGTCGTCGATGCCGAGACCGGCCACGTGCTGGCGCAGCACGAGAACCTGCAGCACGCGCTGGTCGGCACCGGCCCCGGCGGCAACGTCAAGATCGGCCAGTACGAATACGGCACGAACTACGGCTACATGGACGTCGCACAGTCCGGCACCACGTGCACCATGAACAACACCAACGTGAAGACGGTGAACCTCAATGGCGGCACGACGGGCACCACGGCGTATTCGTACACCTGCCCGCGCAACACGGTGAAGACCATCAACGGCGCGTACTCGCCGCTCAACGACGCGCACTACTTCGGCGGCGTGGTCTACAACATGTACCAGGCCTACCTCGGGCAGCCGCCGCTGACGTTCCAGCTGGTGATGAAGGTCCACTACGCGACCAACTACGAGAACGCGTTCTGGGACGGCACGTCGATGACCTTCGGCGACGGCGCCACCACGTTCTATCCGCTGGTCGGCCTGGACGTGGCCTCGCACGAGGTGTCGCACGGCTTCACCTCGCAGAACTCGAACCTGACCTATTCCGGCAAGTCGGGCGGCATCAACGAAGCGTATTCCGACATCGCCGGCGAGGCCGCCGAGTACTACATGCGCGGCACGAACGACTTCAAGGTCGGTTACGACATCACCAAGGGCACCGGCGCGCTGCGCTACATGTACAACCCGCCGCTGGACGGCAAGTCGATCGCCAGCACCGCGAACTTCTATTACGGCCTGGACGTGCACTACTCGTCGGGCATCTACAACAAGGCGTTCTACAACCTCGCCACCACCGCGGGCTGGAACACGCAGAAGGCGTTCCAGGTGTTCGCGCGCGCCAACGACCTGTACTGGACGGCCAGCACGACCTTCCATCAGGGCGTGTGCGGGGTGCAGACCGCCGCCGCCGACTACGGTTACAGCGTGGCGAACGTGACCGCGGCGTTCAGTGCGGTGGGCGCGACCTGCGGCGCTTCCGACACCGGCACGCTGCCCACGATCACCAGCTTCGTCTGCCCGGATTCGGGGAGCAGCGGCGGCGGCATGTACTACTGCACGGTGAGCTACAGCTCGCCGACCTATGCCGTGCCGACGTGGCCGAACGGCAGCCACGGCACCGACTACACCGGGCGCTGCACCGCCGGTTCGCGTCCGTCGGTGACAGTGCGGGTGGGCAACTTCTACGGCGAAGTCTCCAGCACCAGGAGCTTCACCTGCCCGTCGGGTCCGATTCCGTAAGACCCGCGATTTCCGCAAGCCCCCGCGATCCGCCGCTGCGTCCACGACGCGCCGGCGGTGATGCCGGCGGCGACCGCGAGAAGCGTAAGCTCTCGTGGTCGCCGCATCGCGCGATGCCCAGGAGGAACCCGTGATGGCCGGATCCGCAGCGCGTTACGACGTCCATGGCCTGGTCCTCGACCTGGGCGACGTCTTGTCCACCGCCGAACGCCGCCGGATCCTCGCGCGGCTGCGCGCCGACGTGCCGGCCTTCGCGGCGCTGGTCGACGCGGGGACGTCCGGGACGCCGCTGGGAAAGGGCGCCAGCGACGTGCAGTTGCCGTTCGCCGACGGCCGCCGCGTCGACATCGGCCGCGCCTGGAACGCGGTGCACGCGTTGCGCGCGCATCCGCTGGTGGCGGATGCCGAGCCCGCGGTGGGCTATCGCATCGATCCGCCGCCGACCACGACGACCTTCCGGCGCGCCAGCGGCACCGGCGACGCCGATCTGCCCGGCTCCGATCCGCGCGACTGGTCCACGCGCGCGGTGCGCGCCGACGCGGCGCGACGCGACACCGGCGCGAGCGGACGCGGCGTGCGCATCGGCCATCCCGACACCGGCTACACCGACCATCCGTCGATCCTCGGCCCGCGCCTGCGTACGGCTGACGGCCACGACTTCGTGGACGACGATCCCGACGCGCACGATCCGATGTCCGGCAGTTTCCCCGGCCACGGTACTGCGACCGCCAGCGTGATCTTCGCCGGCCTCACGCCGGAACTGTCCGGCATCGCGCCCGGCGCGTCGCTGGCGCCGATGCGGGTGTCGGGCTCGGTGATCCATTTCGATTTCACGCGACTGATCCGCGCGCTGTACCGCTGCCGCGACCGCGACTGCGACCTGGTGTCGATGAGCCTCGGCGGCCCGTGGGCCGGGCGTTCGCTGTCGCGCGCCACCGATGCGCTGGTCGCCGACGGCCGCATCCTGTTCGGCGCCGCGGGCAACCACACGCTGATGGTGATCTTCCCGGCGCTGCTGGACAGCGTGATCGCGGTGGCCGGCAGCAACGCACTGGACAAGCCGTGGAGCGGCTCGGCCTCCGGCGCGGCGGTCGACATCACCGCGCCGGGCGAATCGGTCTGGCGCGCGTGGTCGCACGTGCGCGGCGGTCGCACCGTGTTCGACACCGGCCGCAGCAGCGGCACGTCGTACGCCACCGCCACCGTCGCCGGCCTGTGCGCGCTGTGGCTGGAACACCACGGCGGCGGCGCGGCGCTGCGCCAGCGCTACGGCGGCCGGCTGGCGTCGGTGTTCCGCGATCTGCTGCAGGCGCATTGCCGTACGCCGGCGGGCTGGAACGCGCAGCGCTACGGCCCGGGCATCGCCGACGGCCAGGCGCTGCTGGCGGCGGCATTGCCCGCGTTCGGCGGCGTGCCGCTGCGCAGTGCGCTGCGTGCGCCGACGCGCGCGACCGCCGACACCGAGTGGGCGCGGCTGCAGCGTCATCTGCCCGAACTGACGCCGGCGCAGGTCGCTGCCGCGGTCGACGCGCTGTACGCCGGCCCGCATGCCACTGCACGCGCCACGCGCGCATCGCGCACGGCCGCGCCGCCGAGCCTGATCGACGAGATCGAATTCTTCGTCGCCACCGACCCGGCGGTGCGCGCGTCGTTCGTGGCCGCGGGCAGCGCGAAACGGCCCGCGCGTGCGGGCAAGCGCAGCGCGACGTCGCCCGCGGGGCCGGAAGCGATCCTGCGCCGGCGCGGCTCGGCGGCGTTGCGGGCCGCACTGGACGACTGACGCCGTCCGCGCGATCCGCGGCGTCGCTCAGAGGAACATGCCGCCCGACGCCTCGATGCGCTGGCCGTTGACCCAGCCCATCGCCGGCGACAGCAGGGCGGCCACGACACCGCCGATGTCTTCCGGCCGGCCGACGCGGCCCAGCGCGGTCTGCGCGGCGAGCGCGGCGTTGAGCTGCGCGTTGTCGCGCACGGCGCCGCCGCCGAAGTCGGTCTCGATCGCACCGGGCGCAAGCACGTTCACCGCGATGCCGCGCGCGCCCAGTTCCTTCGCCTGGTAGCGGGTGAGCACCTCCACCGCGCCCTTCATCGCCGCGTAGGCGCCGTAGCCCGGCACCGTGAACCGGGCGAGCCCGGAAGAGACGTTGAGGATGCGGCCGCCGTCGGCGATCAGCGGCAGCAGTGCCTGGGCGAGCAGGAACGGGCCTTTGACGTGCATCGCGTACAGCGCGTCGAGGTCGGCTTCGCGGGTGTCGGCGATGCCGGCGTGCACGCCGGCGCCGGCATTGTTCACCAGCGCCCATAGCCGCGAACGGCCCAGCGTCTCCAGCGCGCCGCCGACGCCCTCGACGAAGGCCGGGACGCCGGCCGCGTCGCCCGCCTCCAGCGGCAGCGCCACGGCCCGGCGGCCGCGGCGGGCGATGGCCGCGACCACGGCCTGCGCCTCGTCGGCGCGGGTGCGGTAGGTGAGGATCAGGTCGTGGCCGGCCTCGGCGAGGCACAGGGCCATCTCGCGGCCGAGGCCGCGGCTGCCGCCGGTGACGAGGACGACGGAGGAGGAATCGGACGGTGCGGACATGGGAAGCGCCTTCGAAAGGGCCGTCGGCGACGGCGGAGCGCATACGCTATTGTCCGCCCGGGGCACGATAAACCTGCAGTCCGCGATTACTCTGTTCGCCCGTCCCGCACAATCGAGGTCGCCGCATGCACGCCCTGGACGCCATGCAGCTGTTCGTCCGGATCGCCGAGCGCGGCAGTTTCACCCGCGCCGCCGACGAGCTGGGCCAGCCGCGGTCGGTCGCCTCGGCCGCGGTGCGCACGCTCGAGGCCCAGCTCGGCACCCAGTTGCTGCACCGGACCACGCGCCGCGTGCGGATGACCGACGATGGCCGCCAGTTCTACGAGCGTTGCCGCGACCTGCTGGCCGACTACGACGAGGTGCGCAGCCTGTTCCAGCGCAGCGGCGAGGCGCTGCGCGGCCGGCTGCGGGTCGACATGTCGAGCGGCCTCGCCCGGCATCTGGTGATCCCGGCCCTGCCCGGCTTCCTGCGCGCGCATCCGCAGATCGCGCTGGAGCTGAGCGCCACCGACCGCCGGGTCGACGTGGTCGGCGAGGGCTTCGACTGCGTGGTGCGGGTGGGCCCATTGGCCGAGAGCAGCCTCGTGGCGCGGCCGCTGGGCGCGTTCGAGATCCTCAACTGCGCCGCGCCCGGCTACCTGCAGGCGCGCGGCGTGCCGCGATCGCTGGACGATCTGGCCGGCCACACCCTGGTCCACTACGTGTCGCAGTTCGGCGCGGCGCCGGAGGGCTGGGAATACCGGGATGCCGACGGCGCCTGGCGCACCCTGCCGATGCCCGGTGCGCTGACCGTCAACAACGCCGAGGCCTACCAGGCGGCCTGCCTCGCCGGGCTGGGCCTCATCCAGGCGCCGGCGCCCGGCGTGCGTGCGCACCTCGCCGCGGGCACCCTGGTGGAGGTCCTGCCGGACCTGCGCGCGGAGCCGATGCCGGTGTGGGTGCTGTATCCGCACCGGCGCCATCTGTCGCGCCGGGTGCGGGCGTTCATGGACTGGCTGGAGGCGACGCTGCGCCCGCACCTGCTGCCCGCGGACGCCGGACCTCAGCCGCCGCAGGTACTGGCGCGGTAGGTGCGCGCGACACGGTCGAACTCGGCCTTCTGCTCGCCGTCGCGGCCGCCGGCGATCTTCCAGCGGAATTCGGCTTCGTCGACGCGCTTCTTCCACGCCACGCACAGTTGCTCGGCCGGCACGGCGGTGCAGGTGTCGCGACGCATCTCGCAGGCCTGGCCTGCAGCGAGCGCCGTGCTGCCGTCGATGCCGACCGTCTCCAGCGCCACGCACGAACCCGGTGGCTCGGCGACATCGCCGAGGTAGTCCCTGTCGTCCCAGGTGCGGCACTGGAACAGCGGGGGCGGCGGGGTGCGCACGGGCGGCGGCGGGGGATCCGCGGCCACCACCGGCGCCGGTGCGGCCGGCCTGGCGTCGGCGGCGGCCGGGGCCGGCGGCGGCGCGGGTGGCGGCCGGAACGCCGGCAGCGGCGCCACGTTGCGCACGGTCTGCTGCTGGCCCTTCGGGCAGGGGACGTCGTTCTGCAGCGTCACCGCGCCGCTGGCGGGATCGACGCAGCGGTAGATGACCATGCCGCCGGCGGGCGCCGCGGCCGGGGCCGTGGACGGCAACGCGACGACGAGTACCAGCACGCAGGTCGCGGCGGCGAGGCGGACGCCCGGCATGGTCAGCGGCAGTCCTGGTCGATGCGGGCGACCAGGCTGCGCTCCTCGCGCGCCAGCTCGACGCGTTCGGACGGCTGGGCGATGGCGTAGCGGCGGCCGATCTCGCCGCGGCGGTCGCGCAGGCGGCCGCAGACGTCGGCCTGCGGGAGGGCGTAGCAGGCGTCGCGCACCCAGGTCGTCGCCCCGTAGGCGGCGGGCGTGGGCACGATCGCGGTGCCGACGCTGCCGCTGCGGTAGTTGCCGCTGACGCGGCCGTTCTCGACCTGGAAATCGACCCGGCCCGGTTCGTCCACCGGCACCCGGCCAAACAGCGGCGCGCCGAGCGTCCACATCGGCACGGCACGCGGATTCCCCTCGGGACTGTCGCTGAGGTAGCGGCGATCGTCGGGGGTGACGCACTCGTACATCGGGCGCGGCGGGTTGAGGACGATCACTTCGCGCGTCACCGAGACCGGCGCCTGCGGGCCGGCCGGCGCCGCGGCGACCGGGCGCGGCGGGGCGTCCTTCGGCCGCAGCATGGTGCGGGTTTCCTGGCGCTGGCCCTTCTCGCAGGGCGAATCGCGCAGGGTCAGGCGGCCGTCGGCGCCGGTGCAGCGGTAGATGACCACGTCGTCGGCCGCCCGGGCCGGCGGCGCCGCGGACAGGGCGACGCCGAGGACGAGGAGCGAGGCGGGAAGCAGGGCGGGCCGAGCGCGCATCGCGCCATCCTGCAACGGTCCGCCGGCGAGGGAAAGCCGCCGGGCGACCGGCGGCGGACGCGGTTCAGCCCGGCCGGGGCCGAGCATCGCGATCGCGTCGTCCCGATCAGCCCTTCTTCACCACCCGCTTGCCGGGTGTGACGACCGGACTGGCGGTGATCAGCGGCTTCGCCGGCGCGGGCGCCGCGGCGACCGCCTTCTTCGCGGCTTTCTTCGCCGAGGCCTTCTTCGCGACTGTCTTCTTCGCGGCGGCCTTCTTGGTCGCCGCCTTCTTCGCCGGGGCCTTCTTCGCGGCCGGCGCCTTGTCGGCCTTCGGCTTCGCGGCGGCGACCTTCTTCGCCGCGGCCTTCTTCGCGCCGAAGCCGCGGCGCGCCGGCTTGCCGGTGGTCTCCAGCAACTGCGTCGCCTCTTCCAGCGTCAGCGACTTCGGCTCGCGGTCCTTCGGGATCTTGCCGTTGAGCTTGCCGTCGCTGATGTACGGACCGAAACGGCCGTTGAGCACCTGCACGTCGCTGCCTGCCCATTCCAGCAGGATGCGGTTGCGGGCGATCTCTTCCTTCTGCTCGATCAGGAACACCGCGCGGTCGAGGTCGATCGTGTACGGATCGTCTTCCTTCGCAAGCGAGGCGTAGGTCGACCCGCGCTTGGCGAACGGGCCGAAGCGGCCGATGCCGACGCTCACGTCCTCGCCGTTGCTCTGGCCGAGCTTGCGCGGCAGGCGGAACAGCTCGAGCGCTTCCTGCAGCGTGATGGTGTGCATCGACTGGCCGGGGCGCAGCGAGGCGAAGTCCAGCTTCTCGTCGGTGTCCTTGTCGCCGATCTGCGCGTACGGCCCGTAGCGACCGAGGCGCACGCTGACCGGCTTGCCGGACTTGGGATCGGTGCCGAGCTCGCGCGCGCCGGTGGCCTCGCTGCGATCGACCGATTCGGTCTTCTCCTCGACCAGTTCCTTGAACGGGCCCCAGAACTTCTCCATCAGCGGGACCCAGTCCTCCTCGCCGCGGCTGACGGCGTCCAGCTCGTCCTCCATCTTCGCGGTGAAGTCGTAGTCGACGTAGCGGGTGAAGTGGCCCGACAGGAACTTGCTGACCGCGCGGCCGACGTCGCTCGGACGGAAGCTGCGGCCTTCCATCTCGACATACTTGCGGAACAGCAGCGTCTGGATGATCGAGGCGTAGGTGGACGGACGACCGATGCCGTATTCCTCCAGCGCCTTCACCAGCGCCGCTTCGGTGAAGCGC
The DNA here is from genome assembly GCA_051952955.1 of Lysobacteraceae bacterium. Taxonomy (GTDB): domain Bacteria; phylum Pseudomonadota; class Gammaproteobacteria; order Xanthomonadales; family Xanthomonadaceae; genus Lysobacter_I. The sequence continues at coordinate 5,009 of JBQCJG010000187.1, read as the reverse complement.
GGCGGCGGCTGGGTGAAATGCTGGTCGGCGTGGACGCGGTCCAGCGGCACGCGGTCGCCGGGCTTCATCGCCGGCAGCTTGCGGCCCTCGTCCTCGTCGTCGGCGGACTTCTGGTCCTTGCCTTCCTCGTACACGGCGAGGAAGCCGGGGTCCACCACGGTGGTGCCGCTGGCGCGGAAGCTGTGCGCGGTGCCGGCGGCGAGGTCGACGCTGACCGTGTTCAGCGTGGCCGGCACCATCTGGCAGGCGACGCTGCGCTTCCAGATCAGGTCGTAGAGCTTGCGCTCGTCGTCGCTGAGGAAGCGCGCGACCTTCGCCGGGGTGCGCAGCGCGGAGGTCGGGCGCACCGCCTCGTGCGCTTCCTGCGCGTTCTTGGACTTGGTCTGGTAGAAGTTCGGCTTGTCCGGCAGCGCCTTGGTACCGTAATCGCGGGCGATGACGTCGCGCAGTTCGGCGATGGCGTCCATCGACAGGTTGACCGAGTCGGTACGCATGTAGCTGATCAGGCCGACGGTGCCTTCCTCGCCGATCGCCACGCCTTCGTACAGTTTCTGCGCCACCTGCATGGTGCGCTTCGTGGTGAAGCCGAGCTTGCGCGCGGCCTCCTGCTGCAGCGTGGAGGTGGTGAACGGCGGTGCGGGGCGGCGCTTGCGCTCCTTGCTGGCGACGTCGGTGACCTGCAGCACGCCGTTGGCGGCGGCGACGATGCGCTTGCGCGCGGCCTCGGCGCTGTCGCCGTCGGTGACGGTGAACTGCTCGAACTTCTTGCCGTCGAGCTTCGCCAGCTTGGCGGTGAAGCCCTGCGACGGATGCGCGCACTCGGCCTCGATGGTCCAGTACTCGCGGGCGACGAAGGCTTCGATCTCCTCCTCGCGCTCCACGATCATGCGCAGCGCCGGCGACTGCACGCGGCCGGCGGACAGGCCGCGCTGCACCTTGCGCCACAGCACCGGCGAGAGGTTGAAGCCGACCAGGTAGTCCAGCGCGCGGCGGGCCTGCTGGGCATCGACCAGCGGCACGGCGATCTGCCGCGTCTGCGTCATCGCCTCCTTGATGGCGCGCGGGGTGATCTCGGTGAACACCACCCGCTCCAGGGTGCGGTCCTTGAGCAGGCCGCGCTCCTTCAGGATCTCCGCGATGTGCCAGCTGATGGCCTCGCCCTCGCGGTCCGGGTCGGTCGCCAGGAACAGGTGGTCGGCGGCCTTGGCGGCTTTTGCTATCGCTTCGACGTGCTTCTCGTTCTTGTCGATCAGCTCGTAGCGCATGGCGAAGCCACGGTCGGGATCGACCGCCCCCTCCTTCGGCACCAGGTCGCGGACGTGGCCGTACGAGGCGAGGACCTGGAAGTCCTTGCCGAGGTACTTGTTGATCGTCTTGGCCTTGGCGGGGGACTCGACGATGAGGAGGTTCTTGGGCATTTCGGGTGGGGATCCGGAAGGGCCGCGGCGCCCCTGCGGGGCCGGCGGCGGGGCCCGGGGCAGACCCCGGACCAGAAGGCGACGCCCGGGGGAGGCCCGGGCGTCGGTCAGTTCTCTTTTTTTAGTCGTGTCATGTCCGGGCGTCCCGTGTCAAGCGCCCGGAAGTCGAAGTGGGGCGCGTTTCCGCCTCCGCGGACGCCAAACGGGCAGCCTGCACGATCGCGTCCCCGCTCCGCCGGAGGGGCCCCGGCCCTCCTCCGGGCGGGCCCAACGGCGCACCCGGCGGACGTCAGCGCAGACCGCCGGCGATCGCCGCGAACATCACCCCGAACAGGGCGATCATGCCGAGGATGGCCAGGCCGGCCAGCACGATCACCACGACGGTCACCGTGCCCAGCTGCTCGCTTTGCCACTCGGGATGGTCGGTGAAGGCGTACTTGTCGACCACGAGGGTGTCGCAGACCATGTCGTGCAGCGCCTGCCTGCGCTCGGTGAAGCCGGCCATGATGAAGCCGATGTACAGGATGATCGTGCTGAGGAACGTGGCGAACATGCGGCCGACGCCCCGCCAGAAGCCGATCCGGGTACCGTCGCTGCGGGTCACCTTGATGCCGATGGCCATCTTGCCCAGCGACGCCTGGTGGCTGGACGAGTGCATCCAGGCGAAGTACACCACCGGCACCGCCAGCGCGAGCAGATAGATGCCGCCGATCAGCGCGATGCCCGCGCCGCTGGCGAACGGGTCGGAGGAGGAGGCGCTGGCGCCGATGCCGACGCCGGCGACGATCCCCAGCGGGATCATCAGCGCGTAGCTGATGATGCTGACCACGAACGAATCGATGAAGTAGGCGGCGAAACGCTTCCAGAACCCGGCGTAGACCACGCGGCCGCCCTGGACCACGGTCTCGGCCGCCTCCAGCCTGGCCTGGGGCGGCGAATACGGCGACGCCTCGGCGATCGCGTAGGGCCGATAGGCGCCGTCGTCCGGCGCGGCCTCGGCGGCCTTCACGAAGGCTTCGGCCTGCCCGTCGCCCGGGAACCCGCCGGCCACCACCTCGCGGATCATCTCGCGCCACGGCCGCCACTCGCCCATGCCCTCGCGCCACACCAGCGTCTCGGGCGGCAGCAGGCCGCGGGCGTGCAGGGCGGCCAGATCGCCGGCCGACACCGGGCCGTGCTGGAGACGCTGGGCGTCGCTGTAGTACCACTCGCTCATGTCGGGAATCCCTCGAAGGAAAAGGAGTGCAGGCTGCGCGGCGACGGACGCCCCGCGCGGCAGGACGGGTCGGTCATGCGGAGGACATCGGCATGGATCCGGCCAGCCGGATCAGGGGGCCGCGGCGCCGGCGTGGCGGCACGGCAACGGGAGGTAGCGGTCCTCGAGCGTGCCGGCATCGCAACGCCAGCCGGCCTTGTCGGAGACCGCCACCAGGGTCTTGCCTTCGACCGCGGGACCCAGGCCCTCGAACCGCAGCTCGATCGCGCAGTCGCCGCTGTCGAGGCTGCCGACGGTCAGGTGCGCCTGGCCCCTGGCGTTGTCGGACGTGCCGAGCGGCAGGATCGCGTCCTCGGCCTGGCCGACGTCGGCGTTGCCCGGGCAGGCCGCGTTGGCCTCGCGCCAGGCATCGACCTGCGGCTGCAGGCCCTGCACGGTCGCGTAGGCGCCGATGATCCTCGATCGGACGATGTATTCCTGGTACTGCGGCACGGCGATCGCGGCCAGGATGCCGATGATCGCGATGCCGAAGACGCCGACCACCGCGCCGATGATCAGGGCGATGGCGCAGCCGGACATCCCCTTGCGGGGCGGCGGTGCCTGCAGCGGCGCGGCGGGCGGCGGCGAGACGGGCAGCGGGGGCGGCATGGTCACGGATCAGACTCCGCAGCGCGGCGGGATGGCGCCCGCCGGCAGGTCGAGGTTGCGGCAGTCGATGCGGACCGCATCGTCGCCGAGGGTGACGTCGTACTGCACGGCGTGGCCCTTCACTTCGGGGCCGAGGCCCAGGAACTGCACGCGGTACGCGCAGACGCCGCCCGCGGGCCGTGCCGGTTCCAGGCTGAACCAGCCGTCCTCGCCGCCCTGGAAGCGCGGTTCGCGCACCATCAGCTTCTCGAACTCCGGTTCGTCGGGGCAGACGTTGCCGTTGGCGACGTAGAACTCGGTCATCGCCGCGGTCACCAGTTCGCGGGCCAGCGCATCGGTCCTGTCCAGCCGACGGGCGTCGAACACGCCGTCGCCGTGCGACTGCGCGGCCTGCGCCGCCTTCGCCCGCTTCACGTAGTCGTTGTAGGCCGGCAGCGCGACGGCCGCGATCACCGCGATCAGCAGCAGCCCGAGCACGCCGACGACCGCCAGTGCGATCAGGCAGCCGTTGCGCTTCGACGGCGGCGGCTCGATGGGCACGCTGGGCCGCGCCGCGTGCGAGGCGGTGGCCGCGGCCGGACGCAGCGGCGGGGTCGGCGGGGGCTTGCTCGGGTCGGGCTGGACGCCGGTGAGGCCCAGCTCCTCGATCAGGCGGTCCAGCGGCTGCCATTCGCGCAGGCCGTCATGCCAGGCCAGCGTGTCGCGCACGATCACGCGATCGCGGAACAGCTGCCGCATCTGTTCCGCGCTCAACGGACCCACCCGGCCCTGGCCGGGTGCGTGGTAATACCAATCGGTCATGCTTCCCCCAATCTCGCCGCGGTACCGCCGGCCGGGGACCCCGGCGGCGCAGCGCGCGCGGCAGTGTCCCAGAATTCCCCTTCGCGGCGCCACGCACAGGCGCCGGACGTCGCGCTGTTACCGGACCGACCCGCCTTCCCCGTGCGGCGTCAGTGCACCCGCTCGCCGTCGTCCTCGAACATCTGGGTCTCCATCCAGGCGTAGGCCGCCTCGGCGCCCGGCTGGTTGAACAGCACCATCAGCACGACCCACTTCAGGTCGTCCAGGTCGAGCACGTCCTGGTCCAGCGCCATCGCGCGATCGACCACCAGCTCGCGCTGGTCGGCATCGAGGATGCCCTGCTGTTCGAGGAACATCAGGAACCCGCGGCAGTCGACGTCCAGCTTGTCCAGCTCGGCACCGAAGAACACGCGCACCGGACCGTCCGTGCGGGGCGCGACGGGCTCCAGGCGGCGGGCGGCGAGGGTGTCCAGCCAATCGAAGGCCTTGTGGATCTCGGCCGGGCTGAAACCCGCCTGGAGCAGGCCGTTCTGGAGCGAGTCCCGGTCATCGGCGAGCTCTTCGTCCTGGGCGAAGTAGTGCTCGAAGAGATAGAGCAGGACGTCGAGGATGCTTTCTTTCATGTCCCCTGGCTTGCGCCGGTCGGCGCACTGGAAAGGAAGGAGGCGGAGCGTCGGCAGTAACGACCGTGCTCGACCGACACCCGCCCCTGCAACTCCATGCCGAGGAGGATGGAGGACAGGGCCGCGGCCGTCAATCCGGTGCGTTCGACCAGTTGATCCATGGTGCTGGGGTCGTGCCCGAGGGCCGACCACAACCGGTGGTGGTCAGGGTGGTCTGTGGATGACCCCGGCATGACCTGCGTGGGCGGCGCCGCGGCGGCGTCCGCGGATTGGCCGGCGGCGCCCAGCCGGCGCTGCAGCTCG
>JBQCJG010000186.1:0-7285 GCA_051952955.1 Lysobacteraceae bacterium | reverse complement strand
TGGGGCCGCGCTTCGGGGGTGGGGGGGGGCCCGCCGCGCAGCCCCGCCGCCGGGGGGCACGGCGTCGGTTTTTAAAAAAATGGTTTGCAACGCGAACACGACGGGTGTAACGTGCGCGCCCATCGCCGCACGCCTGCAGCGAAAACTCCTTGTTCCGAGCCCTTCCGATGACGTCCGCCTCCTGCCTCCATCGCCGTGAAGATGCCTCGCGCCCGCAGCGCGACGACTTCGCCTGCGCATCGAACGGCACGAAGCCTGCACTGCCGCAGGGCGCCATCCACCACCACGACTGATCCCGTCACGGAGATCGGTCGCCCCGATCTCCGAGGACCGCGAACGCCCTCGGAACCGTTTCCGGGGGCGTTTTCCGTTTCGGCGTCCGCAACAGCGCATATCTGCACACGCACGCGATGCTTCGCGACGCGCACGGTATCGCCCACGCGTTTCCAGATCCGATCATTTCCGCAGCATCACGGCGCGAACGCACGGACATCGAAGTCCGCACGCGGGTCGTCGCTGTCGCGGGGTCACGCCACGAGGCGCGCAAGCGCTGCACCGCGATGCTCGGTGCGGGCGACGGCCGGGAACGCACGGGCACCCGGATTGCCGGTCGGCGACGACCGACGATGCGACGCATCGATCGATCAAACCAGAACCCCGACGCGGTGGCGCGATCCACAGCGCCGGGATCCAGACGAGATACTCAGACATGGACACGCACTCTTTCGAATTCCTGCATGCAGAAGGCACGCCCGTGCCGATCAAGGGCTGGGTGCGCGGCGTGCCGCTGGACGATGGCGCACGTCGCCAGCTGCAGAACATCGCGCAGGTGCCCTACGTCGGGCCGTGGGTCGCGGTGATGCCCGACGTGCACCTGGGCAAGGGCGCGACCGTCGGTTCGGTGATCCCGACCCGCGGCGTGATCATCCCCGCCGCGGTGGGCGTGGACATCGGCTGCGGCATGGCCGCGGTGCGCACCACGCTGCGCGCAGACGACCTGCCGGATTCGCTGGCGCACCTGCGCGGGTCGATCGAACGCAGCGTGCCGGTCGGCAACGGCAACGGCGGCGAGCACCGGCGCCTGCCGGCCGGCATCGAGACCCGCATCGGGCAATCGGGCCTGTGGCCGCGGCTCGAGGCGATCAAGGCGAAGCACCGGCGCATCCGCGTCGACAAGTTCGACCGGCAGCTCGGCACGCTCGGCGGCGGCAACCACTTCATCGAACTCTGCCTCGACGAGGCGGGCGCGGTCTGGGTGATGCTGCATTCGGGCTCGCGCGGCACCGGCAACCTGATCGGCACCTACTTCATCGAACGCGCGCGCGAACGGCTGGCGACGCGCACGCTCGGCTTCCACCTGCCCGACCGCGACCTCGCCTTCTTTCTCGAAGGCGAACCGCTGTTCGACGACTACGTGGAGGCGGTGTCGTGGGCGCAGGACTACGCGCGCGCGAACCGCGAGGCAATGATGGCGCGCGTGCTCGACGAACTGCGGCGCACGCTGCCGCGCTTCCAGCTGGACAAGCTGGCGGTCAACTGCCACCACAACTACGTGCAGCGCGAGGCGCACCACGGCGAATCGCTGCTGGTCACCCGCAAGGGCGCGGTCAGCGCACGCGAAGGCGAGCTGGGCATCATCCCGGGCAGCATGGGCGCGAAGAGCTACATCGTGCGCGGCAAGGGCAACCCGGACAGCTTCTCCAGCTGCAGCCACGGCGCGGGCCGCGTCATGAGCCGATCGGAAGCGAAGCAGACCATCACGCTGAAGCAGCATCGCGAGGCCACGGCGCACGTCGAATGCCGCAAGGACACCGGCGTGATCGACGAATCCCCGGCCGCGTACAAGGACATCGACGCGGTGATGGCGGCGCAGGCGGACCTCGTCGAGGTCGTGCACACGCTCCGGCAGGTGCTGTGCGTAAAAGGTTGAGCATGGCCGCTCCGGAAACGGAGCGGCCTTTTCATGTACGTGGCGACAGGAGCGTGCTCACTCGTACACCTTGCCCAAGTACAGGAAGATCGCGAGCTCTTGCCATGTGAGCCCCTGTTCAGATGACCAACCACTCTGCGCACTGGCACCCGCGAGCGCGCATTCGAGATACTGCGAAATCGTGGTGTTCTGCCAGCCGCGAGCGCTTGCGTACGAGTGCGCCAGCGGGCTTGCCCGCTCCCTCGACTCGGCATGTTCGCGATCCCGGACGAGGGCTTCGAAAAACCGCTCGAAACTGGCCCGATCATGGACAGAGGCGGGATCTGGCATGTCGTACCCGATGGGTTCAGAGGCCATCTTCGCGCCTCACCCCTCGCCTTCCTGCTGCTGCAGCGCCCACATCTGCGCGTACTGGCCACCGCGGGCCAGCAGGTCGGCGTGGCGCCCGCGTTCGATCACGCGGCCCTGGTCCATCACCAGGATCTCGTCGGCGTTCATCACCGTCGACAGGCGATGCGCGATCACGATCGTGGTGCGGCCCTGCGCGATGCGGTCGAGTTCCGCCTGGATCGCCTTCTCCGATTTCGAATCCAGGGCGGACGTCGCTTCGTCGAAGATCAGGATCGCCGGGTTCTTCAGCAGCGCGCGCGCGATCGCGACGCGCTGCTTCTCGCCGCCCGACAGCTTCAAGCCACGCTCGCCGACCTGCGTTTCGTAGCCGTCGGGGAAGCCGAGGATGCGCTCGTGGATGTGCGCCGCCGTCGCCGCGGCCTCGACGTCCTCGCGGGTCGCGTCGGGGCGGCCGTACAGAATGTTGTAGAAGATGGTGTCGTTGAACAGCACCGTGTCCTGCGGGACGATCGCGATCGCGCCGCGCACCGACGACTGCCTGCAGTCGCGCAGGTCGCGCAGCACGCCGTCGACGTCCTCCACGGCGATGCGCCCGGCGTCGACGTCGTAGAAGCGATACAGCAGCCGCGCCAGCGTCGACTTGCCCGAGCCGGAGTGGCCGACGACCGCCACGGTGCCCCCCGGCGGCACCTCGAAATCGACGTCGTGCAGGATCTCGCGCCGCGGGTCGTAGCCGAAGCGCACGTGCTCGAAGCGCACCCGCGGGCGCACCGCGCGCAGCGGCACGGCGTCGTCGCGGTCGCGCACGTCGAGGCTTTCGTCGAGCAGGCCGAACAGGCGTTCGAGGTTGGTGAACGCCTGCTTCACCTCGCGGTACATCATGCCCAGCAGGTTGAGCGGCGCCGACAGCTGCAGCAGCACGGTGTTGACGAAGACGAGGTCGCCGACGGTCATCTTGCCGGCGACGACGCCGGCGGCGGCGCGCCACATCATCGCGGTCACGCCGAGCGAGACGATGGTGGCCTGGCCGAGGTTGAGCAGGCCCAGCGTCTTGCGGCTGAGCACCTGCGCTTCCTCGCGGTACTGCAGGCTGGCGTCGTAGCGTCGCGCTTCGTGCTCTTCGTTGTTGAAGTACTTGACAGTCTCGTAGTTCAGCAGCGAATCGACCGCGCATTCGTTGGCGCGCGTGTCGGCCTCCACCGCGGCGCGGTAGTAGCGCGTGCGCCACTCGGTGACGGCGAAGGTGAAGCCCGCGTAGGCGGCCAGCGTGATCATCACGATCACCGCGAAGCCGGCGTCGTACATCCACACCAGCACGCCGGTGACCAGCGCGATCTCGAACAGCGTCGGCAGGATGGTGTAGATCATCCAGTCGAGCAGGTCGGAGATGGCGGTGCCACCGCGCTCGACATCGCGGGTCACACCGCCGGTGCGGCGCGCGAGGTGGAAGCGCAGCGACAGCGCATGCAGGTGGCGGAACACCTGCAGCGTGAGCCGCCGCGACACCCGCGCCATCACCCGCGCGAACACGATCTGGCGCACTTCGGTGAACAGCGTGGTGCCCACGCGCGAGGCGCCATAGGCCAGCAGCAGCGCCACAGGGAGCACCAGCGCGGCGTGGGTGACGTTGACGTCGAGCGCGTCGACCAGCCGCTTCAGCACCGCGGGGATCGCGAGGCCGGCCAGCTTGCCGGCGACGACGAGCGCCAGCGCGAGCAGGATGCGTCCGAGGAACGGCCGAAGGTCTGGGACGAGTTCGCGCAGGATCTGCCATTCGCCGCGCGTGCCGCTGGCGCGGTCGACGACGAGCGGGGCGCCGTCCGGCGCGGCGGCAGGCGGGGAAGCGGGGGGCGTGGTCATCAGGGCATCATGAGGGCATGCGCCTCCGAATCAAACCCGGGCGGCCGCGCATTCCGCACGGGTTTTGCCGATCGCGGGCGCACATGCTTCACTGTCGGCATGGCCGTGTACGTCGACAACGCAGTGTTCCGCTGGCGCGGCCGGCGCTGGGCGCACCTGCTCGCCGACGACCTCGACGAACTGCACGCCTTCGCGGCGCGACTGGGGCTGGCCCGCGCGCGCTTCCAGGACCTGCGCAGCGGTGCGCACTACGACGTCGACAGCGCGCTGCGCGAACGCGCGCTGGCGCTGGGCGCGATCCCGGTCTCGCGCACCGCCGACCGGGCGCAGATGCGCGCGCTCATCGCCAATGCCCGGCGGCAATGGAGCGGCCACGCAACCGCGGCCGCCCCTGCCGCCTCCCTTCCGTCGCCCCCTCCGGATTCCGAGGATATCCCGTGACCGCATTCGACCTGACCCCGCCGACCCCCGACCAGCGCACGGCGCTGGCTGCCACGCTCTCGCCCGAGGAACGCCGCGTGCTGCTCTCGCACGGCACCGAGGCGCCGTTCTGCGGCGTGTTCCTCGACAACAAGCGCGGCGGCACCTACGTCTGCCGCTTCTGCGGGCTGCCGCTGTTCCGCTCCGATGCGAAGTTCGATTCGGGCACGGGCTGGCCCAGCTTCTTCGCGCCGTACGACGAGCGCCACGTCGGCCGCATCCGCGACACCAGCCACGGCATGGTGCGCACCGAGATCGTCTGCGCGCGCTGCCAGAGCCACCTCGGCCACGTCTTCCCCGACGGTCCGCCGCCGACAGGCGAGCGCCACTGCCTCAATTCGGTGTCCCTGGGCTTCGTCGACGCCGGCGCGCCGCTGCCCGACCCGCTGGGTCGCGGCGAAGGCCGCCCCGCGGACTGAGCGTCTGGCGCGATCGCGTATCCTGTGCGGCTCCACCTTTCCGCAGCGCCGCCATGACCGATACGCTCCCCGACCGCCTTTCCAACGACCCGCGCAGCCCGCACCACGATGCCGCCCTGCTCGAGCGCGGCATCGGCATCCGCTTCAACGGCGTGGAGCGCACGAACGTCGAGGAATACTGCGTCAGCGAAGGCTGGATCCGCGTGATCGCCGGCAAGGCGCTCGACCGCCGCGGCCAGCCGATGACGATGAAGCTCAAGGGCACGGTCTAGCCGTACCTGCGCGAAGCGGAGTGAGCGATAGCGATCGCGGCGCGCCTGCGCCGCAGTCCTTCAGGGTTTTGCCGCCGCGCCGCCGAGGTGGCGCGACAGGAACGCGAGCAGCCGGACGTAGAACGCGCGGCGGTGTTCCTCGGTGTAGAAGCCGTGGCCTTCGTGCGGGTAATACAGGGTTTCGACCGGCACGCCCGCCTGCTTCAGCGCCTTCTCCATGCGCTCGCTGTGTTCGATCGGCGCCCGCCGGTCCTCGCCGCCCGCGGCCAGGAACACCGGCGCCTTGATCCGCTTCGCGAGGTTGATCGGCGACCCGGCATCGAGCGTGTCGCGCGGGCCGATCCATTGGTTCGCCCAGGTGAGGCTGCCGCCGCCATCGTTCGCTGCGTCGCGGTGCAGCTTCACCAGATCGTAGACGCCGACATAACCGGCTGCGCAGCGGTAGAGGTCCGGTTCGGTGGCGACACCCATCAGCGCGGCATAGCCGCCGTAGCTGGCGCCGTAGAGGCAGATGCGATCCGGCACGGCGATCTTCCGTTCGATCGCCCAGCGCGTGGCGTCGGTCAGGTCCTGCTGCATCCTGCCGCCCCATTCGCGCGCGCCGGCCTGCCGGAACGCGCGTCCGTACCCGCCCGATCCGCGGTAGTTGATGCGCAGCACCGCGTAACCGGCTTCGGCCAGCACCTGCGTGTCGTCGTCGAACCAGCCGGTGTCCTGGATGCCGAACGGGCCGCCGTGCGGCATCACCACCAGCGGCAGCGGCTTCGCCGGATCGGCGCCGCGCGGCCGGGTGAGATAGCCGTGCAACTGAAGGCCGTCGCGCGCGGTGACGACCACGGCTTCCGTGCCCGGCTCGCGTTCGGGATCGAACCACTTGCGCCGGCTCATCACCGGATCGACCTGCTTCGCCACGGTGTCGTACAGATAGAAGTCGCCGGGGTTGCGGTCGCTGAAGACCGCGAACATCAGCAGGCGGCCGTCGTCGGTGGCGGAGGTCAGCCGCACCGTGTTGCCGGGGAACGCCTTCTCCATCTGCCGGTAATACTTCGCGATCGGGGCCTTGTCGTCGAAGAACCGTGTGCGACTGCCGCTGCCGTGCAGGTACAGCGCGCCGACCGGCGTCGTGCCGTCGGGCGAGTACAGGACGGTGTAGGGATCGGCGTACTCGTCGCGCAGCAGTTCGGTCCGCGCGCCGGTGGCGACGTCCATGCCGACGAGGGCGTCCGGCCCGTCAGGCTGCTGCACCCGCAGGTACGCCGTCCGGTCGTCCGCCGAGAAACCGACGGCGCGCTCGACGACATGGCTCGCGTTCTCGTCGGCGATCAGGCGCCAGGCGCCCTTGTCGGCGTCGCGGTAGAAGAGTTTGTCGGCGTTGTCCTTGTCGCTGCCGAGGGCGAAGCGCACGCGGCCCTGGTGGTCGGCGACGAAGTCGGCGTTGCGCACCGGCGAGGACGACACCGGGCCGCGATTGCCGTTGTAGACGTTCATGCGTTCGACCGAGGTCTCGACGTTGGCGCCGTAGGGCCAGACCGCGACCAGCACGTTGTCGGGATCGTCGCGCAGGGTGTCGAGCATGAACGCGACGGTGAATTCGCCCGGGCCGCTCAGCCACTTCGCGCGCTTGCCGTCGGCGTCGACGCCGACCAGTTCGCCGGTCGCGACGGGAGTGTCGGCGCGGCCGTAGCGGCGGCCCATCGCGGCGATCACGCGATGATCGTTGACCCACCAGAAGTCGGTGACGACGGTGTCCTTCTCGCCTTCGATCTTGGCGGTCGGCTTGCCGCTCACCCGGTCGATGACCACCAGGATGACGCGGTCCTCCAGCGGCACCGTAGCGGCGTAGTGGTCGCCGCCGGGCGAGATCTGCAGTTCATCGTAGCTGTCCCGGCGCACGTAGCGCATGACGTCGACGGGCGCGGCCGGCGCCGCAGCCGCGGGCGACTCCGCCGCGGACGCGACGGGCGCGGCGACGG
>JBQCJG010000185.1:0-11486 GCA_051952955.1 Lysobacteraceae bacterium | reverse complement strand
CCGGTGCGAGCGTCGGCGGAGCGATCGGGGGTGCCACGGGCGGTGCGGTCACCGGCGGAGCGGCCGGTGCGGGTGCCGGTACCGGTGCGGGGGCCACTCGCGCGGGCGGGGGCGGCGCGACCGGCGGGGTCGGCGGGGGGGCGGGTTCTTCCTCGATCACGCCGCCGATCTCGCTCAGCAGCACGGTGAGGGCATCGACGTCGAACGGCCGCGGCAGCCGGTAGTCGGCCTGGGTGCGCGGCGCGGCGGTCAGGCCGATGACCTGCTTGCCCGCGGCGTGCAGGCGCAGCCAGCTCATCGGGCCGTACATGCTGTCCATGTCGACGATGACGTAGTCGGCATCGTTTTCCGACAGCAGCGACCAGCCGCGCACACGACGGACGGCATGCGCGAAGGCCGCCCTCACCTCGGATTCGGTCCCCTGATCCATCCCCGTCAGGCCCAGCGTCAACGCCATGATGTCAGCCCGTTCTGCGCGATCGCAGAGTGTCGCGAAGCCGTTTTTCCCCGTCAACGCGCGCGCTGCGACCGTTTTCAACGCTGTGCGTCACTTTTCCGGTCGAGGCGCCGGCGGAATGCGACGCACGGCACGGAAAGGGGCGCGGTCTGCTCAGCTGACGATCGACACGCCGCGCGGATTCTTCGGCAGGTGCGTTTTCAGGAACGCCATCTGGTCGGCGAGGATGTTCCTGTTCGACAGGATCAGGTGTTCGATCCAGCTCGGGCGGTACGGGATCGCCAGCAGCGGCATCGATGCCTGCTGCGGGGTGCGGCCGCCCTTGCGCGAGTTGCACTGGAAGCAGGCGGCGACGACGTTCTCCCACACGTCGCGGCCGCCGCGCGAGATCGGCATCACGTGGTCGCGGGTCAGCAACTGCCGGCTGAAGTGCTTGCCGCAGTACAGGCACAGATGCTGGTCGCGCGCGAACAGCGCGGTATTGGTCAGCGCGGGGGTGGGATCGAGCGCGTGCGCCCGGGCGTGGCCGCGCGAGGCCACGATCGGGTGCAGCTCCATCACGCTGCGTTCGCCGGTCAGCCTGCTGAGCCCGCCGTGGATGCGCAGGCACGGGTCGCCGAGCGTCCACGCCACCGCGTCGCGGGCGTAGAGGCAGGCGGCGTCCTGCCAGCTGATCCAGTCGAGCACGCGACCGTGGGCATCGAGCGAGAGCAGGCGCACGCTGTCGAGACGCACGAGGCCCGCTTCGGGACCGCAGGCGTGCGCCGCAGGGGCGGGAGCGGCAGGGACGGGGAGGGCATCGCCCCCCGCGACGGCGGGGACGCCGCGGTCGGGCGGGCCGGGGCGGGAATCCCCGGGGATCGAACACGACGCGGGTGTGTCGGCCTCCATATGGAAGCCGAGCTTATACCCATTTCATGACGCCGTGGGGACGCATGGCGCCCCCGCAGCTCGGCCGCCGATCAGTCGCCGAAGCCGGCGTCCGGCAGCGTCATCAGCGGCGCCACGCCGCTGGCGATGGCCGCCGCGTGCGTGCGGGTGCGCGGCAGCAGGCGCGCGAAGTAGAACCGCGCCGTCTCGCGCTTCGCGTCCTTGAACGCCTGCGACTGCGACGAGGCATCGGCCGCGGCCACGCTGCGCGCCCACCAGTAGGCGAGCGCGGCGTAGCCCGAGTAGAACAGGTAGTCCCACGCGGCGGCGCCGATCTCGTCGGCGTCGGCCATCGCGCGCTTGCCGATCTGCATCGTCAGCGCCTGCCATTCCTTCGCGATCTCGCGCAGCGGGCCGACGAATTCGCCCAGCGCGTCGTTGCCCGACTGCGCCGCGCAGAATTCCTCGATCATGCCCAGGAACACCTGCAGGCCGGCGCCCTGCAGCTGCATCACCTTGCGGCCCATCAGGTCCAGCGCCTGGATGCCGGTGGTGCCTTCGTACAGCGTGGTGATGCGGGCGTCGCGCGCGAGCTGCTCCATGCCGTGCTCGTGGATGTAGCCGTGGCCGCCGAAGCACTGCTGCGCGTGGTACGTGCACTCGATCGACCATTCGGTGAGGCAGGCCTTCACGATCGGGGTCAGGAAGCCCAGCAGCGCATCGGCGCGCTTGCGGGTCTCCGCGTCGGGATCGTGCGCGACCACGTCGACCAGCGACGCGCCGTGGTAGCCCAGCAGTCGGCCGCCTTCGATCAGCGCCTTCTGCGTCAGCAGCATGCGGCGCACGTCGGGATGCACGAGGATCGGATCCGCGGGCTTCTCGGGATTCTTCGCGCCGGTGAGCGAGCGCATCTGCAGGCGGTCGCGGGCGTAGCGCAGCGCGTTCTGGTACGCGCGGTCGGACAGGCCCAGGCCCTGCAGGCCGACCGCGAGGCGCGCGGTGTTCATCATGGTGAACATCGCCATCAGGCCCTTGTGCGGCTCGCCGATCAGCCAGCCCTCGGCACCGTCGAAGTTCATCACGCAGGTGGCCGAAGCGTGGATGCCCATCTTGTGTTCCAGCGCGCCGCAGCGCACGGCGTTGGGCGCACCGAGCGTGCCGTCGCGGCCGACCTTCACCTTGGTCACGATGAACATCGAGATGCCCTTGCTGCCGGCGGGCGCGTCGGGCAGGCGGGCGAGGACGAGGTGCACGATGTTGTCGGTGAAGTCGTGCTCGCCGGCGGTGATGAAGATCTTGGTGCCGGTGATCGCGTAGCTGCCGTCGCCGTTGGGCACGGCGCGCGTCTTGAGCAGGCCGAGGTCGCTGCCGCAGTGCGGCTCGGTCAGGCACATCGTGCCGGTCCAGCGGCCCTCGACGATCGGCTTGAGGAAGACGTCCTTCTGCCAGTCCTCGCCGTGGTGCATCAGCGCCTCGGTGGCGCCGTGCGACAGCAGCGGGAAGTTGCCCCAGGCGAGGTTCGCGGCGTCGATCATCTCCTTCACCGGCACGCCCACCGAATGCGGCATGCCCTGGCCGCCGAACTCGGCGGGCGACGTCAGCCCGCACCAGCCGTTCTCGGCGAACTGCGCATAGGCCTCGCGGAAGCCCGGCGGCGTCGTGACCTTGCCGGTGGCCTTGTCGTGCGTGCAGCCCTGTTCGTCGCCGATGTGGTTGATCGGGGCGATCACGGTCTCGGTGAAGCGCGCGCCTTCTTCGAGGATGGCGTCGACCAGTTCGCGGTTGGCGTCTGCGAAACCGAGGCGGGCGAAGGCGGCTTCACTGTCGAGCACGTCGAACAGCGCGAAACGGATATCGGCGAGCGGGGCTTTGTAGGCGTTCATCGTGGGCGCAAGGAAGTCGGAGAAGGATTCGGTGGAAAGGAAAGGGAATGTTCGCCCGCGACGGGCGGTGCGCAGGCTCAGCGCAGCGTGCCGGCCAGCCCGGGGACGGGACTGAGCGCGCTGGCGCGGCGGACCTCGTAGTCGTGCGGCTTCCTGTCCTGCGCGCCGGCGGTGAGCGTGCCTTCGAGGACGTAGTCGACGTTGCGGCGGTCGGCCAGCGCGCCGGCGACGACGATCCGCGCGCCGGCGGCGGGGGCGAGGGTGATGGTGGTGGTGTCGGCGGTTTCCGGCCCGACGGTCAGCGCCGGCGCTGCGCTCAGTCTGCCCGCGTCTTCGGTGCCGGCGTGCAGGGTCAGGTCGACCTTGTCGAAGCGCATCGCGACGCTGCTGTAGTTCTGCAGTCGCAGTTCCACGGTCCAGCGCCCGTCGGGGCCGACCGTGAGTTGCTGGATGCTGGCCGCAGGCTCCGATACCCGGCGCACCGGGCCGCCGGCGCAGCCGGCCAGCGCGAGGAGCATCGCTGACGCCATCGCGGCACGCATCGTCGTCGCCGCTCGAACCTTCCAACGCTGCATCGCCTGCTCCGGGACCGGGAATCCGGCCATGGTAGCGCGGCCCGCGCCCGGACCGTACGCCCCGGTAGGTTATGCCCCGGCGTCCGGGTCAGGCGCGGTTGCGGCGGCCGCAGAGCCGCCGGGGATCAGCGCAGCCGGCCGCTCGTCACCAGCGGCGCCAGGTCGTAGCCCATGGCCTCGGCTCGGGCCTTCAGCGCCTCGAACCTTGCCCGGTCCATGTCCGGCGTGCGCGACAGGATCCACAGGTATTCGCGGCCCGGCTCGCCGACCATCGCCCACTGGTAGTCCGGATCGAGCGCGATCACCCAGTAATCGGCCCAGGTCATCGGCAGCCAGGACAGCCAGTCGGGCGCGAACCGCACTTCCAGCCGGCCGGCGTGGTCGGGGTCGCGCCGGGCGACCCCTTCGGCCTCCAGCAGTTCGCCGTCCTCGGTCCGGCAGCGGTTGAGCACGCCGACCATCGCGTCGTCGCGCAGCGTGTACTGCGCGGTCACCTCGCCCTTGCACTTGCGCTGGAAGAACATCGGCAGCCGCGCGATCTCGTGCCATTCGCCGGCGTAACGGGTGATGTCCAGGCTTTCGACCGAGGTCACGTCGTCGGGGCCGGCGGCCGCGGCGAGGCCGGCCGGCAGGAGCGCCGCCGACAGCAGCCCCGCGGACAGGGCGTGGACGCAGCGGTGGACGCGCGACTGGCGGGGACCTGTCATGGGCGCGCTCCGGAGGGCCGCGCATCGCGGCGGAGTGATGGTAGCGCACGGTGACGGCATCGCCCCGGGGATCGGTCATCGGCCGGCCGGCGCGTTCGCTTTGGAGGTTCGGCCGGCAACGCAAGGGAGTCTTGCCCCGAGACATGGGGTCTTCGCGAAGGCCTGGCCTTCCGGAGGCGGCGCCGTGGCATGGCGTGGGGCAACCGTCGCGAGGACGGGCACCGTTGCCCCCGGCGTTGCCCCCATGCGTTCGGGAATGCGCAGGGACGATGAAAAAGCAGCGGGCACGAAAAAGGCCGAACCCCTCGTTTTCGTCGGGAAATTCGGCCTTTCCGGGACTGCTTGAAACTTGCCGATGGTGGCCGGGGAGGGAATCGAACCCCCGACACGGGGATTTTCAATCCCCTGCTCTACCAACTGAGCTACCCGGCCATCGGCGAGCGCGGCATGATACGGGGACGCCGCCGCGAGGGCAAGCCGGCCGAGCGCTGAATGCCGGATCGGAGCGTGTGTGCGGTCGTCGGGCGCCGGCGCATCATCCGGCCGAGGCCGGACGCGCGTTCCGGCCCACATCCCCCGCGGAGGTTCCCATGCGTCGCCTGACCCGTCTTGTCCTTCCGTTGCTGCCGGCCGTCGTCGCGTTGTCCGCCTGCGCCACCGGCGCGGCCCAGCGCGACGCCGAACGCCTGGCGCTCTACCGCAGCCATGCCGGCGATCCCGTCGACAGCATCCGCTACCTCGGCACCAGCAACGGCTGGACACCGCTCGGCGACGGCGCGTTCGCGCTGTGGACCGCGCCGTCGAAGGCGTGGCTGGTGCAGCTCTACCCGCCCTGCAACGAGCTGGACTTCGCCGACCGCATCGCCTTTCGCGACCCGATGGGCCGCCTCAGCGCGAAGTTCGACCGGGTGATGGTCGCCAACCACGGCCTGATGCCGATCTCCTGCACGATCCAGGAAATCCGCCCGCTCGACGTGAAGGCGATCCGCACCGCCGAGCGCGACATGCGCGCGAAACGTCAGGTCGAGGCGGCGCCGCCGTCGCCGCCGTCGCCGCCGGCCGCGGCGTCGGCCTCGGGGCCCGGCGGGAGTTCCGGCGAATAACCGGCCGGATTCTCGGCGCCGCCGCCTAACAGGAACTTCTCCATCTCGGCCAGCAGGAACGTCCGGTGCGCAGGGTTCATGGGCGAGAGCCGGTTCTCGTTGATCAGCATGGTCTGGTGCGCCAGCCATTTCGACCACGCACTCTTGCCGATGCGGGCCAGCACGCGCTGGCCCGGTTCGCCGGGCCACGGCGCGAAATCGAGACCTTCGGTTTCGCGTTGTTCGTATTCGCAGAAGACGGTGCGGGGCATGGTGGAGTCCGTCAGGAAAGGGAAGTGATGAGGGTGCGAATCGGCGCGGGGATGCCCAGCGCGTTGAAGTCGGTCGGCGCGACCCAGCGCAGGGCGTCGGGATCGGGCGACGCGCGCAGCGCGACGCCGCGCCACGCGACCGGATGCAGCCGCAGCCGATAGTGCGTGAAGGCGTGCTGGATCTCCGCCAGCGCGATGCCGTCGTCATGGTCGCCGGCGACGTGGGCGTCGAACCAAGTGCGCGCCGCGACGTGGTCCGGCGCTTCCGGCAGCGACCACAGCGCGGCCCACACGCCGGTCGAAGCGCGACGCTGCAGCAGCACGCGACCGTCGCCATCGCGCAGCAGCAGCACGACCGCGCTGCGCTCCGGCAGCGGCTTGCCGGGCTTGGGCGTCGGCAGCTCGGCGGTGCGGCCCTCGCGCCGCGCTACGCAGCGATCCTGCAGCGGGCAGAGCACGCACGCGGGATCGTGGCGGGTGCACAGCGTCGCGCCGAAATCCATCTGCGCCTGGGTGTAGTCGGCCATGCGCGCGTCGGGCAGCAGCGTTTCGGCGATCGTCCACAGTCTCTTTTCGACCGCGGGCAGGCCCGGCCAGCCTTCGACGCCGTGCACGCGGCACAGCACGCGCTTGACGTTGCCGTCGAGGATCGGCACGCGGTCGCCCCAGGCCTGCGACAGGATCGCGCCCGCGGTGCTGCGGCCGATGCCGGGCAGCGCGGTCAGCGCGTCGAGGTCGCGCGGCAGGTCGCCGCCGTGCAGTTCGACGCAGCGCTTCGCGGCCGCATGCAGGTTGCGGGCGCGGGCGTAGTAGCCGAGCCCCGACCACAGCGCGAGCACGTCGTCCTGCGGCGCCGCGGCGAGCGCGCGCAGGTCGGGCAGGGCGGCGATGAAGCGCGCGAAGTACGGGATCACCACCCGCACCTGCGTCTGCTGCAGCATGATTTCCGACAGCCACACGCGGTACGGCGTGCGCGGGTGTTGCCATGGCAGATCGTGGCGGCCGGACACGTCGAACCACGCGAGGAGGGCGTCGGCGTATGCGGGGGGCGAAGAGGCGGCGCGGCTCACGGTACGGTCTCGTCGTCGAGTTCGACCTCGACGCCGTCCAGCGTCGCGCCGGAGATCGCCAGCTTCGGCGAAGTCAGTCGCCCGTCCAGCGGCGGCAGCGGCGCGCCGTCGGGACGCTGCGTCCAGCCGAGCACGTCATGCAGGCGGAAGCGCGCGTCGAACGCGGTGGCGTCGCGGCGCAGCGACAGCGCGGCGACATCGGAGAGATCGGGCTGGCCGGTGTAGCGCAGCGAGAACGGCAGCGGCGAGGTCGATGTCGACACCGGCGGCGGCAGCGCGGGCCAGGCCTCGGGCCAGCGCGGCAGCGCGCCGGCGAGATCGATCGCCAGTCGTTGCCCGAGTGCCAGCGCGCCGTGCGCATCGAGCGACGGCAGTGGGCCGTCGCCGCGCAGCGTCAGGCCCGCCGGCGCCAGCACCCAGGTCGCGTCGTCGAAGCGCAGCGGGCCGGCCAGACCGAGCGTGAAGGGAAGCCGCGTCTCGCCGGCTTCGTAGCGCGCGGCGAAGCCGAGCCGTGCCGGCACCATCGCGATGCCGCCGTCGCCGAGATGCAGCGGGCCGGCGAGGTGCACCGGCGCCGGCAGGCGCCAGTCGCCGTGTTCGACCGAGATCGTGCCGGTCGCGGCCACGCCGGCGTCGTTGGCGGGCTTCGTGATCGCGACCGCGAGATCGAAGGGTATCGCCATCGGCGCATCGAGCCAGCGGCCGCGCAGGTGCGCGTGCACCGGTCGATCCGGATGCAGCGACGGCAGCTCGACGACGATGCGGTCGATGCGCCAGCCGTCGCCGTCCACGCGGCCGTCGGCGATGCGCAGGCCGTCGGTCAGCGTCGGGATGCGCGTTTCGGCGCCGGGCGGCCGCTTCGCCAGCCACGCCTGCATTGCGGGCAGGTCGAGCACCGGCGCATCGAGTTCGACCCGCTGCACCGTGAGGTCGGCGCCGCGGCTGCGTAGCGTCGACCACGGCAGCGACAGCAGCGCGCGGTCGGCGCGCAGCATCACGGTCTGTGTGCCCGGCACGCGCACGACGAGGTCGCGCACCACCAGCTGCGGCGTGCCGCGCAGGCGCGCGTCGGCGCTGCCGGCGGTGATCTCGAGATCGAGGCTGCGACCGATGCGGTCGAGCAGCACCGGCACCGAGCGCTGCGGCTGCAGCAGCCAACCGGCCGAAGCGGCCAGCAGCGCCAGGGCGACGAGGAGGACGGGCAGCCGGCGCCGGCGTTTGCCGCGCGGCGCATCGGCGCCGGGCTCGGTCACGCGCCCAGCGCCTCCGGCAGCAGCGCATCGACGAAGGCTTCGGGATCGAACACGCGCAGGTCCTCGGGGCGCTCGCCGATCCCCGCGAAGCGGATCGGGATGCCGAACTCGCGGGCCAGCGCGAACACCACGCCGCCCTTCGCCGTGCCGTCGAGCTTGGTCACGACCAACCCGGTGACGCCGGCCGCGGCGTTGAATTCGCGCAGCTGCGACAGCGCGTTCTGGCCGGTGGTGCCGTCGATCACCATCAGCACCTCGTGCGGCGCGGTGCCGTCGAGCTTGCCGAGCACGCGCCTGATCTTGCCCAGCTCGGCCATCAGGCCCTGCTGCGTGTGCAGGCGGCCTGCGGTGTCGGCGATCAGCACGTCGGTGCCGCGCGCCTTCGCCGCCTGCAGCGCGTCGAACGCGACCGAGGCCGCATCGGCGTTCTGGCCCTGTGCGACCACGGCGACGCCGTTGCGTTCGCCCCAGGCCTGCAACTGCGCGACCGCGGCGGCGCGGAAGGTGTCGCCGGCGGCCAGCATCAGCGAGCGGCCCTCGGCCTTGAAGCGGTGCGCGAGCTTGCCGATGGTGGTGGTCTTGCCGACGCCGTTGACGCCGACGGTGAGGATCACGAACGGCTTGTCCGGCGTGATCGCCAGCGGTTTCGCGACCGGCGCCAGCAGCGCGATCAGGTCGGCGCGCAGCGCGGCGAGCAGGGCGCGGGCGTCGGCGAACTCGCGCGACTTCATCCGCCTGCGCAGCGATTCGACGAGCTGGGTGGTCGCGGTCACGCCGACGTCGGCGGTGAGCAGCGCGGTCTCGATCTCGTCGAGCAGGTCGTCGTCGAGTTTGGGATTGCGCGAGAACAGGCCGCCGAAACTGCGCGCGAAGGCGCTGTTGCGCAGGCGTTCGCGCCAGCCGGGCTTGCCGGCCGCAGCGGCGGGCGCGGCGTCGGTGGCGACGCCGGGGACGTCCTGCGCGAATGCCGGCGCGGCCGGTTCGACGGCGGACGCCATTGGCTCGACGACGACCGTGGCGGGCGCCTCGGCCTGCGCCGGTTCGAGCGGCTCGTCCACCGTCGGTGCCGGTGCAGGTACCGATGCCGGTGCCGATGCCGGTGCAGGTGCCGGCGTGGGCGACGGGTCGACCGGTGCGCGATCGATCGTGACCGGAATGCCGTAACGCGCGGCGAAGTCCGCGTCGACCGCGGGCGAGACCGGGTCGGCATGGTCGGCATGGTCGGCACGGAGCGCGCCGGAGCCTGCGGTGCCGGCGTCCTGCGGCGCGTCCGTCTGCGGTGCGGGCTCGGTCGCGGCCGGCGCGGCCGGCGCGGCCGCGTCCGGTTTCTTGCGGCGGAAGAAGGGGATCATCGAAGGGGGAGGCGAAGGGCGACGCGAATCGCGGACAATGGCCGCATGTTAGCACCCGCCCTCCCGGCCTCCCGATGAACCGTCGCCGCCCTCCGTCCGCGCCATCGGGACGCCCCGGGACCGTGCGCATCGTCGGCGGCGACTGGTGCGGCACGAAGCTGCCGGTGGCCGACCTCGACGGCCTGCGTCCCACCGCGGACCGCGTCCGCGAGACGCTGTTCAACTGGCTGCAGCCGATGCTGCCGGGCGCGCGGGTGCTGGACCTGTTCGCCGGCACCGGCGCGCTGGGACTCGAAGCGGTGTCGCGCGGCGCCCGCGAGGCGGTGCTGGTCGAGCGCGATCCCGCCCTCGTCGCCGGCCTGCGCGCGATCGCCGCGAAGCTGCCCGGCGGCGAACGCGTCCGCATCGCGCACGACGACGCGCTCGCATGGCTGCGCCGCACGCCGGAGCCGTTCGACCTCGCGTTCGTCGACCCGCCGTTCGCCGCCGACCTGTGGACGCCGGTGCTGGGCGCGCTGGAACCGCATCTCGCCACCGACGCCTGGCTGTACGTCGAGTCGCCGGCGGAGGCCGCGCCCGATCCCGGCGCGGGCTGGCGGCTGCATCGCGAAGGCCGCACGCGCGACGTCCGCTACGCACTGTTGCGGCACGTGCCGGCGACGCCGTGACCGGCCGCTCCGGTCGGGCGGAGGCGACTGTTACACTGCGCCCCACATCCCGCCGCGGTGATTCCTTCGACGCCATGAGCCAGGCCGCCAGCCCGCCCCCCGCCCGGATCGCCGTCTATCCGGGCACCTTCGACCCGATCACCCATGGACACCTCGACCTGGTCGAACGCGCCGCGCCGCTGTTCGAGCGCCTCGTGGTCGGCGTGGCCGAAAGCCCCGCCAAGCGGCCGGCCCTGCCGCTGGCGCAGCGCGTCGACCTGGCGCGCGAATCGCTGGCGCGTTTCCCGAATGTCGAGGTCCGCGGCTTCGATTCGCTGCTGGCGCATTTCGTGCGCGACGTCGGCGCCCGGGTGCTGCTGCGCGGCCTGCGCGCGGTCTCGGACTTCGAGTATGAGTTCCAGCTGGCGAGCATGAACCGGCACCTGATTCCCGAAGTGGAAACGCTGTTCCTGACGCCGGCCGAACAATACGGTTTCATTTCGTCCTCGCTGGTGCGCGAAGTGTCCCGCCTCGGCGGCGACGTGTCGGGCTTCGTGCCGCCGGCGGTCAACGCCGCGCTGATGGCGGAATGGCGTCGCGTCCGCGACTGAAGCGCTGCGAACGAAGCGTCACGAGCGATGCTTCATGATCGATGCTTCATGATCGAATCCTGCGACGGCGTCGCCCGCGTTCCGCGCCGCCGTCCCCGTTCCACCAACGTCCACGAGACGCGCACCGTCTCTTCCGCATGAGGGGAGTTCCGCCCATGAAGCACATCGTCCGCCTGCTGTTCGTCGCATTCTTCGCCTTCTCGCTCGCGGCCTGCGACAAGGCCGCCGAGGCGCCCAAGGAAGCCGAGAAGGCGCCGCTGTCCGCGCCGAACAACGAAGACCCGGCCGCCTGGCGCGAGTACGTCACCGACGTGGTCAAGCGCAACATGCAGGGCGTGACCAGCGCGCCGTTCCTCTACCTGCTGCCGGCCGAGAGCAGCCAGGACTTCCAGGGCAGTTACGACCGCCTGCTGGACAAGGCCAAGTCCGACGTCGACCGCGGCATCCTGCCGGGCAACCTGCTGGCGTACGCCTCGGCCTCGCTGTCCTCGGCCAAGGCGGCGGACCTGGCGATCGCCGCGTTCAAGGACGCCAAGCCGGGCAAGCTCGAAGGCGTGAAGCTGCTGTTCGTCGGCAAGGCCGAGGACAGCGAACGCGTCAAGGCCGCGGTCGCGCCGTCGGGCGTGACCTACGTCTTCGTCGAAGCCAAGTGATCCGTCGCGACGGGCTCCGGTCCGTCGCGCCGACTTTCCTCCCACGGGTTCTCC
>JBQCJG010000184.1:0-3369 GCA_051952955.1 Lysobacteraceae bacterium | reverse complement strand
CGGTCGCCACCGCCCCGGCCGCCAGCGCCGACGGCGCGATCGCGCTGCAGGCGATCGACCACCGCGCGCAGGAAGACGCCCGGCTGCTGCAATGGCGCGGCGGCGGTGGCGCCTTCGAGCTGAATTCGATTGCACCGCTGGATCTCCGCCGCGAAACCAACGGCGACGTGCTAATGGTGCTGACGGTGCAGGTGCGGCAGGCGCCGACGGCGCCGGTCTGGCTGGAGATGGGCTGCGGCGGCGCATGTCGCGGCCGCGTGCGCATCGACGGCGCGCTCGCGGCCTTGCCGGCCGACGGCTGGCGACGGCTGGGCGTGCCGCTGAAGTGCCTGCAGGCCGCCGGTGCCGACATGGGCCGCGTCGTGCGGACGCTGCGCATCGATGCCGAAGGCCCGCTGGCGCTGGGGCTGTCGCGGGTCGAGCTGGCCACCGACCCCGACGCCACCGTCGCCTGCACCACGCCCTGAACCGCGCCACCCGCACACGCAGAAGAAGCCCCGCAGAGGGCCACATTTCCGGAGGGGAACCATGGGACTTTCGAACATCGACATCGTGATCGTGCTGGCCTACCTGGTCGGCATCTTCGCGCTGGCGCAATGGGTATCGCGCGAGAAGGCGGGGCATCGCAAGGACGCGCAGGACTACTTCCTCGCCGGCCGCGCGCTGCCGTGGTGGGCGATCGGCGCCTCGCTGATCGCGGCGAACATCTCCGCCGAGCAGATCATCGGCATGTCCGGCTCCGGCTACGCGCTGGGCCTGGCGATCGCCTCGTACGAATGGATGGCGGCGCTGACGCTGCTGATCGTCGGCAAGTTCTTCCTGCCGGTGTTCCTGCGCAACGGCATCACCACCATGCCGCAGTTCCTCGAAGAGCGCTACGGCCCGAACATCCGCACGATCATGGCGGTGTTCTGGCTGGGCCTGTACGTGTTCGTGAACCTGACCTCGATCCTGTGGCTGGGCTCGATCGCGGTGACCCGCGTCGCCGGCATCGACCAGTTCACGGCGCTGGCGCTGCTCGGCGGGTTCGCGCTGGTCTACCAGCTGTACGGCGGCCTGAAGGCGGTGGCACTGACCGACATCGTGCAGGTCTCACTGCTGGTGCTGGGCGGCCTGCTGATCGTCGGTCTCTCGCTGGCGAAGATCGGCGGCGACGGCGGCATCGTGGCCGGCTTCCAGGCGTTGATGGCCGCGCATCCCGAGCACTTCCACATGATCCTCAAGCCCGACGATCCGTTCTACAAGGACCTGCCGGGCCTGAGCGTGCTGATCGGCGGCATGTGGATCATGAATGTCAGCTACTGGGGCTTCAACCAGTACATCATCCAGCGCGCGCTGGCGGCGAAGGACATCGGCGAGGCGCAGAAGGGCGTGGTGTTCGCCGCGTTCCTCAAGCTGCTGATGCCGGTGATCGTGGTGCTGCCGGGCATCGCCGCGCTGATGCTGGCGCCGGGGCTGGAGAAGCCCGACCAGGCCTATCCGAGCATGATGGCGCTGCTGCCGACCGGCGTGCTGGGCCTGGTGTTCGCGGCGCTGATCGCGGCGATCGTGGCCTCGCTGGCGTCGAAGATCAATTCGATCTCCACCATCTTCACCCTCGACTTCTACGCCAAGCGCGCGAAGACCACCGAGCAGGCGCACCTGGTGAAGGTCGGCCGCATCGCGGCGACGGTCGCGATCGTGCTGGCGGTGCTGGCGGCGAAGCCGCTGCTCGGCGGCTTCGACCAGGGCTTCCAGTACATCCAGGAATACACCGGCTTCTTCACCCCGGGCATCGTGGTGATCTTCATGCTCGGCCTGTTCTGGAAGCGCGCCAACGAGGCCGGCGCGATCGCCGCCGCGGTCGGCTCGTTCGCGCTGTCGATCGCGCTGAAGCTGGCGTGGCCGTCGCTGCCGTTCATGGACCGCGTGGGCCTGGTGTTCCTGCTCGCGCTGGCGCTGGCCGTCGCGGTGTCGCTGATGACCCGCGCGCGCGGCGATGCCAACCGCATCCGCACCGACGACGTGGCCTACGGCACCAGCGGCGCATTCAACGCCGGCGCAGTGGGCGTGGTCGCGATCCTGGTCGCGCTGTACGCGACGTTCTGGTGAGGCCGCGGCCCCGCGCATCGCACGAACGCGCGGGGCCTGCGCATCGGACAGTGCTCAACGGGCCGCGCTCGAGGGCGCCGGCCCGGTCGAATCGCGGATCACCAGTTCGTAGGGCACCTGCACCATGCGACCGGCCTGCGGGTCGCGCACCGCGGCGAGCAGCTGCTCGGCGGCGATGCGGCCCATCGTCGCCACCGGCTGGCGCACGGTGGTCAGCGCCGGCCACAGGCGCAGCGCCATCGGCTGGTCGTCGAAGCCGCAGACCGACAGATCCTGCGGCAGGCGCAGCCCCAGCCCGGCGGCGGCGTGCATCACGCCGGCCGCGGTGTCGTCGTTCGCGGCGAAGATCGCGGTCGGCGGATCGTCCAGCGCGAGCAGTTTGCGCGCCGCGTCGAGGCCCGACTCGAACGAGAATTCGCCCGGCACCACCAGCGCGCGATCGTAGTCCAGTCCGGCCGCGCGCAGGCCGTCGCGATAGCCCGCGAGTCGCCACTCCGTGGCCCCGTGGTCGCGGCGCCCCTTCACGTGCGCGATGCGGCGATGGCCCAGCCCGGCCAGGTGCGCCATCAGTTCGCGCACCGCGCTGCGTTCGTCCAGGCGCACGCCGATCGCGGCCTGCGCGTCCTGCGGCGAGATGCAGGCGCGGCGCACGCCCAGCGCATCCAGCCGTTCGCGCAGCGCCGCGTCGTCGGCCAGCGGCGGCACCAGCACCAGGCCGTCGGGCGCGTACTGCGCGACGCAGTCGGCGATCGCGTCGACATGGCCGCGATGGTCGTAGTCCACCGGTCGCATCATCAGGCTGTAGTGCGCCGACTCGCAGGCTTCCAGCGCGCCCGACATCACTTCGATGATGTAGTTGCCCGGCGGGTTGTCGTACACCAGCGCGAGCAGGTACGAGCGGTTGCCGGCGAGGCTGCGGGCGGAGGGATTCGGGCGGTAGTTGAGCGCCTTGGCGGCGGCCTCGACGCGGGCGCGGGTCTCGGGGCGCACGTTCGGTTCGTGGTTGAACACGCGCGAGACCGTCTTCATCGAGACGCCCGCGGCGTGCGCCACCTCCTCGATCCTCACGCCCCCGCTCATGGTCCGCTCCGCGCCTCGCCGACCGGGATCATACACCCCGCCCGCGCCGCCCCCGGCCGGGCGCGGGCCCGGTGGAATCGCGCAGGCACAGCTCGTACGGCACCACGACCAGCGTCGCCGCCCCGGGGGCGCGCAGCGCGCGCCGCAGCTGCACGGCGGCGATCCCCCCCCGCGCGCGACTGGGCGGGCGCACCGTGC
>JBQCJG010000183.1:0-14883 GCA_051952955.1 Lysobacteraceae bacterium | reverse complement strand
CGAAAGAGTGCGGCGATGAACCGCTGGTTCGCATGGCACGCGACTGGCCGTTCTTCGCGACGATGCTCGACGACGTGGAAATGGTGCTGGCCAAGGCCGACATCGACATCGCGGAGGCGTTCTCGAAGCTTGCGGGACCGTTGCACGATCGCTTCTTCCCGATGCTTCGCGACGAGTTCGAGCGAACGGTGCGATGGGTATCGAAGCTCAAGGGCGGCAAGGAACTGCTGGCCGGCGACCCGCGTCTGGCGACGTCGAGCCGCCTGCGCACTCCGTACGTGGACCCCATGAGCCTCTTGCAGGTGGATCTGCTGCGCCGCTGGCGCGCCACGGGAGGCAAGGACGATACCTTGCTCAAGGCGTTGGTGGCTTGCGTGAATGGCGTGTCGCAGGGCTTGCAGAATACGGGTTGAAGCACCGGCCTTGCAGGAACTGGCCATCCTTTTGTGGGAGCCGGCTATGCCGGCGATCCCGCGGCAGCGGGCCACCTTGTCGCAAGCGCCCATCGCCGCTGAAGCGGCTCCCACACAAAGCTCGAAAAACCTCTGTGCTTGGAGATCCTCTGTGGGAGCCGGCTATGCCGGCGATCCCGCGGCAGCGGCACGCTTGCCGCAAGCATCCATCGCAGCCGAAGCGGCTCCCACACAAAGCCTCACCCCTCCAGCTCTTCCCACCGCGCGAACGCCGCTTCGAGCTCCGCCTGCAACTTGGCCAGTTCCTCATTGCCGCGCGTGATCGTGGCCGCGTCCTGCTGGTAGTACTTCGGATCGTTCATCGCTTCGGTGCGTTTCGCGATCTCCGCTTCCAGTTGTTCCAGCTTCGCAGGAAGGAGGTCGAGCTCGCGCTGTTCCTTGAACGACAGCTTGCGCTTGGGCGCGGCGGGTGCCGGCGCAGGTTCCGCCACGGGCGAGGTCTTCACCGCGGCCGGCTTCGGCGCCGGCGTAACGGGGCGCTGCCGCAGCCAGTCGCTGTACCCGCCGATGTATTCGCCGACGAGGCCGTTGCCCTCGAGCACCAGCGTGCTGGTGACCACGTTGTCGATGAAGTCGCGGTCGTGCGACACCAGCAGCAGCGTGCCGGTGTACTCGTTGAGCAGTTCCTCGAGCAGTTCCAGCGTCTCCACGTCGAGGTCGTTGGTCGGTTCGTCCATCACCAGCAGGTTGGACGGCTGCGCGAACAGCTTCGCCAGCAGCAGGCGGTTGCGCTCGCCGCCGGACAGGCGCGTGATCGGCGCGCGCGCGCGCTCCGGCGAGAACAGGAAATCCTGCAGGTAGCCGATGGCGTGCTTCGAGCGGCCGTTGATCGTCACCGAATCCTTGCCCTCGGCGACGTTCTCGATCGCGTTCCAGTCCTCGCGCAGCGTGGCGCGGTACTGGTCGAAGTACGCGACCTGCAGCTGCGTGCCGACCTTGATCTCCCCCGCCTGCGGCGTCAGGTCGCCCAGCAGCAGCTTCAGCAGCGTGGTCTTGCCGCTGCCGTTGTCGCCGATCAGGCCGATGCGGTCGCCGCGCAGGATCGTGGTCGAGAAGTCCCGTACCAGCACGCGCTCGCCGTACGCGAAACGCACGTCCTTCGCCTCGATCACCTTCTTGCCCGAGGCCGTGGCCTGCGCGGCTTCCATGCGCACGTTGCCGGTGAGGTCGCGCCGCGACGCGCGCTCCTCGCGCATCGCCTTGAGGCGGCGCACGCGGCCTTCGTCGCGGGTGCGGCGGGCCTTGATGCCCTGCCGGATCCACACTTCCTCCTGCGCCAGCAGCTTGTCGAAGCGCGCGTTCTCCTGCGCCTCGGCGTTGAGGCGCTCCTCGCGGCGACGCAGGTAGTTCGCCCAGTCGCCGGGCCAGCTGGTGAGCCGGCCGCGGTCGATCTCGACGATCCGCGTCGCCAGCGCGCGCAGGAAGCGGCGATCGTGGGTGACGAACACCAGCGCGCCCGGCCACGCCTTGAGGAAGCCTTCGAGCCAGTCGATCGCGGCGATGTCGAGGTGGTTGGTCGGTTCGTCCAGCAGCAGCAGGTCCGGCGCCGACACCAGCGCGCGCGCCAGCAGCACGCGACGCTTCATGCCGCCGGAGAGCCGCGCGAAATCGGCGTCGCCGTCGAGCTGCAGCCGCGCCAGCGTCTCGGTGACGCGCTGGTCGACCGACCAGCCGCCGGCATCCTCGATCTTCGACTGCACCGCGGCCAGCGCCTCGGTGTCGATGTCGTCGGCGTGGATCAGGTGGTGGTAGTCCGCCAGCAGCGCACCGAGCGCGCCGAGCCCCGCGGCGACCACGTCGAAGACGGTGCCGACCGCATCGCGCGGCACTTCCTGCTCCAGCCGCGCGACGCGCACGCCGGTCTCGGCGCGGATGTCGCCGTCGTCGGGCTTGAGTTCGCCGGCGAGCAGGCGCAGCAGCGTCGACTTGCCGGCGCCGTTGCGGCCGATGAGGGCGATGCGTTCGCCGGGTTCGATGGCCAGGTCCACGCCGTCGAGCAGCAGCGGACCGCCGACGCCGAAGTCGACGGCATTCAGGGTCAGGATGGGCATCCGCGCAGTTTACCGGCTGGGAGCGGCGGCGGTACGCTGGCGGTCCACCCACGGATCCCGGAGCACGCCATGGCCAAGGGCATGGATCAGAAGAAGCAGGAAAAGAAGAAGCCGGAAAAGACCCTGAAGGAAAAGCGCGCGGAGAAGAAGGAGAAGAAGAACGCGCGCTGAGCGGATCAGGCGAAGATCAGTGTCCGGGCTCCCTTCCGGGCCCGGGCGCGCCTGCCGGCGGCAGCAGCGACACGTACGCCGCTTCGGTGGCCTCGACGAACGTGCGCAGGCCGAACTCGCGCTCGGCCTTCGCCCGTGCGGCCGCGCCCGCCGCGGGCAGACGGTCGCGGGCGTCGAGCAGGCCCGCGATCGCGCGGGCGATGGCGTCGCGATCGCGCACCGGGACGATCCAGCCGTCGACGCCAGCGTCGATGTTCTCGGGCAGGCCGGCGTAGTCGCTGACCAGCACGGACTTGGCCATCGCCATCATTTCGCGGCAGGCGAAGGAAATCGTCTCGACCCCGTAGGACAGCACGAAGCCGGCGTCGAACGCGGCGACCGCCGGGCGCACGTCGGACAGCAGGCCGGCGAAATGGACCTGCGAGGCCAGCCCGAGCGCGGCGATGCGCTGCACCTGCGCATCGGCGGGCGGCTTGCCGCACAGCACGACGTGCACGCGCGCGCGCTGCGCTTCGGACAGCGTCGCCAGCGCCTCGACCAGATCCATCCAGCCCTTGTGCAGCGCGGTGCCTGCGTTGCTGCCGAGCAGCAGCGCGTCGTCGCCGCACCACGCGCGTTTCGCTTCGGCGCAGCGCGCGGCCGGCCACGGAGCATAGTGCGCGATGTCGACGCCGTTGCGGATGCTGCGCGGCGCGCAGCGCACGTAGGGCGAGGCCTGCAGCTGGCGCAGGGTCGCGTCGCTGACGCCGATCGCCAAGTCCGTCTTCGCCGCGCGCAGCCGATGGGTGACGCCCTGCATCGGCTTCGAATTGTGCTTGGTGAGCACCAGCTTCGGCCGCTGCGCCTGGCCGCGCAGCGCGGCCAGCACGAGGCGGTGATCGGCCGATCCGTTGACGTGGACCACGTCGAACCGGTGCAGCCTGAGCAGCGCGCGCAGGCGGCGCTTCGCGCGCTGCGCCTGCAGCAGTTTGCCCAGTCCGTTCGGATACGGCTGCGCGTGCACGTGCACGCCGTCGAGCCGGGAAGCTTCGCGGTGCAGACGACTGGTCGGCGGCACCGCGAGATGCACCTCGTGCCGGTCCGCGAGGCCGCGGGCGAGCGCCATGAGATAGGTGGTGTGGCCGCCGCCGTCGCCGTCGTGGAAGTTGGTGAGCAGCAGCTTCATGGCGGCGGCAGGCGATCAGCCGTTGCGCGCGGGCTTCAGCGCGTACGCGAGGATGCTCAGCGCGCGCTCGACACGCTTGAACCACGTACCGCGGGTGCGCATCGCGAGGCCGGCGTAGCGGCGGATCTCCGGCCAGCTCGGCGACGGCTTGGTCTTGAACTCGAACTTCACCAGTTCGACCGATTCCGGCGACACGCCGGCCATGCGCGCGTATTCGTTCACCAGGCCTCGCGAACGCAGGCGGTTGAGGTAGCGCTCGACGTGGCCGCGGTTCGACCACCAGCCGTTCTTGCCGTGGATGCGGTAGCCGACGGTGCCGGTGGGCAGGAAGTACTTGCGGCCGGCGAACAGGCTGGTGCCGTAGACCAGGCAGTTGTCGGCGGACAGGCGCCAGGTCTGCGTCATCTCCGGCGACAGGTCGAGGCAGCGCCGCGCCATGGCGCGGCGCAGCGAGATCGCGGACGTCGGCGCGCCGTACCAGTGCACCAGCTCGAACGTCGCGACCGCGGTGTAGCCGAGGTCCATCGCGCGGTCGGCGAAGGCGATCGTGCGCGATTCGTTGCCGAACAGCACGATGTCGTTGAAGACGAAATCGACGTCCCTGCGGGCGTCGTAGACCGTGGCGAGCTTCTCGAGGTGCGTCGGCTCCCAGCGATCGTCGGCGTCGAGGAAACAGACCACGTCGGCGTCGGTCGCGGCGAGGCCGCGCTGGAACGCGACCAGCTGGCCGCCGTTCTCGCACATGAGCAACGTCACGCGCGCGTCGTCGCCGTAGCGTTCGCACAGCAGGTCCTGCGAGCCGTCCTTCGAGCCGTCGTCGACGACGACGACCTGCTTCGGCGCGCGCGTCTGCGCCAGCGCGCTGTCGACCGCCTCGACCACGAAATCGCGGTAGTTGTAGCAGGTGACGACGACGGCAAAGGTGGTGGGCGCGGCGGCGCTCATGCCGAGCGCCCTGTGCCGATGTCGGTCTCGGCCAGCAGCTTGCGGAAGTAGGCGATGGTTTCCTTCAGGCCGTCTTCCAGCGCCACCTTCGGTTCCCAGCCCAGTTCGGACTTCGCCAGCGAGATGTCGGGCTGGCGATGCTTCGGGTCGTCCGACGGCAGCGGCCTGAACACCAGCTTCGAACGGCCGCCGACCAGCGACAGCACCTTCTCGGCGAGTTCGATCATGGTGAATTCGCCGGGATTGCCGATGTTGATCGGGCCGGTGAAGCCGGCCGGCGTCGCCATCATCCGTTCGAAGCCCTCGATCAGGTCGTCGACGTAGCAGAAGCTGCGCGTCTGCAGGCCGTCGCCGTAGATGGTGATGTCCTCGCCGCGCAGCGCCTGCACGATGAAGTTGCTGACCACGCGCCCGTCGTTGGGGTGCATGCGCGGGCCGTAGGTGTTGAAGATGCGCACGACCTTGATGTCGAGGTCGTGCTGGCGGTGGTAGTCGAAGAACAGCGTCTCGGCGCAGCGCTTGCCTTCGTCGTAGCAGCTGCGGATGCCGATCGGATTGACCCGGCCCCAGTAGCCTTCCGGCTGCGGATGCACTTCCGGATCGCCGTAGACCTCGCTGGTCGAGGCCTGCAGGATGCGCGCGCGCAGGCGCTTGGCGAGGCCGAGCATGTTGATCGCGCCGTGCACGCTGGTCTTCGTCGTCTGCACCGGATCGTGCTGGTAGTGCACAGGCGACGCGGGACAGGCAAGGTTGTAGATGCGGTCGACCTCGACATGCAGCGGGAAGGTCACGTCGTGGCGGATCATCTCGAAGTACGGATGGCCGATGCGGTGCGCGATGTTGCGCTTGCTGCCGGTGAAGAAGTTGTCGACGCAGAGTACGTCGTGGCCGTCGTCGAGCAGGCGGTCGCACAGGTGCGAGCCGAGGAAACCGGCGCCGCCGGTCACGAGGATGCGAGCCATCGGAGATGGGTCCGGTGATGCGCCGGCGTCGGGGGTCGGCGGCGCGGGGTGGGGGAAGGCGGCCATTTTCCGCGATCGCCCCCCGTGCTGACCAGCCGCGGCCCCGTCCGGGACAGGGCCGGGACCGCGACCGGCGTCGCGCAACCGGCCGCGGCCCGGTCAGGAACTGCAGGAGAGTGCGCCGCAGCCGGGACGGTCCCGCGCCCATTCCGGTCGCTTCGCCGCGAATGCGTTGCGTTCCGGCCGATCGTCGTAGGGGCGACGCATCGCTTCCAGCAGTTCGGCGACGGCGGACGCATCGCCGGCCTCGGCGCGGTCGATCGCCTGCTGCGCCAGCCAGTTGCGCAGCACCACCTGCGGATTCGCCAGGCGCATGCGTTCGCGGCGCGCTCCTGGCGACAGCATGTCGTCGGCCACGCGCGCGGCGTAGCGCGCGAGCCACGCGCGCAGGTCCGTGTCGTGCGCGGCGCGCTTCGTCGGATCGTAGAACGCGCCTTCCAGCGGTGCGGGATCTTCGCCGACCAGATCGATCAGGCCGCGGAACCACAGCGTCATGTCGATCTCGGCCGCATGCATCAGCGCGTGCAGGTCGCGGACCAGCGCGACGTCGTCGTCGCGGCATTCGGCGAAGCCGAGCTTGCGCGCGATGTTGTCGCGATCGGCCTGCGCATACGCGGCGCCGAACGCGTCGATGCCGGCCGTCAGCGGCGCGGCGTCACCGAACAGCGGCGACAGCGCCTGCGCGAGGCGCATCAGGTTCCAGCGCGCGATCGCCGGCTGCCAGCCGAAGCGGTAGCGGCGGCCGCCGGCGTCGGTGGTGTTGGGCGTCCAATCGGGGTCGTAGGCGTCGATCCAGCCGTACGGCCCGTAGTCGATGGTCAGGCCGAGCACGGACATGTTGTCGGTGTTGAGCACGCCGTGGACGAAGCCCACGCGCATCCATTCCGCGGCGAGTCGCGCGGTGCGCGTGCAGACCTCGGCGAACCAGTCGCCGTACCGCGTTTCGCCTTCGCCCTGCAGATGCGGGAAATCGCGGCGGATCGCGAATTCGGCGAGCGCGCGCAGCAGCCCGGTCTCGCCGCGCGACGCCGGCAGTTCGAAGTGGCCGAAGCGCAGGAACGACGGTGCGACCCGGCACACCACCGCGCCCGGCTCGGGCTTCGGATGGCCGTCGTAGAACATGTCGCGGACCACGTCATCGCCGGTGGCGACCAGCGACAGCGCGCGCGTGGTCGGCACGCCGAGGTGGTGCATGGCCTCGCTGCACAGGAACTCGCGGATCGACGAACGCAGCACCGCGCGGCCATCCGCGAAGCGTGCGTACGGCGTGGGCCCCGCGCCCTTGAGCTGCAGTTCGAGGCGCGCGCCGTCGGCGGCCACGGTCTCGCCGAGACTGATCGCGCGGCCGTCGCCGAGCTGTCCCGCCCAGTGGCCGAACTGGTGGCCGCCGTAGTTGGTCGCGAACGGATCCATGCCGGGCAGCCGAGCGTTGCCGCCGAAGACCTGCGCAAACGTTTCCGATGCGGTGTCGGCTTCAGTGAACCCCAGCGCCTCCGCCATCTCGCGCGATACCGCGAGCGTTCGCGGCGCCGCCACCGGCGTGGGCATGACCCGCGACCACACCGCCCCGCGCACCTCGCGCCGGCGCGGGCCGGATTCGGGATCGCCGGGCCGTTCGGCGAGGAGGCGGTTGTCGAAAACCAGGTGGTCGAAGGTCGGGGTGTCGAGCATGCGGGGTGTCCGTTCTGAAGGCGCGAGCATCATCGGATGCGGAATCGGCTGTGCTCGAAAAAGCCCGCCATCCTCGCGCAAGCGAGGACCCAGGCGTCAGGGGCGATCATGGAGGGGGTCCTCGCTTGCGAGAGGATGACGGTTTTCGAACAAGGTGCGGATCGCGCCGGTTTCATGCAAGCGCGGCCGTGTTCACTCCACCTTCTGCCCGCGCTCCAGCATCCACAGCATGATGGTCTTCTGGCGGACGTAGTTGGCGCGGACGTAGGCGTACACCAGACCGTGCCAGCCTTCGAGGAAGCCCAGTCGGAACACGTAGCCGCGCCAGAACCGCCACGCCGGCGACAGCACCAGCTTGGCGAGCGATGCGCGCTTGCCGCGGGCGAACTCGTGCTCGGCCATCATCCGCGCATAACGCTCCGTCTTCTGCAGCTGCTGCATCAGCGAGCGGTACGGGTAATGGATGAGGTCGCCCGGCAGCGTCTTCACCGCGCCGTCGACGCTCGCGGCCTCGTGGATCTCGCGGGCACCGCGCCAACCGCCGCGGCGACGGTCGAACAGCCGCAGCACGCGATCCGGATAAGCGTTGCCGCGACGCAGGAAGCGGCCGAAGTATTCGCTGAGCCGCGCGAAGCGGTAGCCCGCGGCATCGGCGAAACCGCGGTCGCGTTCGGCCAGGATCGCGGCCTTCAGCTCGGGGCCGATGCGCTCGTCGGCGTCGAGGCACAGCACCCAGTCGTGCGCGGCCTGCTCGACCGCGAACTGCTTCTGGCTGCGGAAGCCGGTGAAGGCGCGCTCGAAGACGCGGGCACCGGCGGCCTCGCAGATCGCGCGGGTGCCGTCGGTCGAGCCGGAGTCGACCACCACGATGTCGTCGCAGAACGCCAGCGACGCCAGGCAGTCGCCGATGCGGTCGGCCTCGTTGAAGGCGATAATCACCGCCGAGACGGGCACGGCGGACGAAGGCGAGGACGTGGCGATGGCGGAATACCTGTTGTTCGCGACCGAGCGGTATGCGCTGCCGATCCTGCAGCCGCTGGCCGATGCGCTGCAGGCGGCGGGCCACGGCGTGCACGCCTGGTTCACCGATGGCGCCGCCGGCGCGCGCCTGCCGGACCCGGTCCGCATGATAAGCCTGCGCGAGGCGGTGGCGCTGCGACCGCGGGCGGTGTTCAGCGCGGCCAACTGGGTGCCGACCTTCCTGACCGGGCCGAAGGTGCAGCTGTTCCACGGCTTCAACGTCGAGAAGCGCGACGCCGCGCGTGGCCATTTCCGCGTGCGCGGCCTCTTCGACCTCTACTGCACGCAGGGCCCGGCGACCACCGGCCCGTTCCGCGAGATCGCCGCGCGGCATCCGCATTTCGCGGTGGTCGAGACCGGCTGGCCCAAGCTCGATCCGCTGTTCCGCGACGACCACGGCGCCTCGGCCGCGTTGCGCGCCCCGGCGAACGACCGCCCGACGGTCCTGTTCGCCTCGACCTTCACCGAACGGTTGAGCGCGGCGCCGCACCTGTTCGACGCGATCGCCGCCGAGGTCGCGCTCGGCGAGCGCTACTGGCTGCTCACCCTGCATCCGAAGTGCGCGCCCGCGCTGTTCGACCGCTACCGCGCCCTCGCCGGCCCGAACGCCGCGTTCGTCGAGACCGAACAGCTGATGGCCGCGCAGCGCGCCGCCGACGTGCTGGTGGCCGACACCACGTCGGTGGTCTCCGAGTTCGTGGTCCAGCACAGGCCTGTCGTCACCCTGCGCAACCGCGCGCCGAAACCGCACATGCTGGATTTCGACGAGCCGGCGCGGCTGCCGGAGATGCTCGACCGCGCGTTCGCGCCGACGCCCGAGTTGCAGGCAGCGATCGTCGCCTACGCCGACGCGATCCATCCGTACCGCGACGGGCAGTCGTCCGAACGCGTGATCGCGGCGACCGAGGACCTGATCGCCGGCCGCCTCGGCCGCCTGCGCGGCAAGCCGCTGGGCGGACGCTTCCGCGCGCTGCAGATCCGCTCGAAGCTGGGGTATTGGGGTTTGGGCTGAGGTTGCGCTCTCCGGGCCTGTTTTCCTGTAGGAGCGGCGGAAGCCGCGACAGGCTGCGACATGCCCTGCCACAGACAGGCCAAACATCGGCTCGTACCTGCAAGACAAAGCCTTGCACCTCTCTCGTGGGAGCGACGGAAGTCGCGACGGAACGATGACGAGACCCAGCGCAAAGCGGAGTCGCCGGCAGATCGCCGTCGAATAACATCGTTCGATCGTGGCCCTGTCGCGACTTCAGTCGCTCCCCACAGGAGCGGCTGCCAGGCCTGCGGCTTTCGCGGGTACAACACCGTCGCGAACTGCTTGCGATGACGCTTGTGACAGCCTGTCGCGACTCACGTCGCTCCTACGAAAACCGGTGCGCTGCTTACCACCGCAACGACTGCCGCGCCTGCGCGCGGGACAAGCGTTCGAACAGCGCGCGGGCCTCGGCTTCGGGCAGGTAGCGCAACTGCAGCGGCTTCTCCATCGCGTTGCCGCCGGCGGTATCCAGCAGCAGCCGGGCCATGCCGAGCATGCGGTCGACCGGCGTCTGGCCCCAGCGAATCGCATGCAGCTTGCCGATCTCGGCGAAGCGCCATTCGCGCGTCCACCAGCCGCCGCGCACGGCGACGAGGCGGTCGTCGGCCGCGTAGCCCGCGTGGCGCGCGTTCTGCCACGCGATGTAGGCGATCCACGGCACCCACAGCGCGACGAAGACCAGCCCCAGCTTGCCGAGCCGCCACCAGGCGACCGCGCCGATCATGCAGGCCAGCAGCAGCTGCGGCAGGAACAGCCGCCAGAACGCCAGCTTGTGCAGCGGCTTCCATTCGGCCGGCGGCCAGTGCATCTGCGGCGCGAGGTGGCGGATCAGCGCGTCGCAGCGCTCGGGCGTGGCCACCGGCGCCAGCTCGCGCAGCGAACGCGGATGGTGGTGGCGCGAGCCGTTCTCCAGCACCGCGGTGCTGACTTCCAGCGTGCGCCGGCCGAACCAGCGGTGCAGCATGCCTTCGTGCAGGATCCAGGACTGGATGCGCCGGCGCGGCGTGCTGGTGCGCAGGCGCGTGAACAGCCCGCGCTCCAGGGTGAGGCGGCGGCCATGCTCTTCCAGCCGGAAGCCGGCGTAGTTCAGCAGCGCGATGCCGATCGAGAACACCCGCAGCGCCAGCACGAAGCCGACGATCAGCACCAGCGCCGCGCTGGCCACGTGGCCGTGGCCGAAGCCCGAGAAGAACCCCTCGAACACGCCGAACATCGCCCGGCCCCACTTCTCGAGGATGTCGGAGATCAGGTCCGGGCTGAACTGCGCGAGCGCGGCGAACGCGCCGCCGACCACGATCATGCCGCGGTTGGAGATCAGGCCCAGGCGCACGATGTCGCCCGGCGTCAGCGCGTACAGCACCTCCCCCGCCGGCGAGCCCGCGTGCGCCTCGGCGACGGTCTCGCCGCGGCGCCGGCGCACCAGCGCCTCCAGCGCCAGCGCGTCGGACAGCGCCAGTACGCGCATCTCGGCCTCGGGCTTGATGCCGCCGGCCGACTCCAGCCGCACTTCGGCCACGCCGAAGATGCGATGCAGCAGCGTCTGGTGCAGGGCGACGTTCTGGATCCGCGCGAACGGGATCTCGCGCAGGCTGCGTTCCAGCATCCCGCTGCGGATCTGCAGGCTGTCGTGGCCGATGCGGAAGCGGTAGGTGTAGTAGCGCCAGATCGCCAGCGTCGCCAGCACGCAGATCACCACCACCGACCACAGGTCGTTGCGATCGCCGCGACCGAAGAACAGCAGCACCAGGATCGGGAAGATGAACTGCTTCAGGTGCGCCAGCAGCACGAACAGCCACGACAGCGGATGCAGCCGGCGTTCCGGCTGCAGGGCGGGCGCAGGCGCGGCCACGGCCTCAGGCGCGATCGTCATCGTCGCCCGCCTGGCGCTCGATCTCGCGGCTGAAATGTTCGCGCAGGCGTTCGGCCACGGTCTCGTCCAGTCCCGACACGTGCACCCCGCCCAGCCGCGTGCCGGCGGTGTGCAGCACCAGCGACGCCAGCCGCTGCATGCGCTCCAGCGGACCGCGCTTGATGTCCAGGTGCTGCACGCGCGAAGTCGGCACCTGCGTCTCCCACAGCCACAGCCGGCCGCGCCGCACCGAGAAACCGTCGGTGTCCAGCCGCCAGAAGGTGTAGCGATGGCGCCGGAACGCGATCCACAGCGCGCCCAGCACGATCAGCCCCCAGCCGACCGCGATCGCCGTCCACACGTACTGGCCGTGGTGGTAGTGGATGAACAGCCGGCGCAGGATCAGGCTGAGGATCGCGCCCGGGATCAGCGAGGACACCAGCGAGGCGACCACAAACACCCCGAATGCGCGCTTCGGCAGGCGCTGCCAGCCCGCAGGGCCGTCCCAGGCGGCGGAACGGTCAGGCGCGGCGGCAGGCACCGGCACGGGCACGGGCACGTCGTCCATGGTGGCCAGCGGTTCGGTCATGCGCGGCGTTCCTGCAGGTCGCGGTAGGGGTTGTAGAACGGATTCATCGACGGGTGCAGCGTGTAGCGCTTGTAGGTCCATTGATACTGGGCCGGATCGCGCGCCGCAATCCGCTCCACCGCCGCATTCAACGCCGTCGTCGCGACCAGCGTGTCGGCGGAGGCGATTTCCGCCGGCGCCGGCTCGATCCGCAGCGCGAACGCGAGGTCGCCGATGCGCTCGCAGTAGGCGAACAGCACCGTCGCGCCGCTGCGCTCGGCCAGCCGCGGCAGCAGGGTCATCGTGTAGGCCGGGCGGCCGAAGAACGGCGCGAACTCGCCGTCGCCGCGCTTCGGCTGCTGGTCCGGCAGAATGCCGACCACGCCGCCGGCACGCAGCCGCTTGAACAGTTGGCGGATGCCCGCGGCCTCGGCACGGATCTGCTCCACCCGGCCGCCGTCGTCGGCGCGCACGATGCGGAGGAACGCCTCGCCCAGCGCCGACTCCGGCGGCCGGTACAGGATCGCCAGCGGCGTGTGCGCGGCCAGCCACTGGTTCAGCAGTTCCCAGTTGCCGTAGTGCGGCGCGGCGACGATCACCCCGCGACCGGCGGCGATCGCGGCGTCGAACAGGTCGACGCCCTCGGTTTCGCGGATCAGCCGCAGGTTCTCGGCATGCGGCCGGGTCCACAGCCGCAATGTCTCCAGCGCCTGCCGGGCGGTGGTGCGCAGGATCGCGCGCTGCAGGGCGTCGCGCTCGCCGGCAGGCAGTTGCGGACAGGCCAGCTCCAGGTTCCGCGCCGCCACCCGGCTCTCGCGGGCGCCGATCCGCCGCCACAGCGCGGCCACGGCGTCGGCCAGCCGGCGCAGCCACGCCCAGGGCAGGCGCGCCAGCGCGGCGGCGGTCAGGTACAGGAGTCGGGCGAACGCATCGGTCATCCGGCGCAGTCTACCGGCAGCGTCCCCTTGCGATGCCGGGCGTTCCCGGTGATCCTCGCCCGCCCCTGCCTCGCCCGGAGTCGCCATGCTCGCCCTGATCCAGCGCGTGACCGACGCCCGGGTGACCGTGGCCGGCGAGACGGTCGGCGCGATCGGCCCCGGCCTGCTGGCGCTGGTGGGTGTCGAACCCGGTGACGGCCCGGCGCAGGTGGCGAAGCTCGGCGACCGCCTGCTGCGCTACCGGGTGTTCTCCGACGACGCCGGCAGGATGAACCGGTCGCTGGCCGACATAGGCGGCGGCCTGCTGCTGGTCAGTCAGTTCACCCTCGCCGCCGACACGCGCTCCGGCCTGCGTCCGAGCTTCAGCACCGCCGCGCCGCCCGCGGAAGCCGAACGCACCTTCGACGAACTGGTCGCCTACTGCCGGCAACATCACGCCAACGCCGTCGAAACCGGCCGCTTCGGCGCCGACATGCAGGTCGCGCTGGTCAACGACGGGCCGGTCACCTTCCTGCTCCGCGCCTGAATCCCGGCCGCCCGCCAGCCGCGCCGGCTTGAATGGCCGCGCGCCACGCACCACATCGCTGGCCGGAAGCCTCTTCATCGTCACGACTTCCTTCGCCCGGCACCCGCGACCCCGCGCCTGCCCCGCCTGATGCCCGACCTGTCGCGCCGCCTCCCGTCCGGCGCGTGGCCCCGGATCCGTTCCGGGGCGGTTATAATTACGGGTTCACTTTTTCCAACGGTGGCGTCCCCATGGCCAACGAACGTCCGGCTCCCCAGTCCGACATCAAGCAGCTCATCAGCAAGGGCCTGGAGCAGGGCTATCTGACCTATGCCGAGGTCAACGACCACCTGCCTGACGACCTCGTCGATCCGGAGCAGATCGAAGACATCATCGGCATGATCAACGGCATGGGCATCGAGGTGCACGAAGTCGCGCCCGACGTCGACACGCTGCTGCTCGCCGACGGCAACACCGGCGGCCGCGAGGTCGACGACACCGCCGCCGAGGAAGCCGCCGCCACCCTGACCGCGCTCGACGGCGAAGGCGGTCGCACCACCGACCCCGTGCGCATGTACATGCGCGAGATGGGCACGGTCGAGCTGCTGACCCGCGAGGGCGAGATCGCGATCGCCAAGCGCATCGAGGAAGGCCTGACCCAGATGATGTCGGCGCTGGCCAGCTTCCCGTGGTCGGTGCAGCTGCTGCTCGAAGAATACGAACTGCACAAGGCCGGCAAGAAGCGCCTGGCCGACATCGTCGCAGGCTTCAACGACATCGAGGAACCGGCCGAGGAGATCCCGGTCGCCGAGATCGCTGACGACGCCGCGATCGCCGACGACGCGGACGAAGCCGAGGAAGAGGACGTCGCCGGTGCCGACGACAGCGCGCCGACCGGCCCGGATCCGGCCGAGGTCGCGCGCCGCATGGAACTGCTGGCGGCCAGCTACGCCAAGTTCCAGAAGACCTACGCGAAGAACGGCGCCGGCAACAAGGCGCTGGCCGCGCTGCGCCAGGAGATGGCCGACCAGTTCATGACGCTGAAGCTGCCGCTGGCGCTCACCGACACGCTGGTGCGCAAGCTGCGCGAAGTGCTGGGCCAGGTCAAGGAACACGAGCGCCGCATCCTCGACCTGTCCACCCGCATCGCGCGCATGCCGCGCAAGGACTTCATCCGCGCGTGGGAAGGCAACCAGACCAACCTGGGCTGGGTCGACGAGATGCTCAAGCGCAAGCAGAAGTGGTCGTCGGGCCTGCGCGAGGTGAAGGACCAGATCATCGCCGAGCAGGAAGCGACCATCGC
Organism: Lysobacteraceae bacterium; assembly: GCA_051952955.1. Lineage (GTDB taxonomy): Bacteria > Pseudomonadota > Gammaproteobacteria > Xanthomonadales > Xanthomonadaceae > Lysobacter_I. The sequence continues at coordinate 169 of JBQCJG010000183.1, read as the reverse complement.
CATCGAGCAGGCGCTGTTCCTGGACCTCGCCGACATCAAGGACATCAGCCGCGCGATGGCCTACGGCGAGGCGAAGGCGCGCAAGGCGAAGAAGGAGATGGTCGAGGCCAACCTGCGCCTGGTGATCTCCATCGCCAAGAAGTACACCAACCGCGGCCTGCAGTTCCTC
>JBQCJG010000182.1:0-11685 GCA_051952955.1 Lysobacteraceae bacterium | reverse complement strand
CGGAAGCGCGCGGCGTGGCAGACGATGTGGTCGACCATCGGATAGACGAAGCCGTCGAACTGCGCCTCCGCGACCGGGCGCATGCCCTGCGAGGCGAGGCCGACGGTGAGCCCGGCGATGGTGGTCTCGTCCAGCGGCGTGTTGAGCACGCGGTCGGGGCCGAAGACCTGCTGCAGGCCGGCGGTGGCGCGGAACACGCCGCCGTTGACGCCGACGTCCTCGCCCAGCACGAGCACGCGCTCGTCGGCGCGCATCTCGTAGGCGAGCGCCTGGGTGATCGCTTCGATCAGGGTAATCGGTGCGCCATCAGCCATGCTTGCGGCCCTCCGCGGCGATGACGGCATCGCGTTGCGCGACGTAATCCTGCGGCAGTTCGGCGTAGAGTTAATCGAACATCGCTGTCACCGGCTGCACCGGCGTCTCCAGGTAGGCATTGATCTCGACATCGACGCGCTTGCCGCAGTCGTCGATCCAGGCGGCTTCCTGCGCCTCGTCCCACAGGCCGGCGCGGGTGAGGTAGGTGCGCAGGCGGGCGATCGGTTCGCGGGTCCACGCGGCCTTCACCTCGTCCTCGTTGCGGTAGCGGCGGGCGTCGTCGGCGGTGGTGTGGTCGTGCAGGCGGTAGGTCATGAACTCGATGACGCTGCCGCCTTCGCCGCTGCGGGCGCGGTCGAGCGCGCGGCGCATGCCTTCGAGCACGGCGATCAGGTCGTTGCCGTCCACCTGCAGGCAGTGCAGGCCGCCCGCCAGGCCCTTCTGCGCCAGCGTCGGCGCGCCGGTCTGCGCCTTGCGCGGCACCGAGATCGCCCAGCCGTTGTTGATGATGCACTGGACGAAGGGCAGGGCGTAAGCGCCGGCGGAGTTGATCGCGGCGTAGGTGTCGGTCTTCGAGCTGCCGCCGTCGCCGCAGCAGGCCACGGCGACGCGCGGCTCGTTGCGCAGCTTGAACGCGAGCGCGGCGCCCGCGGCGTGCAGGCACTGGGTCGAGATCGGCACGCACCAGCTGTAGTCGTGCTTCGGCGCTTCGGCGAAGTCGTTGCCACGCTCGTCGCCGCCCCAGTACAGCAGGATCTCGCGCGGACGCACGCCGCGCACCATCTGCGCGCCGTACTCGCGGTAGCTGGGCGCGAACACGTCCTCGGGCCGCATCGACGCGCCGATGCCGACGTGGGTGGCCTCGTGGCCGAGGCAACTGGCGTAGGTGCCGAGTTTGCCGGTGCGCTGCAGGGCGATCGCCTTGCTGTCGAAGGTGCGCACGAACAGCATCTGCCGGAACCACGGCAGCAGCGCGGCGGGATCGGCGAAGGCGGCGGGCGGTTCGGCGACGAGCGTGCCGTCGGGGCCGAGGTATTGCAGGGATTCGATTTCGAAGCGTGCGGCGACGGTCATCGTGCGTCGGGTCCGTGAAGCGGTGCGCGGATGATACCCGCAGCCTCGTGACGGCCCGTTGCGCAGCGCGTCATGACGCGCGACATCCGATGGCGTATGGCCGCGAATCCGCCGGAAACACGGGATTCCCGCGCAAAAAAGAAGCGCGGCCTGGGCCGCGCTTCCGGGGTGACGCAGGTTTGCCGCGGTTCAGCGACGGCAGTAGCGGTGCACGCACAGGTCCGGCAGGCCGGCACCGTTGATCACGCGGATCACGGTGTTGTTGGCCGTGTTCGGATCGGTGGTGGTCGAGGTCACCGCGGCGGTGATGTTGACCGTCTTCACGCCGCGGCCGGCGAGCGCCAGGCCGAAGAACGCGTCGGTGCCGGCGGGCATCGCACCGCTGGCGGTGCAGGTGAAGCGGAAGCCCGTGCCCACGCTGGCGCCGGTGCAGGTCCAGCCGGCGGCCGGCACGATCGACACGTTGCGCAGCAGGAGGTTGCCGGAGATCGTCAGCACCGGCGCGGCGGCGCTGGTCGGGCCGGCGTTGTTCACGCCGACCAGGTAGACGCCGGCGCGCTCGCTGCGACCGATCATGCGCACCGACAGGTCGGCGCTGTTGTTGGCGATCCCGACCGTGGCGCTGCCGCTGTTGTTGCCGGCGACGTTGTCGGACGAGGTCGAGGCGACCGTGGCGGTCAGGCGCACCGTGCGGCCGGCCAGCGCGGCCGTGGCCGGGAAGCTGGCGGCGAACGAAGCGCTGGCGCCGGCGGCCACCGGGGCGGACGCCGAGCACGACACGGTGGTGTTGCCGCCGGCCTGCACCGGCGCGGCGCAGGTCCAGCCCGCCGGGGCGGTGACGACCGGCGCGACGGTGGCGTCGAAGGCCAGCGCCAGGGTGGCGCCCGTGGCGGCGCTGGGGCCGGCATTGGCGACCGTGACCGCGTAGGTCGCGGTGCCACCGATCTGCACGCCGCCGGAGGTGGCGGTCACGGTGGCCGACAGGTCGGCCGAGGCGTCGATCGCGACCGCCGCGGTGGCGGCGTTGTTGCCGGCGTTGGCGTCGGCCGTGGTGGACGCCACGGTCGCGTTCAGCACGACGGTGCGGCTGCCCAGCGCCGCGACGGCGGGGAAGCTGGCGGCGAAGGTGCCGCTGGCGCCCACCGCGAACGGCGCCGTGGTGCAGGTCACGCTGGTGTTGCCGCCGCCCTGGACCGGCGCGGTGCAGGTCCAGCCGGCTGCGGCGGTGATCGTCGGCGACACGAGGGCGTCGAAGGTCAGCGTCAGCGACGCCGTGTCGGCGATGCTCGGACCGGCGTTGGACACCGCGACGGTGTACGACGCCGTGCCGCCGGCCGGCACGCTGGCGGCGGCCGCGCTCGCGGTCACCGCCAGGTCGGCGATGGCGCGGACCGAGACGATGGCGGTGGCGGTGTTGTTCTCCTTCACCGGATCGGTGGTCTGCGAGGTCACGGCCGCGGCGAGCGACAGCGACTGGCCGCCGAGCGCGGCGGTGGCCGGCACGGTGGCGGTGAAGCCGGCGCTGGCGCTGTTCGCGAAGACCGAGGTGGTGCAGGTGACCGTCGTGGTGGTGGCGTCCTGCACCGGGGCGGCGCAGGTCCAGCCCGCCGGGGCGGTGACGCTCGGCGAGACCAGCGCGTCGAACACCAGCGCGACGCCGGCGAACTGCGCGTCGTCGGCGCCGGCATTGGCGACGTTCACGTTGAACGTGGCGGTGCCGCCCACGTCGACGTTGCCGGCACCGGTGGCGGTGACCGACAGGTCGGCTTCGGCGATCACCTGCACGCTGGCGGTGGCGGCGTTGTCGGCGTTGGCCGGATCGGCCGTCGTCGACGAGACCGCCGCATCCAGGACAAGGTCCGTGTTGGCCAGGTCGGTGCCGGCGACGACGTCGGCGGTGAACGTGGCGCTGTCGCCGTTGGCCAGCGACGGCGTGGTGCAGGTCACGGTGGTGCTGGTCGCGGTCTGGGTGGCCGCGGCGCAGGTCCAGCCGGCCGGCGCGGTGATGACCGGCGAGACCACGGCGTTGAACACCAGCGCGACCGAGGCCGAGGCGGCGTCGTTCGGGCCGGCATTGTCGACGCTGACCGTGTAGGTCGCGGTGCCGCCGACGTGCAGGCTGGCCGGGGTGGCCGAGGCGCTGACCGAGAGGTTCGCGCTGCGGAACGCGGCGACGGTGATCGCCACGCGCACCGGGTCGTGGTCGGAGATGCGCGTCGGGGTGCCGGCCACGCCGTAGTTCAGCACGCTGAAGTCGGCGTCGATGCGCGCGTGTTCGACCGAGATGTCGCTGGCGTCCAGCACCATGGCCTCGTTGATCAGGGCATGGTCCAGCGTCTGCGCGTTGCCGTCGAACGTGTACGAGTAACGCTCGGCCGGGTTGGCGGTGAACAGCGAACCGTCGACCAGCGGGGTGGTGATCGGGCTGGGCAGCCAGGTGATGACCTGGTCGGCCGGCGCTTCGTCGCCGCGCACGATGCCCAGCACGTCGACGTAGCCGTCGCTGAACTGGTAGGCGTTGAAGTCGCCGAGCAGCACGATGCGCTCGTTCGGGTTGGCCTGCTGCAGCGATTCGACCAGGTTGGCGAGGAACACCGCCTGCTGGCCGCGCTTGTTGCGCACGCGGTCGCCTTCGGTCGGCCAGCCGCCGCTGCCGGCCGTGGTGTCGTCCAGGCCGTTCAGCGAACGCAGGTGGTTGATGATGACGGTGACCGGATAGGCGGCGCCGTTGTCCTGGTGCACGATCGCGCGCAGCAGCAGCGGCGGGCGGTCGTTGAGCAGCGACGTGCTGCCGTCCGGGTTGTTGAAGACGGTGGTCTTGCCGTACTGGGTGACGTTGACCACCTCGACGCGCTGCACGCCGCCGACCAGCTTCGTGTTGACCAGGAAGCCGACGTTGATGCCGCCGACGTCGTTGCCCTGCACCAGGTACGGCACGTAGACCGGCGCGCTGGGGCAGGTGCTGTTGATGCGGTCGGCCAGCAGGCCGATGACGCGCAGGTTCTCCACTTCCACCAGGCCCAGGATGTCGGGGGCCTTGAGGTAGTTGCAGATCGCGAGGCTGGCCTTGGTCAGGCGCTTGTCGAGCGCGGCGGCGGTCAGGGTGACGGCGCCGTTGCTGTCGTTGATCTCGTCGAAGAAGCGCTCGAGGTTGAAGCTGGAGATGGTGACGTCTTCGTAGCGCGCATCCGCGACCGGGGTCGGCGTCTTGCCGCCGGTGAGCGTGCCGGAGCCGGCGTCGGGCAGCAGCGCCCACGTGCCGGAGAAATAGTCGAGCACGCCGGTCATGTTGGCGATCTGGGCGTCGACCTCGGGGGTGAGCGAGGTGGCGCCGACCTGGCCGCGGCTGCGGACCATGATGCGTTCGGGGTTGTGGTCGAAGCGCGGCGGGGTCTTGCCGCCCGGGACCGGGAACAGGTCGAGCACGTCCAGGCCCGGCTCGCGGAACGGACGCGCCACGCCGTCGAGAACGGCGTGGAACACGCCGGTGGTGCTCGCGTTGGCGCTGGACTCGGTGATGTTGCCGTCGGTGGGCGCGACCACGCGGCCGCTGGCCAGCGTGACGCGCATGCCCTCGAGCCGCTCGGCCGTGCCCGGGTTGGACGCGGGGCCGAAGTCGGCGGTGGTCAGCACGACCGGCGCCGGCAGCGGGTTGCCGGTCGACAGCGCGACCACGGTCGGCGACACCAGTTCGGTGATCGACAGCTGGTTGAGGTTGCTGGTCGGCGTGAACTCGCTGACCGTGGCGGTGACGCGCACGCGGTTGCCCACGGCGGCCGCGACCGGCGGCGCGGTCGAGGTGAAGACGAAGATGCCTTCGGAGGTGTTCGGGTCGGCGTCGGCCTCGGCGTCGGGCGCCTGCAGGAAGAAGCCGTTGTTGAACTTCAGCGCGGTGACGATGCCTTCGGTGACGACCACGCCGCCGTTGAGCGGCGACAGCAGGCCGTTGCCCTGGATGTCGTGGATCGGCACGACGTTGACGTCGTCGTTGAGGATCGTGCCCAGGCCCTGGCCGTCGGACACGTTGGCGCCGGTGGCGGAGACGATGTTGACGAAGAAGGTCTCGTCCGGCTCCGACACGGTGTCGCCGATCACGTCGATGGTGACGGTGGCCGAGGTCGCGCCCTGCGGGATGGTCACGGTGCCGCTGGCGGCGATGTAGTCGCTGCCGGCCGTCGCGGTGCCGTTGGCGGTGGCGTACTGGATGGTCACGCCGCCGGCGCCGGCCGGCTGGCTCAGGCCGAAGCCGAAGGTGAAGGCGGTGGTGCCACTGTTGCCTTCGGCGGCGCTGACGTCGTTGATCGCCAGCGCAGGCGTGGCCGAGCCGGTGGTGGTCAGCGAGAAGTCGTCGACCGCGAGGCCGTCGTCCGCACCCGAGGCGTCGGCGTCGACCCAGCGGATGCAGAAGCTCGCGCCGTTGGCGATCGCCAGGCTGTTGATGCTGGCGCTGAGCGCGGTGCGGTCGGCGGCGGCGTTGCCGTTCTTCGCGCCGGTGGTGGCGGTGTCGGGGGTGACGAAGTTCAGCGCGGCGACGTCGGTCCAGGTGCCGGTCGTCACCGAGGTGGCGTCGAGGCTGTACTGGAAACTGAGGGTGTCGGTGCGCGCGGCCGTGCCGAGGCGCCACTCTTCGCCGGTGTAGGCGATGTCGAGGCGGCTCAGCGTGGTGCCGGTGTTGTTGGTGAAGCAGGCGCCGATGGTCGGGATCAGCGTGCCGCGGCGCCGCGCGCCGAACGCGCGTTCGGTGCTGCCGGCGGCGCCGTAGCTGTAGGTGTCGCCGGTGGTGCTGGCGCCCGTGTCGACGGCGTACTGCTCGTTGTCGCGCGCGCCGCCGCCGGCTTCGTTCAGCTGCCAGCCCTGCGGCAGGGCCGTGTTGGTGGTGGAGCCGGCGGTGTTCGACAGCGTGTCGAAGTTCTGCGTGTACGTGCCGCCGGTCAGGCTGACGTTCTGCGCGAGCGCCGGTGCACCGACGCCGCAGAGCAGCAGCAACGGCAGTCCGCGGCGGACGAGGTGCGGCAAGAAGTCGGCCGCAACTCCGCGGCCCAGGAAACGAAGCATGGTGATCCCCCGATACCAGATGTGACCCGCGGCTGTGCGCGGGGCCGGCAATTGTGACGGAAATCCTCCCGCATGTGGATTGCATTCCGATGACTGGCGGCGGCGATGCAGCTTGCCCGATCCCGGCGCGATCGTCGCCGGATCGAAGCCGATGGGGGTTTTTCATTGCCACTGTTGCCGTCCCGGCAACGATCTGGCCGGGTCCGGCGGGCGGTCCATACGCGCCTGCGCTACCCTGTACGGATGACCCTGGAACGCAACGAACGTCCGCTCGAGGCGGGCATCCACACCGACCTCGCGGGGCGGATGACCTACGCCGGCTACCTGCACCTGGATCGCCTGCTGACCTCGCAGCATCCGCTGTCGGACCCGCCGCACCACGACGAGATGCTGTTCATCGTTCAGCACCAGGTCGCCGAGCTGTGGATGAAGCTGCTGGTGCACGAGCTGACCGCGGCGGTCGACCACCTGCGCCACGACCGCGTCTGGCAGTTCGGCAAGGTCGCCGCGCGCTGCAAGCGCGTGCAGGAGCAATTGACCTCGATGTGGTCGGTGCTGGAGACGCTCACGCCGTCGGAATACATGGAATTCCGCAGCGTGCTCGGGCCGTCGTCGGGCTTCCAGTCGCTGCAGTACCGCACCATCGAGTTCCTGATGGGCAACAAGAACGCGGACATGCTGCGGGTGTTCGAGTACGACGCCGACGTGCAGACGCACCTGCGCGCGGTGCTGGAGGCGCCGAGCCTGTACGACGAATTCCTGCGCTACCTCGCGCGCTGGGGCCACGCGGTGCCGGCGGCGCACGTCGAACGCGACTGGACGAAGGCGCACGTGTCCGATCCCGCGCTGCTGCCGGTGTTCGAGCACATCTACGAGGACACCGGCTCCTACTGGCGCGAATACGCGCTGTGCGAGGACCTGGTCGACCTGGAGACGCAGTTCCAGATCTGGCGCTTCCGCCACCTGCGCACGGTGATGCGCGTGATCGGCTTCAAGCGCGGCACCGGCGGATCCAGCGGCGCGGGCTTCCTCAGGCAGGCGCTGGACCTGACCTTCTTCCCGGAACTGTTCGATGTGCGTTCGTCGATCGGCCCGGGGCGCTAGGGGCACAGGGCGGGGTCGCGCATGGACGCCGTGCCGCTGCCGCCGGTCGCGCAGGGGCTCGCCTGGGCGGGCGCGGCGGCGACGCTGGCGTGGGCGGCGCGACGCCTGCCCTGGCACAAGGTGCGCGGCGACACCGAGGCGGTGCGCGTGCTGGCGATCGCCACGCTGCTGCTGGCTGGCATGCGCTGGTTCAACGCCGATGCGCTGCAGGGCGTGAAGCTGCATTTCCTCGGCGCCACGGTGGCGACGCTGATGTTCGGCCCGCGCTTCGCGCTGTGGTCGCTCGCGCTCGTGAGTACGGCTGCCACGGCGATGGGCAGCGACTGGCAGGGCTGGGCCGCGGATTTCCTGGTCTGCGGCGCGGTGCCGGTGCTGGTGACCGAAGCGGTGGGCCGCTTCATCGAACCGCGGCTGCCGCAGAACCCGCTGGTGTACGTGTGGATCCGCGGCTTCCTCGGCGGCGCGCTGGCGATCGCCGCGGCGCACCTGCTGAAGGCGTCCGCGTCCGCGTGGCTGGAGGATCCCGCGTTCGCGGCGTACCTCGCGGCCACGCCGCCGATGATGTTCGGCGAAGGCTTCTTCTGCGGCGGGACGATGGCGCTGGTCTTGGTCTACCGGCCGCAGTGGTGCGCCAGCTTCGACGACGCGCGCTACCTGCGCTCGCGCTGAGGCCGTCGCCGCCCGCCCGCGATGTGTGCCGACGATGGCGACCCGCCGTGCGGCGTGGACGCGGGCCGGGGCGTGCGGCACGCTCGGGGGGACCGCTCTGCTGCGGCGCAGCAGGCGCCGCGGTTTGACGCCCGGAACCCGGTCGGTCATCCTCCGGCGGCCCGCCCCGTGGCGCGGCTCCGATTCCCGTTTCCATCGCCAGCAGAGAGGATCCGCATGAGCGGAGCGTCCGTTCCAGACGACCGAACCCAGGTCATTCCCGACTTCCAGCAGGTGCTTGGGCATCCCAGGCCGCTGTGGATGCTCTTCATGTCCGAGTTCTGGGAACGCTTCGCGTTCTACGGCATCCGCTGGGCGATGACGCTGTACATCGTCGCGCAGTTCCACGGCGGCGATGCCTCCGGCGAGAAGCCGGCCAGCGAGCTCTACGGTGCCTACCTGGCGCTGGTCTACGCCGGCGCGATCTTCGGCGGCTACGTCGCCGACAAGCTGATCGGCTACCAGCGCTCGATCCTGCTGGGCGCGGTGATCATGGCCATCGGCCTGTTCATGCTGGCGGTGCCCACCGAGACCGTGTTCAAGCTGGGCCTCGCCACCATCATCGTCGGCAACGGCCTGTTCAAGCCGATCATCTCGACGATGGTCGGCAAGCTCTACCTGCAGGGCGACGAACGCCGCGACTCCGGCTTCACCATCTTCTACATGGGCATCAACCTCGGTGCGTTCCTCGCGCCGCTGATCACCCAGTACCTGGCGAAGAAGGTCTTCGGCGCCGAGATGCCCGCCTACAAGGTGGTGTTCATCGCCGCCGGCGTCGGCATGCTGGTCAGCCTGGTGTGGTTCTGGTTCGGCCGCAGCCAGCTCAAGGGCATCGGCCTGCCGCCGCCGGAAGCCACCAGCCTCAAGCGCGTCGCGCTCGTGGCCATCGGCGCCGCCGCCGCGATCCCGGTGTTCTACGCGCTGCTGACCATCGACGCCACGGTGCTGCAGTACATCCTGATGGCGCTGCTGGTCGGCCCGGCCATCATGCTGCTGGTCGAAGGCATCCGCGAAGGCAGCGTGCCGCGCGACAAGGTGATCGCGATGCTGATCATCCTCGCCTTCAACGTCTTCTTCTGGTGCTTCTTCGAACAGGCCGGCAGCTCGTTCAACTTCCTCGCCGAGAAGATCGTCAACCGCGACATCGGCCTGCACGGGCTGTTCAACACCTTCGCCGGCGAGCCGGCGTTCCCGGTGTCCTGGTTCCAGAGCGTGAACTCGGTGGCGATCATCACCCTGGCGCCGATCATCGCGTGGATCTGGGTGAAGATGGGCCGCGCCAACCCGTCGATCCCGCGCAAGTTCAGCCTCGGCCTGATCTTCAACGGCCTGGCCTTCCTGCTGCTGATGTTCGCGCTGACCAAGCTGATCGGCCCGGACGGCAAGATCCCGTTCTGGACGCTGTTCGCGGTGTACTGGATCCAGTCCGTCGGCGAGCTGTGCCTGTCGCCGATCGGCCTGTCGATGGTCACCAAGCTGGCGCCGCCGCGCCTCGCCGGTTTCGCGATGGGCGCATGGTTCCTGTCGATCGCGATCGGCAACAACCTCGCGGGCATCTTCGCCGGCCACGCCAGCGGCGAGGGCGGCATGACCACCGGTTCGGCGCTGGAGGCCTACACGATGGGCTTCTTCATCCTCGCCGGTGCCGGCGTGCTGCTGTTCCTGATCGGCGGCCTGGTCAACACGCTGATGCACGGCGTGACGTAAGCTGGGGTCGCGCCCGGCCTGCCGGGCGGCGAGGTGCAACGAAACGGGTCCGTGCATGCGCGGGCCCGTTTTCCCGTGAGGGGTGCCGGCGGGAGGCCGGTGCGGGGTGGGCGAAGGATCGAGGGGTGTCGTCCATGGGCCGTGGGGCCCGAAGCAGGGGAGATCCGCGATGCAAGCTGCGAACCGGCCATCGGCGACGTACTGGATCGTCGCGATCCTGATGCTGGCCTGGAACCTGATGGGCGTGATGGCCTACATCGCGCAGGCCACGATGACGCCCGAAGCGCTGGCGGCGCTGCCGCCGGGCGAGCGTGCGGCCTACGCCGCGATCCCCGGCTGGGTCACGGTCGCCTACGCGTTCGCGGTGTTCGGCGGCGTCGCCGGCTGCCTGCTGCTGCTCGTGCGCAGCCGCTGGGCGCCGCTGGTGCTGCTGCTGTCGCTGCTCGGCGTGCTCGCGCAGATGACGTACGTGGTGCTGATCGCGAAGGCCTACGTCGCCTACGGTCCGCGCGCGCTGATCATGCCGGCGCTGGTGATCGCCGGCGCGTCGTTCCTGCTGTGGTTCGCCGGCCGCGCGACCCGGCGCGGCTGGCTGCACTGACGCGGCTCAGGCCGCGTCGAGGTCGCGCAGGCCGCGCGCCAGTTTCTCCAGCAGCGCCTCCAGCTGTGCCTTCTCGCCCTCGGCGAAGTGCGCCAGCAGCGCGCGCTCGCGCGCCAGCGCCAGCGGCGCCACCTCGTCGTAGATGCCGTAGCCGGCGGCGCTGAGTTCCAGCACGGAACGGCGGCGGTCGTCGCCGTGCGTGTCGCGCTGCACCAGTCCGCGCTCCAGCATCCGCGCCAGCGCGCGGCTGACCGCGACCTTGTCCATCGCCGTGCGTTCGGCGACGCCGTTCGCCGACAGCCCCGGCTCGCGCCCCAGCACCGCGATCACGCGCCACTCGGTGATGCCGATGCCGAAGCGCGCCATGTAGATCTCGGCGATGTGCTGGCTGATGCGGTTGCTGACCACGCTCAACCGGTAGGGCAGGAAATGTTCGAGGTCGAGCTGCGCGTGCGGGGCGTCGTCGTCGGTGCCCATGGCGTCCCTTGCATATAGTTTCATCTGAAACTATATTCGCGGCACGCGGTCGCCGCAAGCGCGGTCGCGCTTCGTCTCGTCCGCCTCAGGAAGCCCGCCATGAATGCACAGCCCGATCCCGGCATGTCGATCGTCACCTTCGAGAACCCGATGGGCATCGACGGCTTCGAGTTCGTCGAATTCGCCGCGCCCGCGGGGCAGGCCCCCGCGCTGCACGACTATTTCCGCAAGCTGGGCTTCGTCCCGGTCGCGCGCCACAAGACCCGCCCGATCACCACCTACCGCCAGGGCGACTGCACGTTCCTGGTGAACGAGGATCCCGATTCCTTCGCCGCCGATTTCGCCGCCCAGCACGGTCCCTGCGCCTGCGGCTTCGCGATCCGCGTCAACAAGCTCGCCGAGTGGGTGCGCGTGCAGGCGCTGAAGAACGGCGCCACGCCGATCACCCACAAGGAACTGACCAAGGCTGTCGCCGCGCCGGTGATCGAGGGCATCGGCGGCTGCATGCTCTACATCGTCGACCGCTACGACGACCAGGGCACCATCCACGATCCCGACTACGAATACCTTCCCGGCGTGGAGCTGATGCCCAAGGGCTTCGGGCTGACCTTCATCGACCACCTGACCCACAACCTGTACCACGG
>JBQCJG010000181.1:0-5121 GCA_051952955.1 Lysobacteraceae bacterium | reverse complement strand
CCCCCCGCCCGTGTGGTGGCGTCCACCCGCGGCGGCGACCCCGCGGGTGCACCCGCGTTTCACCCCCCCTCCACCACCCCCCCCCGGCCCCGCCCCCCCGCTCTACCAACGGCCGCACCATCGACAGGCGCAAACGCAGTGATCAGAACTTCCGCACGGCGCAGACGTAGATCACTTCGCAGGCACCGCCGCCGGTGTCGTCGCGGGTGAGCGAACTGCGCCAGTGCCAGCCATCGGGCGCGTCCACCTCGACCAGCCAGCCGTCGATGCGCACGCGGTCGCCGGCGTCGATCTTCTCCAGCGCGGCCGCCACCGACGCCCCCGACGGGATCATGTGCATGTTCGCGCTGTTGCGCGCGATCTGGTCCACCGGCAGCGGCGGATCGCCGCTCCACGCGTAGTGGTACCAGCGGCCGGACTGCGAGATGTCCAGCCGCGACAGCACCGCGTCGTCGCGCATCGGTCCCCAGCCCAGGGCGAGGTCGACCGGCGAGAAATCGGCCTCGCGGCCCATGCGGTACTCCTCGCGCGACAGCACGCGGGCGGCCACGCTGAAGCCGGCCAGCGGCTGCGCCTTCGCGCCTTCCAGCGGGAACGGCGCCATGCCGGACGGCGTGTCGGTCTGCACCGCGCCGTCGTCGCCGGCCAGCTGCGTCGGCAGCGTGCAGTTGCTGGCGATGAGCGTCGGCGTGGACGATCCGGTGTAGGCAGACGCCGGCGGCCGCGACGGCGTCGCCAGCCACCAGGCCGCGGCCGCGACGACGATGAAGATCAGCAACCAGCGCAACATGCGACGAGCCCCCGGCGAACCGGCGTCAGTGTACCCGCGGCGGGTTCAGCGATGCGGCCCCGGGTGCGCGCCGGTGCCGGCGAGCGCCTGATCCAGATGGCTCAGCGGCCGGGAGGTCAGGTAGCTCGCCCGCGAGCCGAACAGCACGTAGGTCCGCCCGTCCTGCGGCCAGCGTTCGGCATGCGTCTGCCGGTAGCCGGCGTAGGCCACGACGTAGGCCACTGCCGCCGCGGCCGCCAGCCAGGCGAGGCGTCGCCGGCTCATGCGAAATCCGCCCGCAGCGCGGCATGCGTCTCCGGGGCGGCCTCGACCCGCACCGGCATCCGCGCGTCGTCGATGCCGAAGACCAGCATCGCGCCCGCGCGCAGCGCGGCGATCTGCGCCGGCGAGAAGACGAAACGCAGGACGTGCACCGCCGACGTCCGCGCGTCGTCGTCGCGCGTGCGGTCCTCGTCGGCATGGGCGATCGCGCGGCCGTGGCCGTCGACCTCGGCGTAGACCGCGCGTTCGATCCCGCCCAGCGACGCCAGCGCGGCCCGGCGCTGCGCGGCATCGGGATATTCCAGCAGCAGCGTGGCGCGCAGGTCGCGGCCGCCGGGGATCAGCGGCGTGTACGCATCCAGCTCCGCCTGGATCGCCGCCGGCTCGAAGATGCGCTCGATCCGCAGCATTTCCTGCACCTGGTACTGCACGGTCAGGCGATCCTCGAACAGCAGCGTCGCGTGCGCGCCCAGCGCGACCCGGCGCGCGCGCTTGTGCGCGAGCACGCGGGCGCGGAACGCCGGCCGTTCGATGGCGTAGGCCTCCAGCGTGAACAGGTCGGCGCGGGTCAGGGCGGTCATGGTGTCGGTGGCGCGGCGTCGAGTTCGTCCAGCGCCTTGCGGAAGCGATTGGCGTGCGAGCGTTCGGCCTTGGCCAGCGTCTCGAACCAGTCGGCGATCTCGTCGAAACCTTCCTCGCGCGCGGTCTTCGCCATGCCCGGGTAGAGGTCGGCGTACTCGTGCGTCTCGCCGGCGATGGCCGACCTGAGATTGTCCGCGGTGGCGCCGAAGGGCAGGCCGGTGACCGGGTCGCCGCACTGCTCGAGGTACTCCAGATGCCCGTGTGCGTGGCCGGTCTCGCCCTCGGCGGTGGAGCGGAACACCGCGGCGATGTCGCTGCGGCCTTCAACGTCGGCCTTCAGTGCGAAATAGAGATAGCGGCGATTGGCCTGCGACTCGCCGGCGAAGGCGTCGCGCAGGTGTTGTTCGGTCTTCGACCCTTTCAGGTCCATGCGGCGTGCTCCGGTCTGCGGCGACGCGCGGTGCGCGTCCCGCCGCGAGCATACGCCGATGCGGTGCCGGCGATCTTCGCGTCGCTGTCCGTCGGTGCGGCGTCGGCCGCACCGTCACCGCGATCGCATCAGGGGCCGGGCAGGTCCGCCGTCGACAGCAGTGCGGGGGGCAATTCGCGGAAGACCGCAGCGAAGCGGGTCAGGAACTCCGACATCGCCGAACTGCGGCGCCACACCAGCGCGATGCGGCGGCTCGGTGCCGGCGCGCGGAACGGCACGAGCCGCACTTCGCGCGACGGCGCCACCGGCGGCTTCACCGCCAGCACCGGCAGCAGGGTGATGCCGACGTTGGCCGCCACCATCTGCCGCAGCGTCTCCAGCGACGTCGCGCGGAAGCCCGATTTCTCGTGGGCGCCCGCCAGGTGGCACACATCCAGCGCCTGATCGCGCAGGCAGTGCCCGTCCTCCAGCAGCAGCAGGCTCTGGTCGGCGAGATCGCTCATCGTCAGCGAATCCATCGACGCCAAGGCATGGGCGTGCGGAACCGCCAGCACGAACGGTTCCTCGAACAGGAACTCCAGGTGCAACTGGTCGTCGTGCAGCGGCAGCGCCAGCACCCCGGCGTCGAGCCGGCCCTCGCGCAGCTGGCGCAGGATGGTCTCGGTCTTTTCCTCGAACAGCAGCAATTCGAGGTCCGGGAAGCGTTCGCGCACGCCCGGCACCACGTGCGGCAGCAGATAGGGGCCGAGCGTGGGGAAGATGCCCAGGCGGACGGTGCCGGCTTCCGGATTGCGGCTGCGGCGCGCCGCCTCGCGCATCTCCTCCACGTCGGCGACGATCCGCCGCGCGCGTTCCGCCGCATCGCGGCCGGCCGGCGTCAGCATCACGCGCCGCGGCGCGCGTTCCACCAGCGCGACCCCCAGTTCCTCTTCCAGCTTGCGGATCTGGGTCGACAGCGTGGGCTGGCTGACGAAACAGGCCGCGGCCGCGCGACCGAAGTGCCTGTGGTCGGCGAGGGCGACGAGGTATTTCAGATCGCGCAGGTTCATGGCGAGGCTCCCGAGCCGTCCGTAGGCATTGCAGCGCCGGGCCGCCGCGTCGTCGCGATGGACGGCCCATCACGACGACGTTGGCGGCATGTCGCAACGATTGCGGGAGAACTTAGCGCGAAATGCGGCGAATGGGACGATTCACGCTGCCTGTCTCATCTGACAGGTTTCGCTTCGCAGCTCGATCGATCCTCGGAAACGGCCAGCCGGATTCATGCAGCGAACGGCATTCACGGCCATGCGCGGCCGGTCATGCAGCCTGTACGGCGACGCCTTCGGCGGGCGCCGAGCTGCGGATCAGGTGGTCGAACGCGCCCAGCGCCGCCTTCGCGCCTTCGCTCATCGCGATGACGATCTGCTTGTACGGCACCGTGGTCGCGTCGCCGGCGGCGAACACGCCTGGCAACGAGGTCTGGCCGCGGTCGTCGACCACGATCTCGCCGCGCGGCGACAGCGCGACCGTGCCCTTCAGCCACTCGGTGTTGGGCAGCAGGCCGATCTGCACGAACACGCCGTCCAGCGCCAGCAGGTGCGACGCCTTCGTCGCGCGGTCCTGGTACACCAGGCCGGTGACCCGGCGGCCGTCGCCCTGCACCTCGGTGGTCTGCGCCGAGACGACGACGTCGACGTTCGGCAGGCTGCGCAGCTTGCGCTGCAGGACTTCGTCGGCGCGCAGCTTGCCGTCGAACTCGATCAGGGTGACGTGGGCGACGATGCCGGCGAGGTCGATCGCCGCCTCCACGCCCGAGTTGCCGCCGCCGATCACCGCCACGCGCTTGCCCTTGAACAGCGGGCCGTCGCAGTGCGGGCAGTAGGCCACGCCCTTGTTGCGGTATTCCTGCTCGCCGGGCACGTTCATCTGCCGCCAGCGCGCGCCGGTGGACAGGATCACGGTCTTCGACCTGAGCGTCGCGCCGCTGGCCAGCTGCACTTCGATCAGGCCGTCGGCGCCCGCGGGGCGCAGCTGTTCGGCGCGCTGCAGATGCATCACGTCGACGTCGTACTCGCGCACGTGCCGCTCCATCGCGGCCGCGAGCTTCGGACCTTCGGTCTCGGGCACCGAGACGAAGTTCTCGATCGCCATCGTGTCCAGCACCTGGCCGCCGAAGCGTTCCGCGGCCAGACCGGTGCGGATGCCCTTGCGCGCGGCGTAGATCGCCGCCGCGGCGCCGGCCGGGCCGCCGCCGACGATCAGCATGTCGAACGGCGCCTTCGCCGCCAGTTTCTCGGCTTCGCGCGCCTGCGCGCCGGTGTCGAGCTTCGCGAGGATTTCCTCCACGCCCATGCGCCCGGCGCCGAAGCTTTCGCCATTGAGGAAGATCGCCGGCACGGACAGCACTTCGCGCGCCTCGACCTCTGCCTGGAACAGCGCGCCGTCGATCGCGATGTGCTCGATGCGCGGATTCAGCACCGCCATCAGGTTCAGCGCCTGCACCACGTCGGGGCAGCTCTGGCAGCTCAGCGAGAAATAGGTCTCGAAGCGCAGCGCGCTGTCGGGGCCGGTGCCTTCGAGGTCGCGGATGCGGTCGATCACGTCCTGCGCCAGCTTGGACGGATGCCCGCCGACCTGCAGCAGCGCCAGCACCAGCGACGTGAATTCGTGGCCCATCGGGATGCCGGCGAAGCGCAGCGCGATCGACTGGCCGGGGCTCGTGATGGCGAACGACGGCACGCGGTCGCCGGGCTCGCGCGCTTCGCGCAGCGTGACCTGGGGCGACAACTGCGTGAGTTCGACCAGCAGTTCGCGCAGCTCGCGCGATTTCTCGCCGTCGTCGAGCGCGGCGACCAGTTCGACCGGGCGCACGAGCTTCTGGAGATAGGCCTGCAACTGGGCTTTCAGATCGGCATCGAGCATGGCCGTGTCCTCGCGGGAAGGGGGAAGGAGGGAGGAAAGAAAGGATCGCGTCGTGGGCCCCCCCCGCCACGGGCCGGGCCCCCGACCCCGCGCCCCTCCCGGGGGCCGGCGCTCCCCCACCCGCGCGGCCCGCCGGCCCGGCCAGGCCCCCCCC
>JBQCJG010000180.1:0-9841 GCA_051952955.1 Lysobacteraceae bacterium | reverse complement strand
AGCGGCGGGGGAATCGGGAGAACATAGCGGGGCCCAAATGTGCGAGGCAAATTTGGGTTGATCCAGGCGCAGCCTGGATCAATGCCCGCGCATGCGGCCCAGGAAACGCGGCGCGGTGCGGCCCATGGGCAATTTCAATTTGCCGATCGCGGCGATGCGCTCCTCGGCGAGGCGGTCGGCGGCGCGGTAGGTCGGGATGCCGTCGCGGTCGGAGATCTCGTAGATGCGCGCGAGGTTGTGGTAGATCGTGCGCATCATGCGCATCGCGCGCTCGCGGTTGTAGCCGTCGATCTCCAGCGACACGTTCATCACGCCGCCGGCGTTCACGGCGTAGTCCGGCGCGTAGACGATGCCGCGCTTCATGACTTCGTCGCCGATCGCGTTGTTGGCGAGCTGGTTGTTCGCGGCGCCGCAGATGATCTTGGCCTTCAGGCGCGGCAGCGTGTGCTCGTTGACCGTGCCGCCCAGCGCGCACGGCGAGTACACGTCGGCCGGGACGTCGTAGATCTCGTCCGGGGCCACGGCCTCGACGCCGTATTCCTCGACCGCGTGCGCGATCAGGTCCTTGTTGATGTCGGTGACGAAGATCTTCGCGCCGCGCTCCTTGAGCAGCTTCACGAACTCCATGCCGACGTGGCCCAGGCCCTGCACCGCGTAGCTGTGGCGGCCGACTTCCTCGTCGCCGTACTTCTTGTTGAGCGTGGCCATCAGGCCCTGCAGAGTGCCGTAGGCGGTGAACGGCGAGGGGTCGCCCGAACCGCCGTGGACCTGGTGCACGCCGGTGACGTACTCGGTCTCGCGGTACACGTATTCCATGTCGTTGACGTCGATGCCGACGTCCTCGGCGGTGATGTAGCGGCCGCCCAGCGAATCGACGAACTTGCCGAACGCGCGGAACAGCGCCTCGGACTTGTCCTTCGACGGATCGCCGATGATCACCGCCTTGCCGCCGCCGATGTTCAGGCCGGCCACCGCGTTCTTGTAGGTCATGCCGCGCGAGAGGCGGAGCACGTCGTTCAGCGCGTCCTGCTCGGTCTTGTACGGCCACATGCGCAGGCCGCCGAGGGCGGGGCCGAGCACGGTGTTGTGGATCGCGATGATGGCCTTCAGGCCCGCGTCCTTGTTGTGGCAGAAGACGACCTGCTCGTGGCCGTTGTTTTCGATGTGTTCGAAGATCATCGGAAGCTCCGTTGCGCCGGCGTGGATCGGTGTGGATACGCCGAAGTATGTTGCAAGTCGTTGAATTGGCTGGTGTCAGCGGCTTGGGGGTGCGGCCGTCGCCGGTCGCGGGCGGCGTAGTTTAATGGAATCGTATGCAGCGGGCGCTGCGTGCCGGACGCGCCGCGCGGATCGCCCGATCCCGCCGATTTCCGGGCGCCTGCATCCGGATCGCCTGCATCCCCGTAGCAGTCCCGTGCGACCGCCGAATGCGTCGCGCACCACACACGGGGGATCACACGGGATGAGAACGGATCGGGCGTTTCGCATGGAGATGGCGGCGCTGCTGCTGTCGACATGGATGTCGATGGGCGCATCGCAGGCGGTCGCCGCCGATCGCGATGGAGCGGGCACCCTCGAGGGCCAGCTCGAACTGGCGCCCGGGGCGCAGCAGGCGGTGGAGGCGGACGAGGTGTCCGACGGCGTCGTCTATTTCCTGCCGAAGGCCGGTGCGCCGACGCCGAAGCCCGGCCGCTTCTCGGTGGTCACGCGCAGCAAGGGCTTCTCGCCCGCGGTGCTGGTCGTGCCGGTCGGCAGCACCGTGGCGTTCCCGAATGCCGACACGATCCTGCACAACGTGTATTCGCGCAGCCCGACCAACGGCTTCGATTTCGGGTTCTACGGGCCCGGCCAGAACCGGCAGCACGTGTTCGCGCGTCCCGGGCTGGTGCTGGTGAACTGCAGCGTGCACCAGGCGATGCGCGCCAACGTGCTGGTGCTGGCGACGCCGTACTTCGCGCGCCCCGGCCGCGACGGCCGCTTCCGCATCCCCGACGTGCCGGACGGCCCGGGCACGCTGGTGTTCTGGCATCCGCGCGGCGCACCGGTCAGCGTCGCCGTCGACGCGCCGGCGAAAGTGCCCGCGCAGCGCATCGTCGCGACCAAGCCGCCGCTCTCCACCGATCGCCACGAGGGCCACGGCCGATGAGCGCCGCATCCCGACAGAGGGTCCTCGCCGTCGGCCTCGTGGCCGCCGCGATCGCGCTGGCCGCGGGCATCGTCGCCTGGCACGACGCGCGGCTGGCGCGTGCGCTGGAAGGCGAACAGCTGCGCGAACTGCGGACGGCGCATCGCGCGATCGAGCGGCAGTACGCGCGCGAGACCGCGCTGCGTGCGCAGATGATCGCCGGCAACCAGGCCGTGACCGGCTACATCGCGCAGGCGCTGGACAGCGTGCTGCCGGGCACCGAGCCCGACTACACCTCGGTCGGCGACCTGCTGGAAGAGCGCCGCGGACAGCTCGGGCTCGCGCTGGTCGCGATCCTCGGCGAAGACGGCCACGTGCTGGTCTCGACCGATCGGCTCGCCGGCCAGTTCTCCTACGCCGACTCGCCGCTGTTCCGCCAGGTGCGCGAGGGCAAGACGGCGCGCAACGGCATCCTCGTCGAAGGCCCGCGCCTGATGGAGATGCAGATCCTGCCGCTGGCCGAATACGGTTTCAGCGAGATCTACCTGCTGGTCGCTTCGCCGCTGGACGCGGGCTTCGCCAGGGCCATCGCCGAAACGGCCGGGCCCGATGCCGGCATCGATGCCGTGCTGCTGGCCGACGTGGCCGGCAAGGGACGCGTCGCGGCCTCGACGCTGCCTGCCGGCGGCGATGCCGGCGCGCAGGCCGTCGCCGCCGCGAAGGCGACAGCGCCCGTCGAGCTGACGATCGGCGGCGTGCGGCGTGCCGCGGTCTCGGTTCCGCTCTTCGGCGATGCGCAGGCGCGCGTCCTGCTGCTGTCCTCGCCGCGGCCCGGCAATACCGTGCGCGACGCCGCGCGGCTGCCGCTGCTCGCCGGCGCCGGTCTCGCGCTGCTGGCGCTGTTCGCGGCGATGGCCTGGTTCCGGCTGCGATGGTGGTCGCCGATGGACGCGCTGCTGCGGGTCGCGACCTACGCGGCGGACAGCGGCGACCTGCACGTGCGGGCCCCGGTCGTCGGAAACGGCGGGGTGGCGCGGTTGACGGATGCATTCAACCGACTCTGCGCGCGGGTCTCCGCCGCATCCACGAAACCCTGACTCCGCCGGCGGCGGCACGCTGCCGCCGCTCCGACCCTGCCTTCGAGCCTCCCTCATGTCCATTGCCTTCCATCCGCCCTCCGCGCGCCGCCTGGCGCTCGCCTGCGCGCTCGCGTCCTCCCTCTTCGGCGCCGCCGCGTCGGCGCAGGAACTGTCCGATCTCGACCAGGGCGAGGAACCCAAGGTCGTCGAACCCGCCAATCCGTCCACCGGCGGCAAGCTGCTGCTCACCGCCGGCGTCAGCCAGGTCGAAGGCGTGGCCGGCGGCGGCCTGACGCCATGGGCGCTGATCGGCGGCTACGGCGAACGCGGCCAGTTCGGCGCCAACGCGTTCTACACCCGCGTCGACGTCTCCGACTACGGCCTCGAAAGCTACGGCGCGCTGCTCGGCGTCCACGATCGCGTCGAACTGAGCGTCTCGCGCCAGCGCTTCGACACCCGCGACGTCGGCGCCGCGCTCGGGCTGGGGCGCGGATACGCGATCGCGCAGGACACGCTCGGCGTGAAGGTGAAGCTGTTCGGCGACGCCATCCTCGAACAGGACCGCTGGCTGCCGCAGGTCGCGGTCGGCGTGCAGCGCAAGCGCAACGATCGCGGCGCGCTGCTGCGGGCGATCGGCGCGCGCGACGATACCGGCACCGATCTCTACGTCAGCGCCACCAAGCTCTACCTCGACAAGAGCCTGCTGCTCAACGGCACCGTGCGCTTCACCGAGGCGAACCAGTTCGGCATCCTCGGCTTCGGCGGCGACCGCAAGGACGGCCGCTCCGCGCAGTTCGAGGGCTCCGTCGCCTACCTGCTCGACCGCCGGCTCGCGGTCGGCGCCGAATACCGCACCAAGCCCGACAACCTGCGCATCGCCCACGAGGACGACGCCTGGGACGTGTTCGTCGCCTGGACGCCCAATCGCCACGTCGCGCTGACCGTGGCCTACCTCGACCTCGGCAACATCGTCATCCGCGACAGCCAGCGCGGCGTCTACGCCTCGCTGCAGGTCGGCTTCTGAATCCGGAGATCCCCATGCGCCTGTCCCGTTCGTTGCTCGTCCTCGCGCTGTCCGCCGCGATGCCCGTCTTCCCCGTCCCGGCCGCGGACACCGCCGTGTCCGATCCCGCGCCCGCCCATCCCGAACTCGCCGGCGTCTACGCGCAGTTCGGCGGCGAGGCCGGCATGACCGCGCTGATGGACGACTTCATGACGATCCTGCTCGCCGATCCGCGCACGCGCCCGTTCTTCGAGAAGGTCGACCATGCGCGGGTCAAGCGCCAGCTGGCCGAGCAGTTCTGCGCGATCCTCGGCGGCGGCTGCGCCTACAGCGGCCGCGACATGCGCGAGACCCACGCGGGCTTCGCCATCGACCGCGCCGACTTCAACGCGCTGGTCGAGGATCTGCAGATCGCGATGCAGCGCCGCGGCATCCCGTTCCGTGCCCAGAACCGCTTGCTGGCGCTGCTCGCGCCGATGCATCGCGAAGTGATCACGCGCTGACGCCGGGCCGGGTTGTGGCCTGAGTATCCGCACTTTTTGTGCCGACCGATCATCGGGTTGGATGATGTCGTCCCATGTCGTGTCATCCCGAGCCAAAGGCGAGGGACCTGCTTCATCGACGACCGCATCATTCCAGATGAAGGCATATAGCGAGCACGTCTGCCTGGCCTTTGGTTTCGCTCGCTGCCGCGAGCGAGTGACTTTTCTTTGCTTGTGCAAAGAAAAGGTCACCAAAAGAAAGCACACCCCGTCGGTCGCGCCCGACGCTGCGCGTCGGGTGCACGTGCTTCGCGGGGTTTTTCGACAGCACCTCCCTGTGCTGGTCGAAAAACGCGCGGCCTCCTGCCGCGCGCCCTGCGGGCCTGATCCGCGAAGCCCGTCGCGACCAGGGGCCCCGGCAGATCAAGACCAGAACCGGATCACGAATGTCGTCGCGACGTGAATGACCGAGGATGTCACGAAAATATGTGGGGACGCCTCAGGTCCTGGCCGTCAGAAGGCGCGGTAGCGCCCCTGGCGAATCCACAGCGTCGCCAGCCATTTCTCGCCGCGCTCCACCGGCGTGCCGGCGTGCAGCGAATCCAGATCCGGCGAGCCGTCGGCGTGCAGGTTGTCGAACACCACCGCGCGTCCCGGCAGCGGCTCGACGCGCTGGCCGGGCACCGGGAATTCGGTGGCGCCGCCGGCCTCGACCGCGTTGAGGTAGACGATCACCGTGCGTGCGCGATTGCCGGCATGCGGGCGATCCATCTGGATCGTCCCCGCAGGCAGGTAGTCGCGATGCGGCCGGTATTCCTGGCCCGGCGCGTAGCGCAGCACGGTGAGCTGCTCGGCGTTCGGCAGGTCGATGCCCGCCGCCGCGGCCATGCGCAGCTGCGCGAGGCGCAGCGCACTGTTCTCCAGCAGCGGGTCGAAGCAGGTCTCGCTGCTGGTGCGCAGCTGCAGCGTGTGCGGGATGCCGGTGACCGGGTCGGCGGTCTGCGACGCATGCAGGTGCGGCTGCGCGCTGGCGATGAACAGCCGGCATTCGTCGGCGGAGAACAGGCGATCGATCACCGCCACCCGCGGCGCCGCGCTCAGCGGCTGCGCCTGCGGCGGCTGCAGCGCATCTTCAAGCGACAGCTGGCGCGGCGCACCGGTCGCGGCTTCCGGCGGCGGCAAAGTGAAACCGGGCAGGCGATGCACGCCGTTCGCTTCGAGCTGCGTCCACAGGTCGGCCGCGGCGGCGGCATCGGCCTCGCAGCCTTCGCCGTGCGCCAGCCGTTCCGCGTACAGCGCCGCGGCGACCGCGCTGCCGCGGGCGGCGGCGCGCTGCAGCAGCTGCACGCACAGCGCCTGGTCGTCGGGATGCGCCTTGCGCCCGAAATGCAGCGCCGCGGTCAGCAGCGCCGGCGGGAACTCCGCCTGCACCGCGCGCAGGATGCGTTCGTTGATGCGGCCGTCGCGCGGCACCACGGCGCCGCCGATCGCGATGTTCGCCAGCAGTTCGCTCGCGGCCGGATGTCCGGCCTGCTCGGCGCGCAGCAGCCACTGCGCCGCCGCCTCGGGTGCGGGCGCGCCGGCCATGCCGTACAGGCGCATGCGCGCGTACTCGATCTGCGCGTGCGGCTGGCCGGCCTCGGCCGCGCGCAGCAGCCATGCCTGCGCCTCGGGCATGCGCTGCGCATCGATCAGCGCCATCGCCAGCCGCAGCGCGTCGTCGGCGCCACCGGATTCGGCGGCGCGCTGCAGGGCGTCGAGCGAATCCGCTGCGCTCACAGCTGCGACTCCACCGGCAGCCACGACACCACGCGCGCGAGCACGCGCTGCGACGTCGTCGTGTCCGGCGGCACCGCGAGGACCAGCGGCGGGCGATGCGTGCGATCGATCCAGCGGGTGTCGCCGTCCTCGCCCCCCGTGACCCGCTAGCTCGTCTTCGGCCCGGACAGGCGCAGGTATTCCTGGCGCAGCGCGTCCGCCAGCCCGGGGTCGTCGAACAGCACGCCCATTTCGGTGTTGAGGTAGGCCGAGCGCGCGTCCATGTTGAACGAGCCGATGAAGCCGCGCCTGCCGTCGATCACGTACGCCTTGGTATGCAGGCTGGCGCCGCTGCTGCCGAAGGGATTGCCGCTGCCGCCGGCGCCGCCGTGCGCGCGGATCTCGTAGATGTCCACGCCGCCGCGCAGCAGGTCCTCGCGGTAGTTGCGGTAGCCGCCGTACACCGCGGGCACGTCGTTCGCCGCCAGCGAATTGGTGATCACGCCGATCGCCTTGCCGCTGCGCGCCATGCCGACGAGCGCGGTCGCGCCGTCGTCGCCGGGCACGAAGTAGGGCGAGATCAGCAGCGCCTCGCGCTTGGCGCCGGCGATGTCGCGGGCGATGCGCCCCACCAGCCAGTCGCCGGTCGCGTCGTCGCGCCCTTTCAACGGCGGATCGGCCTGCAGGTGCAGGCTGCGGCTCCAGAACGGCACCAGCTGCTGGCGCGCGTAGTCCTGCACCCGCGACGAGCCCTGCAGCCGGCGCATGTAGCGCTTCGCGTCCGGTCCGGCGGCCTCGGCTTCGATCTGCTGCGCCAGACTGCCGAAGCCGGCCTTCGGTTCTTCGGCCAGCGCCGCCAGCGGCACCACCGCCGGGCTGTTCCAGTAGCGGTCGAAGATGGCGCTGGCCTCCTGCACCGCGGGGCCGAACAGCACCATGTCGAGGTCGCGGAAGTTCACGTCCTCGCCGGCGCCGAAATACTCCACGCCGATGTTGCGCCCGCCCACCACCGCCACGCGGTTGTCGGCGATCCACGCCTTGTTGTGCATGCGGTGGTTGACGCTGACGAAGCGCTGCGCCAGCTCGACGACGCGCGCCAGCCCGGTGCGGTTGCGGAACGGGTTGTAGAGGCGGATCTCGACGTTGGGATGGCCGTCGAGCAGCAGCAGCTTCCCGTCCAGGTCCTTCGCGTTCATGTCGTCGAGCAGCAGGCGCACGCGCACGCCGCGTTCGGCCGCGCGCCACACCTCTCGCGCCAGCAGCCGCCCGGCCAGGTCGTCGTGCCAGATGTAGTACTGCAGGTCGAGGCTGCGCCCGGCGCGCTGCGCCGACAGCGCGCGCGCGGCGAAGGCGTCCACGCCGTCGTTGACCAGCAGCGCCCCGGTCTGGCCGGGATGCGCCCCCAGCAGCGGCGCGAGTTCTCGGTCGAGCGCGGTGGCGCCGGGCTGCGGCGCGAGCGCGACCGACGGCTTGCCGGTGGCGGGCGGGGTCAGGTGGTCGGCCAGCAGCAGCCCGCTGAACGTCAGCGAGGCCAGCGAGAACGCGCCCCAGCCGAGGATCCGCAGCGCCCGCCGCATCGTCATCGCCGCCATCCGCCACCTCGTGCCCGAACCATGCGCGGCAGTATCCATGCCGCCGCCGGCCGGGGGCAAGGCGACCTCGGCGCGGCGGAACCGTCGGCATGGGGCCGGCCTGGACCGGCACGCTAGAATGGCGCATCTCTCGTCACCTGCACGGAGCGCGCATGAGCACGCCAGCCGCCCACACCGCCGAAGGGCACGACCCCGCCTCCCGCACCGACGCCGCGCCGCTGCGCTTCGTCACCGCGGCCAGCCTGTTCGACGGCCACGACGCCGCGATCAACATCATGCGTCGCTTGATCCAGGCGCAGGGCGCGGAGGTCATCCACCTCGGCCACAACCGCAGCGTCGAGGACGTGGTCCGCGCCGCGCTGCAGGAAGACGCCGACGCCATCGCGCTGTCCAGCTACCAGGGCGGCCACGTCGAATACTTCAAGTACATGGTCGACATGCTGAAGGAACGCGGCGCCGGCCACGTCAAGGTCTTCGGCGGCGGCGGCGGCACCATCACGCCGGAGGAGATCCGCGAACTGCAGGCCTACGGTGTGGAGCGCATCTACCACCCGAACGACGGCATGCACATGGGCCTGGTCGCGATGATCGAGGACGTGGTGCGCCGCGCCGGCGCGGCCCGCCGGCCGGTCGAGAAGCCGCACCGCGTCGGCTTCGACGACGAAATCGAGATCGGCCGCATGCTCAGCGCGATCGAGGAAAGCGCCCTCGACGAATCCGAACTCGTCCACCTGCGCAAGGAATGGCAGCTCGCCGGCGGCAAGACGCCGGTCGTCGGCATCACCGGCACCGGTGGCGCCGGCAAGTCGTCGGTGACCGACGAACTGCTGAACCGCTTCCTCGCGAATTTCCCGGAGATGCGCATCGCCGTGATCTCCGTCGACCCGACCCGTCGCCGCACCGGCGGCGCGCTGCTGGGCGACCGCATCCGCATGAACTCGCTGCGATCGAAGCGCGTCTTCATGCGCTCGATGGCGACCCGCCGCCAGCACATGGCGACGAACGTCGTGTTGAAGGACTGCATCGCGTTCCTCAAATCGCTGGGCTACGACCTCGTCATCGTCGAGACCGCCGGCATCGGCCAGAGCGATTCGGAGATCGTCGACCTCGTCGATTTCCCGATGTACGTGATGACCAGCGACTTCGGCGCGCCCAGCCAGCTCGAGAAGATCGACATGCTGGACTTCGCCGAACTCGTCGTGCTGAACAAGTTCGACAAGCGCGGCGCCGAGGATGCCCTGCGCGACGTGCGCAAGCAGTGGAAGCGCAACCGCGTCGCCTTCAACGTCGCCGACGAGGACGTGCCGGTCTATCCCACCATCGCCAGCCAGTTCAACGACCCGGGCGTGACCTGGATGTTCGTGAACCTGTGCTGGCTGGTGCGGGAGAAGCTGGCTTTGCATCCCTCTCCCTCCGGGAGAGGGACCGAGGGTGAGGGTACGACCGGAGCGAAGGAAGCGAGCGCGCAAGTCCCGAGCCCTCATCAGCCCCTCTCCCGAGGAGAGAGGGGAGCAATGGCCCACTGCGACTTCAACCCGCACGTGGACACCTCCATCAAGGAACCGCGCGCGACGGTGCTGATCCCGGGTTCGCGCGTACGCTATCTCGCCGAGATCGCCGAACAAGGCAGGGCGATCAACGCGCAGACCCTGGCGATGGCCGACGCCGCTTCGCGCGCGCAGCATTACTACGAATCGCTGAAGGAACTCGCCGACCCGCAACTGCCGCGCGAGCTGGATTTGTATGACGGCGCTGCGTTGCATGCTTCTACGGACGGAGCGGCTTTGCATCCCTCTCCCTCC
>JBQCJG010000179.1:0-3441 GCA_051952955.1 Lysobacteraceae bacterium | reverse complement strand
TGCGCACGCCGGCCTTCCGTTCCGGCGCCGAGTCGGCGCGCGCCGTCGCATCGGCCGTCGCGTTGCGGGCCTTCTGCTATCCTCGGCCGGCCCGGCGCACCTGCCGGGCGCGCCCGGGCATATCGCGGATATCCGACCGGCGCGCCGCCCCGATCGAACCCTCCGCGATGGCCGGTCGCCTGCGCGAGGATGCGCACGGACCGGAACGATGGCCGTCTCCCTCTCTTTTTCGCAGCCGATTCCTTGACTCCTCCGCATCCCGAACACGCCGCAGAGACCGTCCCGATGATGGAAGCGCCCGAAGTGCCCGAAGTCCCGCGCCGTCGTATGGACGGTCATGCCGCGTTCCGCTGGTTCGAGATCGCGATGAGCCTCAGCGTGCTGTGCGTGTCCGCGGGCTCGCTCTACGTCGCGCTGCATACCGGGCGCACGATGGAGGCGCTCGTCGACCAGAACCAGCGTCTGGTGGAAGCCAATTCGCTGCCGCTGCTGATGGTCGACCATGGCAACGCCCGCGGCGACGGAACTCCGGAACTCGAGATGACGCTTTCGAATCGCGGCGTGGGACCCGCGAGGATCGGATGGTTCTCGATGAAGTACGACGGACGCGTTCACGACAGCATGTACGCGCTCGTGGATGCGATGACGCCGCTCAAGCTCGGCGATCCCGCCGATAATGCCCGATTCTTCGGCACCGACCAGGACAATGCCTCCCAGTACCGGTTGACCACCAGCACGGTGAGCGGGCGACTGCTGTCGGCCGGCGAGGACATCCGCTTCTTCGGATGGCCCAAGCCCGGCACGGGTTCCCCGGAGGCGCTCGATGCGTGGAACAAGATGGACAAGGCGCGATGGAAGCTGGATTTCTCCGCCTGCTACTGCTCGATCTTCGGTCGCTGCTGGATCGACGAACTGGATGCCACGACCCCGCGTGCGGTGCAATCGTGTTCCGTGGACCCCAGGCCCAGCCTGCAAGGCTGATCCCCGGCCGTCCGCCTGTCGTTCCGATGCGTATCGGCGACACCCATCGTCGAGCGAGCGGTCTTCCCGATCCCTGACATCCGTCTTCCTCCCGGCCCGCTGCGGCCATCACCGACATGCCTTCGATCCCCGCCATGCCTCGCCCGTCGAGGGCGGTCCTGCGCCGCGTGCTGGTCTGGCTGCGCTGGAGCCTGGCCGGGCTGTTGTCGCTGCTGCTGTCGCTCGACCTGCTGTTCCCGCCGCAATTGCCGAAGGCGCGCGACACCAGCACGCTAGTGGTGGCGCGCGACGGCACGCCCCTGCGCGCCTTCGCCGACGACGAAGGTGTGTGGCGCTATCCGGCCACGCCCGAGAGCGTGTCGCCGCTGTACCTCGATGCGCTGCTGAACTACGAGGACCGCTGGTTCCGGAAGCATCCCGGCGTGAATCCGTATGCGCTGCTGCGCGCCGGCGGGCAGATGGTCGGCAGCGGCGAAGTGGTCTCCGGCGGTTCGACGCTGACGATGCAGGTCGCGCGCATCCTCGATGCCGACCACGGCACCACCACGCGCACACCGTGGCGCAAGCTGAAGCAGATCCTGCGCGCGCTGCAGCTCGAAGCGCATCTGTCCACGCGGCAGATCCTCACGCTGTACCTCGAGCGCGCGCCGTTCGGCGGCACGATCGAAGGCGTGGAAGCCGCGAGCTGGGCCTACCTCGGCAAGCCGGCGTCGCGGCTGTCGCGCGCCGAGGCGTCGCTGCTGGCGGTGCTGCCGCAGTCGCCGAGCCGGCTGCGGCCGGATCGCCATCCCGAGGCCGCCCGCGCCGCGCGCGACAAGGTGCTCGATCGCATGGCCGACCTCGGCGTCTGGCGCCGCGCCGACGTGGCCGACGCGAAGATCGAACCGGTCGTCGCGCGCCAACTGCAGCCGCCGCTCAGCGCCGCGCTGCTGGCGCAGCGCCTGCACGGCGCGAATCCGAAGGCGGCACGCATCGTCTCGACGATCGATCCCAACCTGCAGCGCACGCTGGAAGAACGCGTCGCCGCCTATTTCTCCAATCTGCCGGCCCGTACCTCCGCCGCGCTGCTGGTGGTCGACAACGCCACGAGGGAGGCGCGCGCCTACGTCGGCACGCTGCATTTCGGCGACAAGGAGCGGCTGGGCCACGTCGACATGGTGCAGGCCTGGCGCTCGCCGGGCTCCACGCTCAAGCCGTTCCTCTACGGCATGGCGATCGACGACGGCGTGATCCATTCCGAAAGCCTGCTGGTCGACGCGCCGCAGAGTTTCGGCGACTACCGGCCGGGCAACTTCGGCGAAACCTTCAACGGTCCGATCGGCGCCGCGGAAGCGCTGCGGCTGTCGCTCAACGTGCCGGCGGTCGACCTGCTCGACCGCGTCGGACCGCAGCGCTTCGCCGCGCGCCTCGGGCATGCCGGGCTCTCCCTGAAATTCCCGGCGGGCGCCAAACCGAACCTCGCGCTGATCCTCGGCGGCACCGGCGCACGGCTGGAGGATCTGGTCGGCGCGTACGCCGCATTCAATCGCGGCGGCATCGCCGGGCGCGTGCGCTACACACCGACGGATGCGAAGGCCGATCGCCGGGTGCTGTCGCCGGGCGCGGCGTGGATCGTGCGCGACATCCTCGAATCGAATCCGCGTCCGGGCGAGCTGCTGCAGTACGACCGCGGCTCGCGGCCGAAGGTGGCGTGGAAGACCGGCACCAGCTACGGCTTCCGCGATGCCTGGGCGGTCGGCGGCACGCGCCGCTACACCGTCGGCGTGTGGGTGGGGCGGCCCGACGGCACGCCGCTGCCCGGGCAGTACGGCGCGATCACCGCGCTGCCGCTGCTGTTCGAGGTGGTGGATTCGCTGCCGGGACAGCGCGTCGAAGCCGCGTCGCCGCCGCCGGCGGGCGTGGCCGAGGCCGAGATCTGCTGGCCGCTGGGCATCGCCGCGGACCAGCAGACGCCCGCGCTGTGTCAGCGCCGGATGAAGGCATGGACGCTCGACGGCGCGGTGCCGCCGACCTTCGCCGAGCGTGGCGCGCGCCTGTGGAATGCCGGTCGCGAGCGCTTCGAGATCGATCTCGACACCGGACGTCGCGTCTCCGCGACGTGTGCGCTGCCGCATCGCACGGAAGCGCGCGAGATCGCGCGCTGGCCCGCGCTGGCGTCGCCGTGGCTGTCGAGCGAAACGCGCGCCGCGTCGACGCTGCCGGCGCTCGCCGACGACTGCATGGCCGACGGACGCGACGCGGTCGAGACGCTGCGCATCGACGGCCTCAACGACGGCGCCACGCTCGCCCGCGCGCCCGGCAGTGCGCATCCGGTGCGCCTGTCGCTGCGCGCGCTCGGCACCGAACGCGACGTGCAGTGGCTGCTGGATGGACAGTGGGTGGGCGAAAGCGCGGGTCGTGCGCCGATGGTGCGCGATTTCGCCGAAGTCGGCGAACACACGCTGACCGCGCTGTCGGCCA
>JBQCJG010000178.1:0-21783 GCA_051952955.1 Lysobacteraceae bacterium | reverse complement strand
CTCACTTCTTCTTCGGTGCGATCATCATGACCATCTGCCGGCCTTCGAGGCGCGGGCGCGATTCGACCACGATGTCGTCGCCGAGGTCGGCCTCGATCCGCTGCGCCATCTCGCGACCCAGCTCCATGTGGCTCATCTCGCGGCCGCGGAAGCGGATGTTGACCTTGATCTTGTCGCCGTCGACCAGGAATTCGCGCATCTTGCGCAGCTTGATCTGGTAATCGCCCTCGTCCGTGACCGGACGGAACTTCACTTCCTTGATCTCGACCTGCTTGGTCTTCTTCTTGGCCTCGTTGGCTTTCTTCTGCAGTTCGAACTTGAACTTGCCGAAGTCCATGATCTTGCAGACCGGCGGATCCGCATTGGGCTGGATCTCGACGAGGTCGAGTCCTTCCTCTTCGGCCTTGGCCAGCGCTTCGTCGCGCGACAGCACGCCGATCATTTCGCCGTCGCTGCCGATGACGCGCACGCGCGGCACGCGGATTTCGTGGTTCTTGCGGTTCTGCTTGTCCTGGGGGGTACTGATGTGGGCTGTCTCCGGATGGGAAAGGGCGGCCGGCAGATGGGCCGGCGGGGCCCGGGTCACGCCGTGGCGGGGTCCTGCGCGAGTCGTGCGACGAACTCGGCGACGCTCATGCTGCCGAAATCTTCCCCCGAACGCGACCTGACCGCCACGAGGCCGTTTTCCTTCTCGCGATCCCCGACCACGAGCAGGTACGGCACCCGCTGCAGCGTGTGCTCGCGAATCTTAAAGCCGATTTTTTCGTTCCGCAAATCGGCCGCCACACGGAATCCTTGATTCATAAGAGATTTCCGCACGCCATCGACGTAGTCCGCCTGGGCGTCCGTGATGTTCATCACGACCGCCTGGATCGGGGCCAGCCAGGCCGGCAGCTGGCCGGCGTGGTGTTCGATCAGGATGCCGATGAAGCGCTCCATCGACCCGACGATGGCGCGGTGCAGCATGACCGGGTGGCGGCGCTGGCTGTGTTCGTCGATGTAGGTCGCCCCGAGGCGGCCCGGCATCATGAAGTCGACCTGCATCGTGCCCAGCTGCCAGGTGCGGCCGATGGCGTCCTGCAGGTGGTATTCGATCTTGGGGCCGTAGAAGGCGCCCTCGCCCGGCAGTTCCTGCCACTCGACCCCGGCCGCCCGCAGCGCGGCGCGCAGGGCGTCCTCGGCCTTGTCCCAGGTGGCGTCGTCGCCGAGCCGGGACTCCGGACGCAGCGCGATCTTGATCTGCACGTCGGTGAAGCCGAAGTGGCCGTAGACCTGCAGCGCCTGCTCGTGGAAGGCGCGGACCTCGGCCTCGATCTGGTCCTCGGTGCAGAAGATGTGGCCGTCGTCCTGGGTGAAGCCGCGCACGCGCAGGATGCCGTGCAGCGCGCCGGAGGGCTCGTTGCGGTGGCAGGCGCCGAACTCGCCGTAGCGGATCGGCAGGTCGCGGTAGCTGTGCAGGCCCTGGTTGAACACCTGCACGTGGCCCGGGCAGTTCATCGGCTTCAGCGCGTAGGTGCGCTTCTCCGATTCGGTGAAGAACATGTTGTCCTGGTAGTTGTCCCAGTGGCCGGACTTCTGCCACAGCGACACGTCGAGGATCTGCGGGCAGCGCACTTCCTGGTAGCCGCTGTCGCGGTAGACCCTGCGCATGAACTGCTCGACGACCTGCCAGATCGCCCAGCCCTTCGGATGCCAGAAGATCAGGCCCGGGCCTTCTTCCTGCAGGTGGAACAGGTCCTGCGCCTTCGCGATCTTGCGGTGGTCGCGTTTCTCGGCCTCCTCCAACTGCGTGAGGTAGGCCTTGAGGTCCTTGTCGTTGAGCCAGGCCGTGCCGTAGATGCGGCTGAGCATCTGGTTGTTCGAATCGCCGCGCCAGTAGGCGCCAGCGACCTTCATCAGCTTGAACGCGCGCAGCTTGTCGGTGCCGGGCACGTGCGGACCGCGGCACAGGTCGGTGAACTCGCCCTGGGTGTAGAGCGAGAGGTCCTCGTTCGCGGGGATGCTCTCGATGATCTCGGCCTTGTAGGCCTCGCCGAGGCCCTTGAAGTAGGCGACCGCGTCGTCGCGCGACTTCACGCTGCGGCGCACCGGCAGCGCTTCCTTCACGATCTTCTGCATCTCCGCCTCGATCGCCGGCAGGTCTTCCGGCGTGAACGGGCGCTCGTAGGCGAAGTCGTAGTAGAAGCCGTTGTCGATCACCGGGCCGATGGTGACCTGCGCGCCGGGGAACAGGCGCTGCACGGCCTGGGCCAGCAGGTGCGCGGTGGAGTGGCGCAGGATGTCCAGCGCCTCGGGCGACTTGTCGGTGACGATGGCCAGCTCGGCATCGCGGTCGATGCGGAAGCTGGTGTCGACCAGCTGGCCGTCGACCTTGCCGGCCAGCGCGGCCTTGGCGAGGCCGGCACCGATGGAGGCGGCGACCTCGGCGACGGACACGGGATGTTCGAATTCGCGGCGGCTGCCGTCGGGGAGCGTGATGGCGATCATGGGGGCGGGATCATCGGGTCTGGAACCGGCGTGCGGCGGGCCCGGGGACGAGGCCGCGGGCGTGAGGCGGAGGTGTGCGGCGGGAGGCGAGCGCAAAAAAAGCGCCGAGGAGGCGCTGTCGCGACGACGCGGGCCTCGGGCGTTCGATCAGGGGCGGCAGGAAGTCCTCATGTCGCACGCTCGACGGCGGTTTCCCGGCGTCACCTTGTCCCGGAAGCAAAGCGGAGGCCGGAACCATAGGTCGGCCTCCGGGCAAAGTCAACGCGGGCGGGTCGCGGGCGGGCACGAGCCCCGCACCGGACGCTTCCTCAGCGGACCTCGACCAGCACCGGCACGTCGGCATCGACGCGGTGCGGCAGGCGGGCCAGCGGCAGCAGCACGGCCGCCGCGATGTGGCCGTGGGCCACCCGGAACCGGCCGCGGATGCTCTGGTGGCCGACGGGCGCGGCGCCGGGGACCAGCACGTAGGCGACGAAACCGTCGTCCCCCTCGAACAGGATCTCGACCTGATGGAAGTCCAGGAAGACCCGGGCGGTCGGATAGATCGCCTTGTAGACCGCTTCCTTGATGGAGAAGGCCAGGCGACCGCCGATCGGGCGCAGTGACGGCGGCAGCCGCTCCAGTCGCTCGCGTTCGACGTCGTTGGTGATCATCGGCAGCAGTTGCGGGTCCAGCGGCAGCGCCGGCTCGACGTCCAGTCCCAGCCCGTCGTACGCATCGGCCGCGGCCACGGCGACCGCGCACAGGGTGTTGCAGTGGGTGATCGAGCCGATGATGCCCTCGGGCCAGCGCGGCACGCGGTTGGCATCGGGCAGCAGCGGACCGACGGGCGCCCGGGCCTCGGCCAGCACGGACCGGGCCAGCAGGCGGCCGGCGGCGAATTCGCGGCGTCGCTTGTCGACGGCGCGTCCGATCAGCGCCTGTTCCTCGGGCGGGAGCGCGTCGGGGTCGGCCGCGGCCGGCGGCATTTCCGCCAGCCGGACCGGCGTCGGGAGCAGGGGGCGAAACAGCGATGGTCCTTCCATGGTCCGCATGTCGAGAGTCCTTTCAGTGTCGCAACATCCACCAGAGACCGGTGCCGAGGGCCACCGTCACGCACGCCGCGATCCCCCCGAGGATCCGGTCCTGGGTCCGGGCGCGTGCCAGTGCTTCACCATACGGCATCGTAGTGTGGGACACCATCGTGTAGATCGGCAACCAGGTCCGGGGCATCAGCCTGTTGAGCAGGACATCCAGGCGCTTGCGGGCCACGAACCAGGGCGAACCCACCTTCTGGCGCAGTTCGATGAAGTTGGCTTTCGACAGCTCCATCAGCACGTCGGTGTGGGGGCGGCGGGCCTGTTCGTAGGCATGGAAGGCGCCGGCCCGGTCGGCCGGGCGGGCCTTCAGTGCCGACAGCAGGGCCGAGCAGTCCTCGAACGCCGAGTTCATGCCCTGCCCGTAGAACGGGTACACCGCATGGACGGCGTCACCGACCAGCACCATCCAGTCCTCATAACGCCAGGGCGCGGTCTTGGTGGTCAACAGCGCGCCGACCGGCCGTCCCT
Source organism: Lysobacteraceae bacterium (assembly GCA_051952955.1). Lineage (GTDB taxonomy): Bacteria > Pseudomonadota > Gammaproteobacteria > Xanthomonadales > Xanthomonadaceae > Lysobacter_I. The sequence goes on along the minus strand of JBQCJG010000178.1, from coordinate 17,749 downwards.
GCCACTGTTCGACCAGCCCGGGGAGCATCGGCAGCAGGTCGGGGAAATACTTGCGGAACAGCGCCTGGATCTCGTCCGGAGTCTGCGTGGTCTCGAAGCTGTCCGGCCCCTCGTGCGGCAGGAACAGGGTGAGCGTATGCGAGCCGTCGCGGTTGGGGTGCGACACGAACAGGCCGTGCGAGCGCGGCCACACGTGCAGTGCGGTCTGGTCGATGACCGACTTGCCGTCCGGGCCGGCGGCCAGGCTCAGCTCCTTGTAGCCCCACTCCAGGTATTCCTGGTGGTAGTCGGCGCGCATCCCGCGCTGCATCTCCGGGCGGCAGCGCGAGAACGCGCCGTCGGCGCAGATCACCCACTCCGGGCGCACCACGTCGGTGACGCCGCCGTGCTCGATGTGCAGTTCGCGCGCGCCCTTGTCGATGCCGACCAGCCGGTGGTCGAAGTGCAGCTTCACGTGCGGATGCGCCTCGGCGCGATCCAGCAGCAGGTGGATCAGTTCGTTGCGGTCGATCGAGTACAGCACTTCGCCGCGGTTCTTGCCGTAGGGCTGGAAGCGGGTGCTGCCGTCGGGCGCGTGGATCACGCGGCCGCGCATCACCACCGTCAGCGGCATGACCATGTCGATCAGTCCGACCTCGGTCAGCGCCTGGATGCCGCGCTTGGACAGGCCGAGGTTGATCGAGCGGCCGCCCTCCGCACCCTCGACGCGCGGATCGTCGCGACGCTCGTACACGTCGACGCGGTGGCCGCGCTCGGCCAGCGCCAGCGCCAGCAGCGAACCCGCCAGGCCGCCGCCGACGATCGCGACGTGCGAATCCGCCGCGGGGGACTGCATCGCATTCATCGCCCGGCCTCCGCGCGCAGCTCCATCTCGGCCTGCACCAGCGCGTCGACCGCCTGGTCGAAGTAGTTGCGGCGGATCGTGGCGCCGAGGCGGCGCAGGTACGACCGCAGGTAGGCGTTGCGCACCTGCGGCGTGTCCAGGTCGCGCTTGAGGAACGGCAGGTCCGATTCGACCATCTGCCGCATCACCAGCATCGGGATCGGGCTGCGCAGCGGGCGGAACTCGGGATTGCGCAGGCCCGGGGTGTCGTTGCGGGCGTGGAACTCGCCCAGCATCAGGCCGACGTCGACGAAGCCCGGCTTCAGCCGCGCCTGCATCGCATCGATCAGCGGCGCGGCGGTCTCGTCCAGGCCGGTGAACACGGCCATGAAGACCTTGTTGATCGCCATCGGGCCTTCGCGCGGCTCGGTCTCCAGGAAGACTTGGCGGCACTGTTCGATGACGTCGTGGATCCGCTGCGGATCGGGCTCGGTGTCGGGGATCTCGATCAGCCAGATCGTGTCCAGTTCCAGCGCCATCGGGGTGAACGGACTGACCGGGCCGGCGCGACCCACGTCGGGATGCGGGCGCGCGAGGAAACTGCGCACCCACGCCACCGAGGCGGCCAGCGGCGAATCCGGCGCGCTCGCCGCTTCCACTTCGGAAGCGCGGCGCAGGACGAATCCGGCCGCGGGTTCGGCCGCGGGCATGGACTTGGCGGCGTGCGGGCACACGGCCTCGTGCGTGGCCGCACGCGCTGCCAGGGTCTGATCACTTGCGTTCATGGGTGTGTTCCTGTGTCTGTCCTGAGATGCCGGCGCCCGCGCGACCGGGCGATGCCCGTCGCAGCGACTCCGCGCCCGCACGCGTCCCGCAACCGCCGCTCCACTGTTCCTGTCCTCGTTCCCTGCCCTCGCCCGCGCACGCGGCCCCGCCGCGTCGCGTCGCGATGGGTCGCGCCGTCCCGGCGCGGACACCACCGCTCCCTCGGCCGTTCAGGCCGCCACCGGAGACTCCGCATCCGGCAATTCCTCTTCCACCCGCCTCACGGGACGCAAGGCGTAGCCGAGAGCGGCCAGCGTCGACATCGCCAGGCCCAGCGCGATGAACAACAGGCCCAGCCCGCGGCCCTCGCCGACGCCGATCACGCGCCCCACGCTGCCGGCCAGCGCACCGCCCGGCCGCATCGCGGGTTCGAACACGTACTGCGCCAGCGGGCCCGCCAGCAGGTAGCCCAGCGGCAGCGCGGCTTCGCTCGCCATGCGCACGATGGACATGCAGCGTCCCAGCAACTGCGACGGCACCTTGGTCTGCCACAGCGCGAAGCCCGCGGACTGCGCCGGCGGCATGGTCAGGAACATCACGAACCCGGCCACCACCAGCAGCGTGAACGACGGCGCGAAGCCGTGCGCGAACAGCGCGAGGCCTGCGAGGAACGAGAACCCGAGCAGGCCGTCGACCTTGCGCTTCGGTCCGCCCCAGGCGGTGATCAGCAGGCCGCCGACGATCAGTCCGCTGCAGGCCAGCGACATCTGCAGGCCGAGCAGCGCCTTGTCGCCGTGGACCACGTCCAGCACCAGCGGCGTGATCGCGACGCTCGCGATCGCGAACAGGAAGCTGTCCGCGGTACCGACCACCAGCAGGCCGAGCAGGCCCTTGCGGTCGGCGATGTAGCGCCAGCCCTCGCGGGCCTCGCGCAGCAGGTCCGGGGCCTCCGCATCGTCGCGCGCGGGTCTCGGGATGCGCGCCAGCGCGATGCACACGGCGCCGACCACGAACGTCGCCGCGTCCACCGCCAGCACGCCGACCAGTCCGGTGAACTTCATCAGCACGCCCGCCAGCGCCGGGCCGCCGACCAGCGACACGCCCTGCCCGGTCTGGATCAGGCCGTTGAGCCGCACCAGCTGGTCGCGGTCCGCAAGCAGCGGCACGCTGGCGGCGTAGGCCGGCTGCAGGAAGGCGTTGGTGATCGCCGACAGGCCGACGCCGAGATAGATCACCGGCAGCGACAGCCCGTCCGTGGCGGCCAGCAGCGCCAGCCCGCCGATCAGCGCGGCCGAGGCGAGTTCGCAGACCATCATCACCCGGCGCCGGTCCCAGCGATCGATCAGTGCACCGGCGACGGGCGACAGCAGCAGCGCCGGGATCGCCATCGCCACGAACACCATCGCGAACTGCGTCGTCGACTTCGTGGTGTCGTAGACCCACACCGCCAGCGCGAAGCTGGTCAGGCGCGATCCCACGCCCGACACCAGCTGGCCGAACCAGATCAGCAGGAAATCGCGCAGCCCGGCGAAGCGGACGGCGGCGGTCGGCGACGCGGATGCGTTCATGCATCCCCCCCGCGCGCAGGCAACGCGCGCTGCCGCAACGCCGCCGGGCACGCGTCGACGGACGCGGCATCGGCGATGGTGGAAGCGTGCGGGACACTCATGCGCGGTCTCCGTTCCGTCATCGATCCCTCATCCCGCGAGCAGCGCCTTGAGGTCCTCGTCGGACAGCCCTTCCAGCTCGCCGAGCATGTCGGCGAGGCCGTCCGCACCCAGGCTGTCGAGGCGCTGGCGCAGCAGCAGCTCGGCGAAGCGGGCCACCGTCGGCGCCTCGAACACCATCCGCAGGGTGATGTCCGGGCCTAGCGCGGCCTGCATCCGCGTCACCAGCTGCGTCGCCAGCAGCGAATGGCCGCCGAGGTCGAAGAAGTCGTCGTGGATGCCGATCTTCGGCCGGCCGAGGATCTCGGCCCACAGCGCGACCAGCGTCTCCTCCTCGGGATTGCGCGGCGCGGCGTATGCGCCGGCGCCGAAAGCGTCGGCGTCCGGCGCGGGCAGCGCGCGTCGGTCGATCTTGCCGTTCGGGGTGAGCGGCAGGCGCTCCAGGCTGACGAAGGCCGACGGCAGCATGTAGTCCGGCAGGCGCTCGCGCAGGCGATTGCGCACCGCGGACACGTCGATTGCACCGGCCGCGGGCACCACGTACGCGACCAGGCGCTTGTCGCCCGGGCGATCCTCGCGGCAGATCACCACGGTCTGCGCGATCTCCTCGCCCTGCAGCAGCACCGCTTCGATCTCGCCGAGTTCGATGCGGAAGCCGCGCAGCTTGACCTGGTGGTCGATGCGGCCCAGCGCTTCGAGGCGGCCGTCGCGACGCCAGCGCGCGAGGTCGCCGGTGCGATACAGGCGCCCGCCCGGACGCGGGCCGAACGGATCGTCGATGAACTTCTCGGCGGTGAGTCCGGGGCGATCGAGATAGTCGAGCGCGACGCCGAGGCCGCCGATCAGCAGTTCGCCCGGCAGCCCCGCCGGCACCGGCTGCAGCGCCTTGTCGACGACGTAGACCTCGGTGTTGGCGATGGGATGGCCGATGGCGATCGCGCCCTTGCCCGCGGTCACGCGCTCCAGCGTCGACCACACGGTGGTCTCGGTCGGGCCGTAGACGTTCCACAGTTCCGCGCCGCAGGCCAGCAGGCGGTCGGCGAGTTCGCGCGGCAGCGCTTCGCCGCCGCAGAGCATGCGCAGGCCCGGACGGCCGCGCCAGCCCGATTCGAGCAGCATGCGCCACGTCGCCGGCGTCGCCTGCAGCGTGGTGACGCCCGCGCTGTCGAGCAGCGCGGCGAGCGCGGGGCCGTCGGCGGCGGTGGCGCGATCGGCCAGCACCACGCGGGCACCGACGGTCAGCGGCAGCATCAGTTCGAGCAGCGCGATGTCGAACGACAGTGTGGTGATCGCGCACAGGCGATCGTCCGCACCGAGTCCCGGTTCGCGCGCCATCGACGCGAGGAAGTTCACCGCCGCACGGTGCGGGATGCGCACGCCCTTGGGCCGGCCGGTCGAACCGGAGGTGAAGATGACGTAGGCCGCATCGTCCGCGCCCACGCCGCCATCGGTGGCGGGGACATCGTCGGTGGCGCCGAGCACGTCCTCCAGCAGCAGCGCGACATGCGCCCCGGCCGGCAGCTGCGCGGCGATCGCGCGCTCGGTCAGCACGACCGGCGCCGCGGCGTCCTCGAGCATGTAGCCGATGCGTTCGGCCGGGAAGCCCGGGTCCAGCGGCACGTAGGCCGCGCCGGACTTCAGCACGCCCAGCAGCGCCGCCAGCATCGTCGGCGTGCGCTCCAGGTACAGGCCGACCATGCGCCCGGGGCCGCAGCCCTGCGCGCGCAGGCGCGCGGCGATGCGGTTCGCCTTCGCGTCGAGATCGGCGTACGTCAGTGCGGTACCGCCCTGCTCCACCGCGACGGCCTGCGGCGTGCGCGCGGCCTGCGCTTCGAACAGCGCGTGCAGCGTCTTCGCCTCCGGCAGCGGCGCCGCGGTGGCGTTCCAGTCGACCAGCAGCCGGCGGCGTTCGTCCGGCGGCAGGATGTCGAGCGCGCGCACGCGCGTGTCCGGCGCGGCCAGCACCGAGCGCAGCAACTGTTCGAGATGGTCGGCGAACGCCTCGACGTAGGCGCGATCGAACAGGTCGGTCGCGTACTCGATCAGCATGATCAGGCCGGCCTCGTCGTCCTCGGCGGCGAAGATCGACAGGTCGGCGCGCGCGGTGCCCGAGTGCGCGTCGGCCATGTCCACCGGCACCAGCTTCAACCCGGGCAGGTCGATGTCGGTGGCCGGGAAGTTCTGGTAGAACAGCATCGTCTGGAACAGCGGCGCATGGCTCAGGTCGCGCTCGATGTTCAGCGTCTCGATCAGGCGCTCGATCGGCAGGTCCTGGTTCGCGTAGCTGTCCAGCGTCGCCGCCTTCACCTGCGCCAGCAGTTCGCGGAAGGTCGGATCGCCCGACAGGTCCGAGCGCAGCGGCAGCGTGTTGATGAAGAAGCCGACCAGCGGCTCGAGTTCGCGCCGGGTGCGGTTGGCGTTGCCCACGCCGACGACGATGTCGTCCTGCCCCGAATACCGCGCCAGCAGCGTCTGGTAGGCGGCGAGGAACGTCATGAACGGGGTGACGCCTTCCTGCCGGCTGAAGCGCTTCACCGCGTCGTAGAGGTCGGGCGGCAGTGCGCGGTTGAGCATCGCGCCGCGATAGCTCTGCGCCGGCGGGCGCGGGCGGTCGCCCGGCAGTTCCAGCACCGTCGGGCGCTGCTCGAACCGCGACTTCCAGTAATCCAGCTGGCGCGCCATGTCGCTGCTGCCCAGCTCGTCGCGCTGCCACAGCGTGTAGTCGACGTACTGGATCGGCAGTTCCGGCAGCGGCGAAGCCTCGCCGGCGAGGAACGCGCGATACAGCTGCGTCAGTTCGCCGAAGACCACGCCCAGCGACCAGCCGTCGACCGCGATGTGGTGCGCGCTCAACGCCATCAGGTGGTCGTGCTCGCCGATCCTCACCAGCACCGCGCGCAGCACCGGGCCGGCGACGAGGTCGAACGACGCACGGGCATCGGCCTGCGCGAGCGCGATCGCGGCCGCGGTACGCGCCGCTTCATCGCCGCGGTGGGAGACGTCCAGCCGCGCCATCGGCACCGGCGACGGCGGCAGGATGCGCTGGAACGGGCCCTCGGCATCGCGCGGGAACACCGTGCGCAGGCTTTCGTGGCGTTCGACGATGGCGTCGAGGCAGCGCTGCAGCACGTCGAGGTCGAGCGCGCCGTAGAAGCGCATCAGCGAGGTGACGTTGTAGACGCTGTTGCCCGGATCGAACTGGTCCAGGATCCACAGCCGCTCCTGCGCCGAGGACAGCGGCAACCGCGCCGGCCGCGGGCGGCGTCCGATCCCGGACTTCGGCACGGCGGCGTCCGCCGCGCGCTTCGCCAGTTGCTGCATCAGTTGCGCACGCTTCTCCGGCGAGAGATTCGCCAGACGCCGATCGAGTTCGCTCATCTACGCCACTCCGGTCACACCCGCGCCCGAAAGGCGATCCAGCAATTCGGCTTCGCTCAGATTGTCGATATCTCCCAGGAGGGCCGCCATCGCCGCGCGATCGGCCGCCTCGCACTCGCTCGCCACCCGCGCCGCCAGCTGCTCCAGCGTCGGCGCCTCGAACAGCGCGCGCAGCGGCAGCTCGATGCCGTAGTCGTACTCGATGCGCGCCAGCATCTGCGTCGCCAGCAGCGAATGGCCGCCGAGGTCGAAGAAGTCGGCGCGCACGTCGACGCGCGGCACGTGCAGCAGGTCGGTCCACAGCGCGGCCAGCGCGATCTCGTCGTCCGTGCGCGGCGCGATGTAGTCGTCGTCGCCGGCGGACGCGGCCTCCGGCGCCGGCAGCGCGCGGCGGTCGACCTTGCCGTTCGGCGTCAGCGGGAACGCGTCCAGCGCGACGAACGCCGACGGAATCATGTATTCCGGCAGCGCGCGCTTGAGCGCCGCGCGCAGGTCGGCCGGATCGGGCCGCTCGCCGGTGCAGGTGTAGTACGCGACCAGGCGCGGGTCGCCGGGGCGATCCTCGCGGCAGTGCACGACCACCTGATCGAGTTCGGGCAGGTCGGCGAGCACCGATTCGATCTCGCCCAGTTCGATGCGGAAGCCGCGCAGCTTGATCTGGTGGTCGATGCGGCCGACCACCTGCACGGTGCCGTCGGCGCGCCAGAACGCGAGGTCGCCGGTGCGGTACAGCCGGGCATGGGGCTCGGCGGAGAACGGATCGGGGATGAACTTCTCGGCGGTCAGATCGGGACGACCGCGATACCCCGCGGCCAGGCCATCTCCGCCGATCAGCAGTTCGCCCGGCACGCCGACCGGCAGCGGCTGCATGTGGCGGTCGACGATGTGGATCGTGGTGTTGTCGACGGGCTTGCCGACGATGATCGGCCCGGTGCCCGGCTCGACCCGGCACAGCGCGGAATACACCGTGGTTTCGGTCGGCCCGTAGAGGTTCCACAGCTCGCGGCCCATCGGCAGCAGGCGGTCGGCCAGTTCGCGCGGCAGCGCCTCGCCGGTGGAGATGATGCGCATGGTCGGTTTGCCCGGCCAGCCCACGTCCAGCAGCATGCGCCAGGTCGCCGGCGTGGCCTGCATCAGGGTCAGCGGTTCGGCCTCGATCAGGCGCCGCAGGCGCAGGCCGTCGCGCACGGTGTCGCGATCGACCAGCAGGATGCAGGCGCCCACCGTCAGCGGGATCACCAGTTCGGTCAGCGCGATGTCGAACGACAGCGTGCTGATCGCGCAGATCGTGTCGCCGGCGGCGATGCCGGGTTCGCGCGCGATCGAACGGATCAGGTTCACCGCCGAGCGCTGCCGGATCTCCACGCCCTTCGGCTTGCCGGTGGAGCCCGACGTGAAGATCACGTAGGCCGGATCGTGCGGGCCCACGCCGTTGCCGCGCATCGCCTCGCCGTCGGCACCGTCCCCGTCCATCCGTGCGTCGGCATCGACGACCACGACCGACGGCACCGGCGCGGGCAGCGCGTCGCGCAGCGAGGCCTGGGTGACGATGATCGTCGACTGCGAGGTTTCGACCATGTAGCCGAGGCGGTCGCGCGGGAAGCCCGGATCCAGCGGCACGTAGGCGGCGCCGGCCTTCACGATGCCGACCAGGCCGACCAGCATTTCCAGCGTGCGCTCGACGTACAGGCCGACGAGCACGCCCGGGCCCGCGCCGGCGTCGCGCACCGCGCGCGCGACGGCGTCTGCGCGGCGGTCGAGTTCGGCGTAGGTCATCGCGCGCGCGCCGAAGCGGACGGCGACGGAATCGGGCGTGGCCGCGGCCTGCGCGGCGAACAGCGCGGCGATGGTCGGATCGGCGGGTAGCTCGCGCTCGGTCGCGTTCCAGCGCTCGATCGCGGCGTGCTCCTCGACGGTGAGCAGCGGCAGCAGCGCGATCGGCGTCTGCGGCGCGTCGGCCGCGGCGGCCAGCAGCGTGAGCAGGTGGCCGCCCATGCGCCGGATCGTCGCCTCGTCGTAGAGGTCGGCGCTGTATTCGAAGATCAGCTCGCCTTCGCGATGCTGGTTGACGAACAGCTGCAGGTCGGTCTGCGCGGTGTCCGGCGCGATGTCCTGCAGCTTCGCGTCCTCGATGCGCAGGCCCGACAGCGATTCGCCGCGGGCCGGATAGCTCTGGAAGAAGTACGTCGCCTGCGCGAACGGCGTGTAGCCGACCGATCGCGGCAGCCGCTGCTCTTCGAGGATGCGCTCGAACGGCGCGTCCGCATGCTCCATCGCGCGCAGCACGCCGGCGTGGGTGCGTTCGAGGTACTCGGCGAAGGTCGGCGTGCCGGACAGGTCCGCGCGCAGCGGCAGCAGGTTGATGAAGAAGCCGACCACCTGCTCCAGTTCCAGCCGCGAGCGGCCGGCGATGCCCATCGCCATCACCAGATCTTCCTGCCCGCTGTAGCGCGAGAGCACGATCTGGTAGGCGGCCAGCACGACGCTGGAAACGGTTGCACGGCATTCGCGCGCAAGCGTTTGCAGACGCGCGTAGACGCCGGGCGGGATATCCGTCGCCCAGGCGCCGCCGCGATAGCTGCGCGTCGCCGGACGTTGCCGGTCGGTGGGCAGGTCGAGCGTCGAAGGCGCGCCCGCGAGCTGCGTCTTCCAGAAGTCGAGCTGCGAGCGCATGCGTTCGCCGGCGAACTGTTCCTGCTGCCACAGCGCGACGTCGGCGACCTGCAGTTCCGGCGCGGGCGCATCGAGCGCGCGGCCTGCCTGCAAACGATTGTACGCATCGAAGAACTCGCGCATCAGCGTGCTCACCGACCAGCCGTCGATCGCGATGTGGTGGAACGTGATCAGCAGCAGGTGCAGGTCGGGCTCGACCGCGATCAGCATCGCGCGCAGCACCGGGCCGTTCTCGAGGTCGAACGATCGCGCAGCGTCTTCGCGCGCCATGCGCGTGGCGTCGGCGCGGCGCATGGCGGGGTCCGCGCCCTCGGCGCGCGCCTCGCGCCACGGCAGGTCGAGTTGCGGCAGGATGCGCTGGAACGGCTCGCCGCCGATCGCGGGGAACACCGTGCGCAGGCCTTCGTGGCGATCGACCAGCGATTGCAGCGAATGCCGCAGATCCGCGGGATTGGCGGCCCCGTGCAGCCACAGGCCCCATGCGGAGTTGTAGGCGACCTGGCCGGGATCTAGACGGTCCTGCAGCCACAGGCGACGCTGCCCGAAGGTCAGCGGGATGCGCTCCGGACGCGGGCGTGGACGGATGCGGGCACGCGACGTGCGCTCGCGCATCGAGGCCTGCCGCAACTGCTCTCGCTGTTCGTCTGAGAGCCGGGCTAGGCGTTGTTCGATTTCATTCATTCTGCTGGACTTCCATGCGATGTACGCGGGAAAGAACGCCGCGCCTCGGGGCAGTACGCGAAGGTGCCCCCCAGGCATCCTTGCGCTTGCCGAATCAGCTTCCCAAGCTATCACACTCCGCTTATTCTGCAAGTCGAGTGCAGGCTTCGACGACGACGCGACGACGGGTCGCATCTTCGATGGGGAACGTCGCACATCACGAGAATCGTTCCGTGCAAAAAGCATGTCCGCTTTTTTCCTCTTTTCACGATATGGACCCGAAGCGCGTCGTCGCCCGGTGCCGTCCCGGCGCCTGAGACGGGTCTCGTGCGTACTCCCGATCGAATGGATGTCTCTGCAATGACGCACGGCCCGATTCCGCCCCCCCCACCGGCTTCCGGCGCACCGGAAGCGCTGGTGGCGATGTCGTTCCGGCTGGGCCGCGATGCCGGCCTCGTGCAGGGCGGCGGCGGGAATACCTCGCTGAAATCGGACGACACCTTCTGGGTGAAGGCCTCCGGCACGTGGCTGGCGCACGCGCACGACCGCGACATCTTCGTGCGCCTGCCGCTGGGCGAGGTGCGTCGCGCGATGGTCCGCGACGACGCCGAAACGGCGCTGACCGCGCTGGCGGCGCCCGGCGCGCTGCGCCCCTCGATCGAGACGTCGCTGCACGCCCTGCTGCCGCATGCCGTCGTCGCGCACGTGCACTCCGTGAACGCGATCGCATGGGCCGTGCGCGACGACGCGCAGGCCACGCTCGCCGATGCGCTCGACGGTCTCGCGTGGGCGTGGGTGCCGTACCGCCGCCCCGGCCTGCCGCTGACCGTCGCGATCCGCGATGCGATCTCCTCGGCCGCGACGCCGCCCGACATCCTGCTGCTCGGCAACCACGGCCTGGTCGTCGGCGGCACCGACTGCGACGACGCCGAGGCGCGGCTGCACGCGGTCGAACGCCGCCTCGCATTGCCGGTGCGCACGCCGACCGCACGCGACGACGCGGCGCTGCGCGCGGCGAACGACCTCGACTGGGTCGTCGCCGACGATCCGCGCCTGCACGCGATCGCCACCGATCCCGTCGCCTGCGCGATCGCGACCCGCGGCGCGCTGTATCCCGATCACGTCGTGTTCCTCGGGGAATGCGCGGAAACCGTCGACGCCGCGCGGCCGCTGTCGCGGATGCGCGCCGAGGTCGCCGCCGCGGGCCGCGAACCGCCCGCGTGGGCGCTGGTGCAAGGCGCCGGCCTGCTGCATGCGCCGACGCTGAGCGATGGCGCGCGCGCGATGCTCGGCTGTCTCGCGGAGGTCGGCCTGCGCTGCGCATCGGCCGACGGCCCGCGCTATCTCGACGTCGCCGACGTCGCCGCACTGATGGGCTGGGAAGCGGAAGCCTACCGCCGGGCCCGCGATTCCCGTTCCGCCGCGGACTGACTCCGCACGTCGCCAAGGATGCTCCGCATGCAGATCGTCGTCCCCATGTCCGGTTTCGGTGAGCGCTTCCGCCACGCCGGTTACCGCGTGCCGAAACCGCTGATCGAAGTCGACGGCAAGCCGATCATCGCGCACGTCGTGGACATGTTCCCCGGCGAGACCGACTTCCTGTTCGTCTGCAACCAGGACCACCTCGACACGCCGGAGTTCGCGATGGCGGAGCAGCTCCGCCGCTGGTGCCCGACCGGCCGCATCGTCGGCATCGCGCCGCACAAGCTCGGTCCGGTGAACGCGGTGCTGCAGGCGTTCGACCACGTCGACCCGGCGAAGCCGACGATCGTCAACTACTGCGACTTCACCTGCGTCTGGGATTACGCGCGCTTCAAGCGCACGGTCGCCGAAGGCGGCTGGGACGGCGCGATCCCCTGCTACACCGGCTTCCATCCGCACATGCTCGGCTCGACCAACTACGCCTACGTCCGCACCGAGGGCGAGCGCGTGCTGGCGATCCAGGAAAAGCAGCCGTACACCGACACGCCGATGCGCGAACACGCCTCGAGCGGCACCTACTGGTTCGCCAGCGGCGCGCTGATGCGCGACGCGTTCGAGCGCTGCATCGCGCGGCCCGACCTCAGGCTCGGCGAGGAGTACTACGTCAGCCTCGCGTATCGCCCGCTGCTGGAGGATGGCCGCCGCATCGCCGTGTTCGAACTCGACCACTTCATGCAGTGGGGCACGCCCGAGGACCTCGCCGATTACCGCGCGTGGTCGTCGGCGTTCCGCGCGCTGTGCGATCCCGCCCGCGCGCGTCGCCCGGTGCCGCAGCGCGGCACGACGATGGTGCCGATGGCGGGCCTCGGTTCGCGCTTCGCACAGGAAGGCCATGCGCTGCCGAAGCCGCTGATCCCCGTGTCCGGCGAACCGATGGCGGTGCAGGCCACCCTCGACCTGCCCGCCGCCGGAAAGCACGTCTTCGTGCTGCGCAGGGACCTGCCCGGCCTCGATGCGATCGAGGCCACGCTGCGCGCACGCTTTCCCGGCTGCGCGACGGTCGAACTGGCCGAGACCACCGACGGCCAGGCGCGCACCTGCCTGCTCGGCCTCGCCGACCCCGAGGCGGCCGTCGACCTCGACGCACCGCTGACCATCGGCGCCTGCGACAACGGCGCGGTGTTCGACGCAGACGCGCTGCGCGCCGCGCTCGACGACGCCGACACCGACGTGCTGGTCTGGGTCGCGCGCGGCTATCCGGGCGCGCGCCGGCGGCCCACGCACTCCGGCTGGGTCGACGAGGTCGGCGGCAGCGTGCGCGGCGTGTCGGTGAAGACGCCGTTGGCTGATCCCTCGCGCGACCCGATCGTCGTCGGCACCTTCACCTTCCGGCGCGCGCGCGACTTCATCGCCGCCGCGGACGCGATGATCGCCCGCGGCGGCCGCATCAACGGCGAGTTCTATGTCGACACCTGCATCAACGATGCGGTGGCGATGGGCCTGCGCTGCCGCATCTTCGAGATCGAGCACTACCTGTGCTGGGGCACGCCGGACGACCTGCGCGCCTTCGAATACTGGCAGCGCGCGTTCGACCGCTGGCCGTCGCATCCGTACCGCGTCGCCGCCGACAGTCGCGTGCGCCGCGACGCGCAGGCGACGACGCTCGCCGCCGCGACGGCCGAGGCCTGAGCGATGGCGCGTCGCAGCCCCGGCGCGCTGGCACGCTTCCTGATCGTGGGCGTCACCGCGGTCTGCATCGACTATGCGGGCTACCGACTGTGCATGGCGCTGGGCTGGCCGATCGGCAACGCCAAGGCCGCGGGCTACATCGCCGGCGCGGTGTTCGGCTATTTCGCCAACCGCTTCTTCACCTTCCGCGTGGCCACGGCCTGGCACTGGTCGGAGACCGCGCGCTTCGTCGGCGTCTACCTGACCTCGCTGCTCGCGAACGTCGGCGTGAACGCGCTGGTGCTGGCGCTGCTGGGCCGATCCGAAGCCGCGATCGCCCTCGCCTTCCTCGCCGCCACCGGCACTTCCACCGCACTGAACTTCCTCGGCATGAAATTCCTCGTGTTCCGTCCGCGCCTGCCTGCCGGGAGCGCCACGCCGTGAGCGCAGCGCCCGACGCCATCGCCGCCGCGCCGCGCCTGTCGCTGGTCATTCCCTGCTACAACGAAGCGAAGAACCTGCCGCTGCTGGTCGCGCGCCTGCGCGAGACCTTCGGGCGCGACGACGTCGAGGCGATCCTCGTCGACAACGGTTCGACCGACGACTCGCCCGACGTGCTGCGCGCGCTGCTGCGCGACACGCCGCGCATCCGCAGCGTGCGCGTCGAACAGAACCAGGGCTACGGCTTCGGCATCCTGTCCGGCCTGCGCGCCGCGCGCGGCGAGGTCATCGGCTGGACGCATGCCGACATGCAGACCGACCCCGCGGATGCGCTGCGCGGCCTCGCGCTGTTCGAGCAGTCGGCCACGCCGCAGCGGCTGTTCGTGAAGGGCCGCCGCAGCGGACGACCGTTCGCCGACGTCGTCTTCACCGCCGGCATGTCGGTGTTCGAGACGCTGCTGATGCTGCGCCGGATGGTCGACATCAACGCGCAGCCGACGCTGTTCCCGCGCGCGTTCTTCGACGGCTGGCGCGATCCGCCGCACGATTTCTCGCTCGACCTCTACGCCTACTACCAGGCGCTGCACCACGGCCTCGCCGTGCAGCGCTTCCCGGTGGTGTTCGGCGAGCGCGCCCACGGCAGCTCGCACTGGAACGTGAACTGGCGCGCGAAGGCGCGCTTCATCCGCCGCACCGTCGACTACAGCCTCCGCCTGCGCAGGGAGCTCGCGCGCTCGCCATGATTCTCGTCCGCCACCGCCGCAACACCCTCGACGAACTGCGCGCGACCGATCCGTCGCTGGGCATCGAAGTCGACATCCGCAGCCACGGATCGCGCCTGATCATCCACCACGACGCCTTCGTCGACGGCGAGGATGTCGAGCGCTGGCTGGACGGCTACCGCCACCGGCTGCTGATTCTCAACGTCAAGGAAGAGGGCCTCGAGGACCGCCTGATCGCGCTGATGCGCGAACGCGGGATCGAGGACTGGTTCTTCCTCGACCAGTCGTTCCCGTTCCTGGTGAAGACCGCGCGCCTCGGCGAGGCGCGCTGCGCGGTGCGGGTGTCGGAATTCGAATCGATCGACACCGCGATGACGCTCGCCGGGAAGGTGCGCTGGATCTGGGTCGACTGCTTCACCCGCTTCCCGCTGGACGGCGCCCAGGCCGCGGCGCTGCAGGCCGCCGGCTTCTCGCTGTGCCTGGTGTCCCCCGAATTGCAGGGCCGCGACGCCGCGAGCGAAATCCCCGCCCTGCGCGCACTCCTCGCGCGCGAAGGCATCGTGCCCGAGGCGGTGTGCACCAAGGAACCTGCGCTGTGGTCCTGACCCTGCGACCGATGCTGCGCGACCCGCTGTTCCGGGCGGGGCTGGCGCTGCGCCTGGCGCTGGTGGTGCTGCTGGTGCCGCAGATCCAGCTCGACTGGTTCGTGCCGTTCGTGGAATACGCGATCGCGCATCCGTCGCTGGATCCGTGGTCGCACTTCCTCGCCGCGGGCGGGTCGCCGGTGGCGTATCCCTACGGCCCGGTGATGCTGGTCGCGCACCTGCCCGGCGCGGTGCCGGGCTGGCTGCTGGACCAGGCCACCGGCCGGCACGTGTTCACCGGCATCGGCTTCCGCGCCGGGCTGCTGATGGCGGACCTCGCCGCGCTGGCGCTGCTGCACGCGCTGTTCCCGAAGCATCCGCGCCGGCTGCTGTGGCTGTACTGGTGGTCGCCGCTGGTGCTGTTCGCGACCTACTGGACCGGCCAGACCGACATCGTGCCGGTGGCGCTGCTGCTGCTGAGCCTGGTGCTGCTGCGCGAGCACCGCGCGCGCGCCGCGGGCATCGCGCTGGGGCTGTCGCTGGCGGCGAAGTTCAGCATGCTGCTGGCGGTGCCGTTCGTGGCGATCTACCTGTGGCGCAACAAGCGCCTGCGCGCGCTGCAGGCGCCGTTCGCGATCGGCCTGCTGCTCGGCTTCCTGCCGCAGGTGCTGTGCCTCGCGTCGTCCGGCGTGCGCACGATGGTGCTGGGCACGCACGAAGCGGGACGCGTGTTCGACCTGTCGCTGCCGATCGGCGACACGCTGCACCTCTACCTCACGCCGATGCTGTACCTGCTCGCCGCCTACGGCGTGTGGCGGCTGCGCCGGATCAGCTTCGAGCTGCTGGTCGCGGTGACCGGGCTGTCGTTCTTCCTGGTGGTGCTGTCCACGCCGGCACCGCCGGGCTGGTACCTGTGGCTGGTGCCGTTCCTCGTCGCGCACCAGCTGCAGGCCGATCGCGGCGCGATGCTGCTCACCGCCGCGTTCTCGGCGCTGGTGATCACCCTGCACCTGCTGGTGTCGCCGGGCGCGGGCGTGCCGGCGTTCGATCTCCAGCCGCGCGGCGCGATCGCCGGCGTGGCGACCCTGCTCACGCCGCATACGCTGTCGCTGTGGATGACGATGGTCGTGTGCACCGGGCTGGTGCTGATCGCGCAGATGCTGCGCGAGCGCGTGGCCCGCAACGACTATTTCCGGATCGCGCAGAAACCGGTGACGTTTGGAATAGCCGGCGATTCGGGCGCGGGCAAGGACACGCTCAGCCAGTCGCTCACCGACATCTTCGGCAGGCACACCGTGGTGCACCTCTCCGGCGACGACTACCACGTCTGGGACCGCTACGCGCCGATGTGGAAGGGGCTGACCCACCTCAACCCGCGCGCCAACGACCTGCAGCGCTTCCACGACGATGCGCTGGCGCTGATCGACGGCAAGACCGTCGACAACCGCCACTACGACCACAAGGCCGGGCGCTTCCTCGCGCCGGTGAAGCTGCGCCGCAACGACGTGATCATCGTGTCCGGCCTGCACGCGCTGCGCATGCAGCGGCTGAGCCGTCGTTACGACGTCTCCGTGTACCTCGACATCGACGAGGACCTGCGTCGGGCCTGGAAGGTGCATCGCGACGTGCGCGAGCGCGGCCATCCGCTCGAGAACGTGCTGCGTTCGATCGACCGCCGCCTGCCCGACGCGCAGCGCTACGTGCAACCGCAGCGCGCCGGCGCCGACCTGGTGCTGAAGCTGCGCCCGGTGAACGCGCGGCAGCTGGAGAACGCCGCCTCGCCGCACGACGTGCCGCTGAAGCTCACCGCGACGATCCGCAGCGGCACCTACCACGAGCGGCTGGCGCGGATGCTGATCGGCATCTGCGGCCTGCACCTGGACATGGAACTGGCGGACGACTCCGACGAGGTCGAGATCACCGTCGAGGGCGACGTCTGGGCCGAAGACATCGCCCTCGCCGCCGGCACGCTCGCACCGAACCTGCAGGAAATGCTCGACATCCATCCCCGGTGGGAAGACGGCATGTCCGGCATCATGCAGCTGATGGTGCTGCTGCAGATCGAAGAATCGCTCAAGAACAGGACCCGCTGAGATGGTGGCCAGGCACCCGACGAAAACGCTGCGCGCGCCGCGCGCCATCATCTTCGACACCGACAACACGCTGTACGCCT
Source organism: Lysobacteraceae bacterium (assembly GCA_051952955.1). GTDB lineage: Bacteria > Pseudomonadota > Gammaproteobacteria > Xanthomonadales > Xanthomonadaceae > Lysobacter_I. Next base: position 773 of record JBQCJG010000178.1, on the reverse strand, counting down.
ACGACGGCCCGCACGCGATGGCGACCGCGGCCACCGAGGCCAAGGCGGTGCGCCTGCTCGGCGCCGATCCGGGCGACGTGCGCGAAGCCTTCGCCCGCGCCCGCGACGACGTGAAGCGCCAGCTCGGCCACACCGCGAGTTCGCACAGCCGCCTGCTCTATTTCCAGCGCGGCATCGAGATGCTCGGGCGCAAGACCCAGCTGCTGATCACGCTGGACCTGGAGCAGACCTACTGGCGCACGTTCCTGTCGCACTGCGCGCTGTTCCCGGGCGTGCGCGACCTGCTGGTGAACCTGCGCAACCACGACATCGCGACCGCGATCATCACCGACCTGACCTCGCAGATCCAGTTCCGCAAGATCGTGTACTTCGGCCTGGACGACTGCTTCGACTACGTGGTGACGTCGGAGGAAGCCGGCGCCGACAAGCCCGATCCGGCGTCGTTCCGGCTCGCCATCGACAAGCTGGGCGTCGAGCCCGCGGACATCTGGATGGTCGGCGACAGCCTGCGCTGCGACATCGAGGGCGCGCGCGCGTTCGGCATGACCACGCTGCTGCGCGTCGATCGCGCCGGCCGCGAGGCCGCCGAGGCGGACATCGTGTTCGACGACTTCCGCGACCTCGAACGTTTCGTCTTCTCCGGCCAGATCGAAGGCCTGCAGGCCGCCTAGAGCGTGTCATGAACTTTTTCATACGCCGCGAAGCCCGTCCGCGGGCGCGAGCCAAGGCGCGGCCCGCAGCCAAGGCCGGTGGCCTTGGCAAGGGACGCAACG
>JBQCJG010000177.1:0-12814 GCA_051952955.1 Lysobacteraceae bacterium | reverse complement strand
GGCGCGAGTGCGGCATCGCCGTCGCGCGATGCCGCATCCGGGCCCTCGCTCGCGTTAGCCGCGGTCGGGATCGCCGGTGTCGCCACCGCCGCGTGGCGGTACGCCGCGCGGCGGTCCCCGGCCCCGTGTTGACACTCATGTAAACGGTTACATACCATGGCCCGCGACACACCCGTGCAGAGGTCCCCTCCCCGGATGGCCAAGTCCGTCGACATCCAGGCGCTCATCGACGGCATGACCGTGGAGGAGAAGATCGGCCCGCTGACGATCCTGGCCGATTCGGTGCGCCCGTATGCCTTCGCGGTCAATCCCGACTCGTTCCAGTGGGGACCGGACGCGATCCGCGACCTGATCCGCGCCGGCCGGGTGGGGGCGCTGTTCAACGGCGTGGGCGCGGTCGACGGCGCGGCGCTGCAGCGGATGGCGGTGGAGGAGAGCCGGACGGGCATCCCGCTGCTGTTCGGCGCCGACGTCATCCACGGCATGCGCACGGTGTTCCCGATCCCGCTGGGCGAGGCCGCCAGCTTCGAGCCCGCGCTGGCCGAGCGCACCGCGCGCGCGGCGGCGGTCGAAGCCACCCGCGAGGGCCTGCACTGGACCTTCGCGCCGGTGGTCGACATCGCCCGCGACCAGCGCTGGGGCCGCGTCGCCGAGACCACCGGCGAGGACACGTGGCTGGCCTGCCAATTCGCGCAGGCCCGCGTCCGCGGCTTCCAGGGCGAGGACCTCACCGCCGACGATTCGCTGCTGGCCACGCCCAAGCATTTCGCCGCGTACGGCGCGGTGGCCGCGGGCCTGGAATACAACACCGTCGACCTGTCGCCGCAGACGCTGCACGAAGTCCACCTGCCGCCGTTCAAGGCGGCGATCGACGCCGGCGCGCTGTCGATCATGAGTTCCTTCAACGACATCAACGGCGTGCCGGCGACCGCCAACCGCGCGCTGCTGACCACGCTGCTGCGCGAGCAGTGGGGCTTCGAGGGCTTCGTCGTCTCCGACTACACCTCCGACTTCGAGCTGATCGCCCACGGCTTCGCCGAGGACACCCGCCATGCCGCCAAGCTCAGCCTCGACGCCGGGCTCGACATGAGCATGCAGAGCGGCGCGTTCCTGGACCATGTCGCGGATCTCGTCGCCGACGGCTCGGTGAGCATGGCGACGCTCGACACCGCGGTGCGCCGCGTGCTCGAAGTGAAGGCGCGGATGGGCCTGTTCGACCACCCGTACCGCTCGCTCGACCCGGCGAAGGAAGCCGCGCCCGCCGACCACATCGCCGACCACGACGCGCTGGCGCGCACCGTCGCGCGGCGCTCGGTGGTGATGCTCAAGCACGACGGCGACGTGCTGCCGCTGCGCCGAGCGGGCCAGAAGATCGCGCTCATCGGTCCGTTCGCGAACGACCGCGACCACCTCGCCGGCTGCTGGAACATCTTCGGCGACGGCACGCGCGACATCGACCTGGCCACCGGCCTGCGCGCGGCGCTGGCCGATCCCGGCGCGCTGTCGGTCGTCGAAGGCTGCGGCATCGAGGACGCGATCCCCGGCGGCCTCGACGCCGCGTGCGAAGCCGCCCGCGCCAGCGACGTGGTCGTGCTCGCCGTCGGCGAACCGTCGCACTACTCCGGCGAAGCGCAGTCGCGTACGCAGATCGTGCTGCCGGCCGTGCAGCGCCAGCTGGTCGAGGCGGTCGTCGCCTGCGGCACGCCGGTCGTCGTGCTGCTGCGCACCGGTCGCGCGCTGGCGCTCGGCCCGGAAGTGCGCGCCGCCGACGCGATCCTGGTCACGTGGTTCCTCGGTACGCAGACCGGGCACGCGGTGGCGGATTTGCTGTTCGGCGACGAAAGCCCGTCGGGCCGACTGCCGGTGAGCTTCCCGCACGACGCGGGGCAGCAGCCGTATTTCTACAACCATCCCCCGACCGGTCGCCCGTACGAACCGGGCGGGCTGGAAGCGTTCCGTGCGCGCTGGCGCGAGGTCACGAACACGGCGCTGTATCCGTTCGGGCACGGGCTGACCTACACCCGCTTCGAGTACCGCGACGTACGGCTGGATCGTTCGCTGATGGCGTGGGACGGCGCGATCGTCGCCAGTGCCACGATCGCCAACGTCGGCGACCGCGCCGCGGAGGAAGTCGTGCAGCTGTACGTGCGCGACCGCGTCGCCAGCCGGGTGCGCCCGATCCGCGAACTCAAGGGTTTCGAGAAGATCGCGCTCGCGCCGGGCGAATCCCGCGAAGTGCGCTTCACGCTGACGCGCGCGGACCTCGGTTTTCGCGACATCGACAATCGCCCGACCGTGGAGCCGGGCGTGTTCGACGTGTGGATCGCACCCTCGGCGCAGGCCGGCGACGCGGTGCAGTTCGAGCTGCTGGCGCCGGGGAAGATCGAGGGTTGAGCCTGGCGGGCGGTGGCGTGCATCGCGCGTGACGATGCGCGGTCGATCTTGCGCGGTCGTCGACCTTGTCGCTGTACCCGATCCGGATCGGCATCGGTCCGTCGTCGCGACGCATTCGTTGGTCGCCCGGAACCGCATCCGACCGCATCCTTTTTGTCCTCCCCAACCGCATCCGTTGTCATCCCGAACCGCAGGTGCGGGATCTGCTGTTGCCCGGAACGGCGCACAGCACAAGCAGATCCCTCACCTGCGGTTCGGGATGACATCGGAATGGTGGCCGGGTCCGGAGCGATACGTGCGGACCTGAAGCGACACGTTCGATCGCGGCATTGCAACATGCAACATGCAACATGCGGCACTGCGGCACTGCGGCATCGCGACATGCGGCATGCGACATCGGAAGCCTCGCCGCATCGCGATCGCGCTTCACGAAGGATCGCGAAGCGCCGCGACGGTCCTCAGATCCGCCAGGCCGCCTCGATCGGCGCCGCGTCCTGCCAGCGCGCGCGGCCGCCGAGCGCGGCGAGTTCGATCAGCACCGTCGCGCCGACGACGTGCGCGCCGGCCTGCATCGCCAGCGCATGCGCCGCGGCCAGCGTGCCGCCGGTGGCCAGCACGTCGTCGGCCAGCAGCACGCGCGCGCCGGGACGCAGCGCGTCGGCGTGCAGTTCCAGCGCGTCCTCGCCGTATTCCAGCGCATACGCCTGGCGCAGCGTGCGCCCGGGCAGCTTGCCGGGCTTGCGCGCGGGCACGAAGCCGGCGCCCAGCGCGCGCGCCAGCGGCGCGCCGAGGATGAAGCCGCGCGCCTCGATCGCGAGCACCGCGTCGATGCCGGCATCGCGCCACGGCGCGGCCATCGCGTCGATCGCCGCGGCGAAGTCGCCGGCGTCGCCCAGCATCGGCGCGATGTCCTTGAAGACGATGCCCGGCTTCGGGAAATCGGGCACGTCGCGCACGCGGCGGGCCCAGTCGGGGCGGACATCGAAGGCATCGAAGGGCATGGGCGGTTCCGGCGGAAGCAGGGCCGCATCATGCCCCAGCCGCGGCTGGCCGTGTGCGCCACCGGCCGAGGCTCAGCGCAGGCGCAGCCGGCCCTGGTTGCCCATCGTCGGCTGCGAGGCCAACAGCCACGCTTCGACCACCGGATCGCCCGCCGGCGCGGCGTCGGGCCAGCGGCCGGCGAAGCGGCTCTTCGCGCCGGGCGTGGTATCGAAGTCCAGCGCATAGGACTGCGACGTGCCGCCGCGGGTGCGGGTCACCAGCTGCACGATGAAGGCGTCGCTCGGCCAGAACCACGTCGGCGAGGCCTGGATCTCGCAGCCGCACATCATCGTGACCATCGCGCTGCAGGCGACCTGGCCGTCGGCGATGTCCAGCGTGCCGTCGCTCAGGCACAGGCCGGGAATCTCGACCACGAGGCCCTGCGGATCGGTGCCGGTGCCGATGTCGATGCCCGGAAAGAGCAGGACATCGGCCTGCGCTTCGCGCGCCTGGTCGGGGTGGCTCAGCGGCCCGCGCACGGTCACGCGCACCACGGTCGGCTGGTCGATGTCGACCGACAGCGTCGCGCCGACGGTCTGCGCGTCAGTCGCGTAGGGCTGCGCGCGGCCGACCGGCGCCATGATGTCGGCCGGGCCGGCGTCGCGACCGGCGGTGTCGACCTCGCGTTCGGCCAGCACGTGGCCGTTCGCCAGGTCGCTGATCGCCACCCACGCGCTGATGCCGCGGCCGTCGGCGGCGTCGGGACCGAGGAACTTGCCGCCGCGGGCGGCGGGACGGACGAGGACGGATGTACGCATGGGCGCTCCCTGCAGGCGAGGCGGCAGCATAACCGCGTCGACCGGAGGCATCGCCGGCGGTACGATGCCGGCGGCGGGCGAGGGGGCGTCCGCGTCCGATCCCTTCCGGAGCGCACGATGTCCTCCCATGCCTTCCCGCGCAGTGTCGCGCTGCTCGCCTGCCTGCTGTCCGCCGGCCTCGCCGCGCCCGCCGCCGAAGCCCGCACCTGGACCGTCGGCCCGAGCGGCCGCGATTACACCCAGCTGTCGACGCTGTTCGATGCCAACGACCTCGCGCCCGGCGACATCGTCGAGGTCGACGGCAGCGCGACCTACAACAGCGCGAAGATGGGCGAGGACGACGGCGGTGCGCCCGGCAATCCGGTGACCGTGCGCTGGAAGCGCGTCGCCGGCGCGACGCGGCCGGTGCTGCAGGGCGGCGTCCACACCTTCAAGTTCGAGCGCGCGGACCACGTGGTGTTCGAGGGCTTCGAGGTGCGCGGCGGCAGCAGCACCTGCGTCTTCAGCGAGGCCGACGACATCGTCGTGCGCGACGCGGTGATCCACGCCTGCCCGGGGCAGGGCATCCTCGGCGCCGACCAGAATTCCGGGTCCTTCACGCTGGAATACAGCGAGCTGTACGACAGCGGCGCAGGCACCACGAAGCACACGATCTACATGCAGTCGGACGAAGTCGCGCATCCGGGCTCGACCTTCGTCATGCGCTTCAACTACGTGCACGACGGCAACGGCGGCAACCTGCTGAAGGTGCGGCACGAGCGCAGCTTCATCCATTCGAACTGGTTCGAGGGCGCGTTCTACCAGGAGATCGAACTGATCGGCCCCGACTGCGAGACGCAGCAGGCCGGCTGGAGCCGCGGCCTGCGCCGCGAGGACAGCGAGCTGCTGAACAACGTGATCGTGCACACCTCGTCGTGGGCGAACGCGATCCGCGCCGGCGGCGACCTCAACGGCGCCAGCGACGGCCGCGTGCGCATGGTCGGCAACACGATCCTGTTCGATCGCGCCGGCAGCGCGAACGCGGTGTACGTGCAACTGGGGCTGGGCAGCCTGGAGATGCACGACAACGCGATCTACCAGACCGGCGGCGCCGCGCCCGCGATCGTGCGCGAGAACCCCACGCCGGACACGCCGTTCTGCGCGCCGTTCGTGACCACGCCGTGGAGCGGTGCGCGCAGCGTCGCCGGCAGCCGCAACTGGGTGCAGGCGACGGCGACGCTGGTGCCGCCGGAGTGGACCGGCACCGTGGCCGGCAGCGATCCGGGCTTCCGCGACATCGCCGCGCGCAACCTGCGCCCGACGTCGACCAGCCCGCTGCGCAACGCCGGCATCAACCAGCCGGCGACGCCCGCAGCATTCCCGATGCCGTGGTCGCTGCCGCGCGTCACCCACGATCCGCCGCTGCGCGCGAAACTGGCGATCGGCGACCAGCGCGCGCGGCTGCCGCAGGGCTACTTCACCGTCGACATCGGTGCGCTGGAGGAGGTCGACATCGACAGCCTGATCGGCCCGTTCCTGCTGCCGGGCGCGGCCCCGCGATCGCCGCGGCCGGTGGCGCCGGTCGCGCCTGCGCCGCCGATCCCGGCCGCGCGCCCGCGCGCCGTGCCCGTGCGCGGAGACACCTGCCTTCGCGGCGTGCGAGGCTGTAAAGTGCGGCACTGACCGCGACGGCCACGACCGGTGGCGCGCGCGCGCAGGACACGCAACAGTAAGACCCACCAGGAGAGCGCGCCGATGCCCTTCACGGAAAAAGAGCTGCTCCACGGCGAGATGGTCAAGATCGCCCATACGGAGGACGTATGGCCGCCGACCCACGGCCCCGCCTTCCAGAAGCAGTGGAATCCCGCCAGCGGCCGCGAGAGCCTGAGCTTCTACGATTCCACCGTCGAGTACATGCGCAACGAGTGGACCGAGGCCAACGCCCGCAGCGCGGAGGCGCAGCTCGACGGCAAGCATGTGCTGCTGTTCTTCGACGAGCGCACCCGGACCTGGAATTCGCCCGAGGCGCTGGACGTCGACCACAAGACGCAGTGGCGCGAGCATCTCGATGACAAGGACGTCTGGAGTCGAGAGGATGCGATGCTGGCCTACAACGATGTCGACAACCTGCGCACCGTGCCGGCGACGTATAACCGCGCGCGCAACAGCGCCGACGCCATCCTCGACGACAAGACGAAGGGCGTCGAGTCGAAGGAATGGAAGGAGTGGGTCGACAGCAAGATGCGCTTCGACGTCGGCAAGGACTATCCGGCCTACGACCCGGACGTGCACGGCGTGGACCGTTCCTCGCGGACGACGGACGCGGCATGGACCGCCGGCGTCACCCGCGAGGGCCTGAAATTCGACGACCCGATCAAGACGACGTGGCTCGACCATGCGCTGAAGGAAGCGTACGCCGGCGAAGTGAAGGTGCCGGACCCCGACCATCCGGGCGACCGATCGAAGGACCATGCCGTGCAGCTGTTCCACTGCGCGGCGACCGGCCAGCTCGTCACCCGCGGCGGGCTGGACATCGATCACGAGATCCCGTTCACGGTCGCGCTCGAGAAAATGCTCGACATGAACCGGGAGGCCCGCGAGCTGGCGCAGGCCAACGGCGACGAGCCGCCGCCGCCGATCTCGAAGGCGGACGTGATGGACCTCTACAATAATCCGGAAAACCTGCGGCTGATGTCGCGCAGCGCGAACAGCGCGCACGAATGGGAGCGTCAGGCCGACGGGCACTACTACGATCCGGAACTGGTGGACGCGGAGTACGCCACCGCGGAGCCGACGGTCGCGGTCGACGACGATGACGCGCCCGTGGTCTACGCGGACGAGGCGAATCCGAAGAAGCGCGGACGCGACGACGTGGACCCGCCGATCGGTGCGCAGGCCGTCGACGGCGACGCCGGCGAGCCCCTCACGAAGAACGCCAAGCACGACGCCGGCGCCGACGTGGAGCTGAGCCCGCGCGACGCCGCGCTGCTGGCCATGCACCGGGACGATTTCAACCTGCTCGAGAAGATGCGGGGCGAGGTCGCGAAGCTCGATCCCGCGCAGACCGGTCCGCTGTCGCTCGCCCAGCAGGAGAACCTCTCGATGGCGCTGGTCCACGGCGCCCGCGGCCAGCGCATCGACATCGACCACGTGGCGTTCGACCCGAACAGCCGGACGCTGTTCGGCGTGCAGGGGCCGCTCGACAACGACACCGGCAAGACCTGGTTCCCGATCGACATCTTCAAGAACGTGCCGCTGGACGTGACGGCCGGCCATGTCGCCGAGCAGCGCCAGCAGGCGACGCAGGCGGTCGCGCCGGTGCAGCCGCAGCACATGCCCGCCCAGCACATGTGACCGCACGCCCGGAGCGCCCCATGCCCTACACCGCAGACCACGCCGCTTCCGAACCCGCACGCGCCGACGTCGACGCGCTGCCCGGGCTGACCGTGCTGGAATTCGGCACGGCGTGGTGCCCGCACTGCATCGGCGCGCAGCCGCTGCTGCGTGCGGCGCTGGCCGCGCGCGACGACGTGCGCCACCTGAAGATCGAGGACGGCCCGGGTCGTCCGCTCGGCCGCAGCTATCGCATCAAGCTGTGGCCGAGCGTGCTGCTGCTGCGCGATGGCGTGGAGATCGCGCGCACGGTGCGACCAACGACCGCCGAGGCACTCGCGGACCTGCTCGCGCAGGCGTGACGTCGCGCACGTCGTGCCCGCTCGGGATCGCGACGCGCATACGGCGCGTTCGTGAAGGTTGTGTTCGATTCAGTCCGATGAATGCCTGCGCCGTTCAGCTTTCCCGGCGCGAGGCCGCATGGCTGCGTGCGGGCCGCGACGCGGCTAGCCGATTCGATGCGCGATGTGGTTAACACTGCGTTGCGCACGTCGCGCGCGTGCCGGAAACGGTTCATCGCGGGATGGCAATCTCGATCCCGACCGGTGCCCTCCCACACCCCGCCGGTCGTTTGGATTCCCTTTCCCCCGGAGACTCCCCGATGAAGCAGCGAAACGATATCCGCGCCCACCTCATGATCGCCCTGGCGGCGGCCTTCGCGACGCCCGCATTCGCGCAGAGCGCCGATGCCGCGGCCACGCAGGACCAGGCCGCCCAGACCACGCCCACGACCCAGGACGCGGCTTCCCAGAACCCGCCGACGCAGTCCGCCACGCCGCAGGACCAGGCCACCGCGCAGACCGGTGCGAAGGGCACCAAGTGGTCCGACCTCGATGCCGACAAGGACGGCAACCTCAGCAAGACCGAAGCCGCGTCCCTGCCGTCGCTGAGCGCGGTGTTCGACAAGGCCGACACCAATGCCGACGGTGCACTGAGCGGCGACGAATACAAGGCCTACGTCGCGATGAACGGCCGCGCTTCGTCCACGAAGCCGGGCAAGCACTGACCGACCGCACAAGCGCGGTCATCCCCGCGGACGCGCCGCATGCGCGTCCGCTTTTTTCTGTCCGCGGATGCGGTTTCCGCCTCCGTGGGCGTCGATACCGATGAAGCGCGCCACAGAAGCGCGCGCCCCCACACCCCCGGCGGACGAAGCGCGTACCGCCCCCGCGACATGGAGTTCGCGTTCGCACTCCCGCCGCTGCGGGACACGCATCGCGGCGGCGCCATGGACGGCGCCCCGCGACTGCGGGAACAGGACGATGCCGTCGACGTCGGCCGACGATTGGACTCGACAGGTCCTACGCGAAGCCCTGCTGCCGCCAGGCTTCGAACACCACGACCGCGACCGCGTTCGACAGGTTGAGGCTGCGGTTGTTCGGCCGCATCGGCAGGCGCAGGCGCTGGGGCTCCGGGATCGCGGCCAGCACGTCGTCCGGCAGTCCGCGCGTCTCCGGGCCGAAGAGGAAGGCATCGTCCGGCGCGAACGCAACCGTGTCGTAACGCACCGTGCTGCGCGTGCTCAGCGCGAACAGCCGCGGCGGCCGCAGCGCATCGAGCGCGGCGTCGAGGCTGTCGTGCACCCGCAGCGTGGCGTACTCGTGGTAGTCCAGCCCGGCCCGGCGCAGCTGCGCGTCCTCCAGCGTGAAGCCGAGCGGACGGATCAGGTGCAGCCGCGCGCCGGTGTTGGCGCACAGGCGGATGACGTTGCCGGTGTTCGGCGGGATCTCGGGCTGGTAGAGCAGGACGTCGAACATGCGCGCATTGTGCCGGCGCGACGGGCGCGGTGTCGCGCCTCAGCCGCCGGGCGTGCACGGCTTCAGCGGCACCGCGGACAGCTGCCGCCACTGCGCCTCGTCGTCGACGTCGCGCGGCGCGGCCGGGAACTCGATGCGGGCCTCGAACTGCCGGCCCTTCGCGTCGCGGATGTTGGTCGGTCCGGTGAAGCGGCGCAGGCGGCGGTCGCGGACGTCGTAGTCCACGGTGATGGCGGGGGCGACCAGGCCCAGCATGCCGCCGGCCTTCAGCTCGAACCGGCGCAGCGCCGGCGCACGATCGCCCGCGCTGTGGACCTTGAAGCCGAGGCTGCGGCCGAAGGCGGGGATCGCGAACGCCAGCGTCTGCGTGCGTCCGGGCGCGAGCGCCGCCCAGCGCTGGCGGATGAATTCGTCGAAGCCGGCGTCGGCCACCAGCGTCGCGTCGCTGCCGGCGAGCGGGCGGGCCGCGCCGTCGTCGTGCCACACCCGGGCCTGGCCGTTCTCGCGACGCAGGCCTTCGCGGTAGCCGCGGGCGTCGACCAGATCGAAATCGGGCGCCAGCGTCGAGGCGCGGTAGTCGACCCGCTTGCGGGCGAAGGCGGTGCCGTCGGGACAGCGGTAGATCACCAGCCGTTCCAGCGGCCGGTCGCCGTCGCGGCGGATCAGGTGCTGCTCGCGGTAGAGCAGGCGGTTGTCGCCCGGGGCGCGGGCGTCGCCCACGGTTTCGAGCACGGTGGCGTGGGCGGCCGGCACGAAGCCGAGCAGCATCGGCAGGAGCAGGGCGGGGCGGACATGGACGCGCATGCCGGGGATACGGCCCCCCGGTGCGCGCGGATGCATCGCGGCGACGGCCGGCGCTCCGGCCACCACAATCACCGTCACCAGGCCAGCGTGCGGCCCTGCCAGTCGCGGAAGCCGCCGCTGTCGTCGAGCGCGAGGCCGCCGATCACCTGCAACAGGCCGGCCACCGATTCGCTCGCGGCGATCTGCGCGCCGCTGCCGCCCATGTCGGTCTGCACCCAGCCCGGGTGCAGCGAGACCACGCGGATGCCGCGCGGACGCAGGGCATGCGCCAGCTGCACCGTGACCATGTTCAGCGCGGCCTTGCCGACGCAGTAGCCGGGATGCCCGAAGCCGTCGCGGGCGGCGCGGGCGATCGAGCCCAGGTCCGACGACACGTTGGCGACCGTCCCGCCGTCGGCCAGCAGCGGCGCCAGCGTCTGGGTCAGCAGCAGCGGGCCGATGGCGTTGGTGCGCAGGCTGTCCTCGACGTTCGCCTCGGTGAGCTGGCCGAAGCGTTCGCCCGCATGCAGCACGCCGGCGTTGTTCACCAGCAGGTCGATGCGGTCGCAGACCAGCGGCAGTTCGCGGGCGAAGGCCTCGCGCGACTTCGCCGAGGCCACGTCCAGCGGCAGCACGTGCAGGTGGCCGGGGTGGTCGCCGGCCAGGTGGTTGAGCGCGGTGGCCTTGCCGGGCTGGCGGCAGGCGGCGACCACGCGGTCGCCGCGGGCCAGCAGCTGGCGGACGAATTCCAGGCCGAGGCCGCGGTTGGCGCCGGTGACGAGGGCGTGCCGGGACATGCGGATCTCCTGGGCAGGGACCGGGGGCCCGGGACTTGTGGCCTAGTGCCTGCCACCCGGACCGGCCGCTAGCATGCAACGCCTGCCGGACGGTGTCGAACCGGTGCCCTGCCGCGCCCGACGCCGTCCTTCCGCTCAATGCGCCCGCCACCGCGCCCGTCCGTTCTGGAGTCCCGCATGTCCGACGTCCTCCGCCGTTCCCCCCTCCGCTTCGGTGCGCTCGCTGCCGCGCTCGCCCTCGCCGTCGGCGGTGGCCTGGCCTTCGCGCCCCTGCCGGCCGATGCCGCCGGCAAACCCGCGGTGTCGGCCGGCGTCGACATCCCGTACCAGCAGTTCACCCTGCCCAACGGCCTGCGCGTGATCGTGCACACCGACCGCAAGGCGCCGATCGTGGCGGTGAACGTCTGGTACCACGTCGGCAGCAAGGACGAGCCCAAGGGCCGCACCGGCTTCGCGCACCTGTTCGAGCACCTGATGTTCAACGGCTCGGAGAACCACCCGGGCGAGTTCTTCGAACCGTTCGAGCTGTCCGGCGCCACCGACCAGAACGGCACCACCAACGAGGACCGCACCAACTACTTCGAGAACGTGCCGACCACCGCGCTGGACATGGCGCTGTGGATGGAATCCGACCGCATGGGCCACCTGCTGGGCGCGATCGACCAGAAGACCCTGGACGAGCAGCGCGGCGTGGTCCAGAACGAGAAGCGCCAGGGCGAGAACCAGCCCTACGGCCAGGTGTGGACGCTGCTGGGCCAGGCGGCCTATCCCGAAGGCCATCCGTACCACCACAGCACCATCGGCTCGATGGCCGACCTCAACGCGGCCTCGCTGGAGGACGTGAAGAACTGGTTCCGCACCTGGTACGGCCCGAACAACGCGGTGCTGGTGCTGGCCGGCGACATCGACCTGGCCACCGCCAAGCAGAAGGTCGCGAAGTACTTCGGCGACATCCCGGCCACGCCGACCATGGCGCAGCCGAAGATCAACGTCGCGCCGATGGCGTCCGACACCCGCGCGCAGATCGCCGACAAGGTGCCGCAGGCCCGCGTCTACCGCATCTGGAACGTCGCCCAGGCCGGCACGGCCGATGCCGACCGCCTGCAGCTGCTGGCGCAGGTGCTGGGCGGCAGCCGCTCCTCGCGCCTCGACCAGCGCCTGGTGCACAAGGACAAGCTGGTCGACAACGTCAGCGCCGCGATGATGGCCTCGCAGCTCAGCTCCGGCTTCCTGATCACCGCCAGCGTGAAGCAGGGCGTGGACCCGGCGAAGGTCGAGGCCGCGATCGACGAGGAAGTGAAGGCGCTGCTGCGCGACGGCCCGACCCGGGTCGAGCTCGACCAGGCCCGCACCGTGCTGAAGGCCGATTTCATCCGCGGCGTGGAGCGCATCGGCGGCTTCGGCGGCAAGGCCGACGTGCTGGCCGAGTGCACCGTCTACACCGGCAACCCGGGCTGCTTCCGCGAATCGCTGCGCACCCTCGATACCGCGACCGTCGCGCAGGTCGCCACCGCCGGCAAGGCGTGGCTGGGCGCCGGCCGCGGCAGCCACACGCTGGTGGTCGTGCCCGGCGAGCGCACGCCGCTGGCCGAGGCGCCGGCGGTCACGCCGACCCCGCTGGTGCTGCCGCCGGTGGACCGCAAGTTCCGCACCACCGCCACCGGCGTCGACCGCAAGGCCGGCGTGAAGGTGCCCGACACCTTCCCCGAGCTGAAATTCCCGTCGCTGGAGCGCGCCACGCTGTCCAACGGCACGAAGGTGATCCTGGCCCAGCGCCGCGGCCTGCCGCTGGTGCAGATGAGCTACCTGTTCGGCGGCGGCTTCGTCGCCGACGCCGGCGCCAAGCTCGGCACGTCCGGCTTCGCCATGGGCATGCTCGACGAAGGCGCCGGCGACTACGACGCCATCGGCT
>JBQCJG010000176.1:0-14106 GCA_051952955.1 Lysobacteraceae bacterium | reverse complement strand
GCGGCGTCTCGCCCGCCGGCGCCGGCGGCCTGGCGCGCTTCCTCGCCGCCTGCGTCGTCGCCGATCGCGGCGACCGCGGGCTGGAACGCTTCGCCCTCGACCTGCTCGAACGCGGCGCCGACCCGTTCGCCGCTTCCGCTGCAGGCGATCCGCCGCTGGCGCTGGCCGTGCGCCTGGGCTGGGGGACGCTGATCGGCCGCCTGATCGACCTCGGCGTGGCGCTCGACAGCCGCGATGCCCGCGGCATGACCGCGCTGCACCTCGCCGCCGCGCTGCGCCGCGAATCCGTGCTCAAGCAGCTGATCGTCCACGGCGCCTCGCCGGCCGTGCGCGCCGCCGACGGCCAGACCCCGCTGGGCGTCGCGCTGTCCAGCGGCCGCCGCGACCTCGCCGACTGGCTGGACTGGCGCCACTGGCCGCTGCCCGGCCGCCCGCTGCGCGGCACCGACCTGCCGGCCGCCGCCGTGCTGGGCGACGCCGACGCCGTTCGCCGCCTGCTGGACCTCGGCCTGCCGATCGACGCCGTCGACACGCAGGGCTGCACCGCCCTGTTGCGCGCCGCCGGCGGCGGCCATCGCGCCGTGGTCGAACTGCTGCTCGCCCGCGGCGCCGACCCCACGCTGGCCGCGCGCACCGGCGCCACGCCGCTGTCGGCCGCGGTCAGCATGCGCCAGACCGACATCGTCGACCGCCTGCTGGCCGCCGGCGCGACGCTGGAGCAGCGCCTGCCCGGCGACGTCACCGTGCTGATGCTCGCCGCCGCGCTGGGCCTGCCCGACGTCTGCACCCGCCTGCTCGCCGCCGGCGCCAACATCAACGCCGCCGACGCGCAGGGCCTGACGCCGCTGCACTGCGCCGCGCTCTACGGCTTCACCACCCGCGACCGTCGCCGGCTGGTGGCGCTGTTCGACGCCCTGCTGCTGGCCGGCGCCGATCCCGACGCCCAGGCCGCGGGCGGCGTCACCCCGCTGCTGATGCTGCTCGGCGCCCGCGCCGAACCCGGCACCGCCTGCGACGAGGACGTCGTCATCGCCGGCCTGGTGCGCCTGCTCGACGAAGGCGCCACCCTGAAGGTCCGCGACCCCCGCGGCTTCGGCCCGCTGCACCTCGCCGCCCTGCACGGCCTGCTGCGCACCACCCGCCAGCTGATGCAGGACGGCGCCGACCCCGCCGCCCGCGACGCCCTCAACCGCACCCCGCGCGAGATCGCCGTCATGCGCGGCTTCGTCGACGTCGCCGCCGAGTTCGTCCCGCAGACGGGCGATGTGTCGATGGCGAGGTTTCTGAAGGATCGGGGGAGCTGAGGCGGGAGGATCGAGGCTGGGCGAGTGCGACGTGTCGTTGTCGTCCCGCGCGTCTTCCCGCTTCGGTCTCGTCGGAATTTCTTCCGCTGTCATCCCGAGCGCAGCGAGGGACCTGCTTTGGCCGTTGCTGCAATTCTCGTCCGTTGGCGCTGGAATGCCGCTGCTGCTGCTCTTGCCGTCGCCCCGGCGCAAGCCGGGGTCCAGCCCGTGACCTTTTTCGTTGTCATCCGAGCAAGGCGGGGGACCCGTCTGGTCGCTGCCTCGCTTCAGCCATCCCGGCGCAGGCCCGGGTCCGACCCGTCGCCCGTTCCAATGTCATCCCGAGCGCAGCGAGGGATCTGCTTTCTGCTTCGGCCTTGCGCCCGCGTCATGCATCGACGAGTTCCCAATGCGCGTTGGTGAACGACAGCTCCCAGTATCCCGCCTCTCCCGGCAGCAGTCCGAGCGTGCCGGTAATGCGTCCGGAAGGTCCGATTGAATAGTCGAACTTGCTGACTTCCATCGACCGGAAGTCTTCGGCGCTTAGGGTTCCTGTGATGCGGATGCCGACATGTTCCGCGTCCGTGATCCGGAGGATGCGGGTGTCATATGCATCGGCAAGTGCGTTGTACGGCGTGACCACGAGCGACAAGCCGGACTCTTCGATGCGAATCGCCGAAACGGGCAAGTGGTGCCATTCGATGGATGAGAGCAAGGCGTCTGGCATGGGTCTCGTGTGGCCGGCACCGCAGGGTGGGCCTTTGGCCCACCATCACGGCGTTCCAGCTGTGGTGCGGTTTGGGCAAAGCCTCTTGCGATTCACGGGAGTTGCATCTTGTTACGAAACGGTGGGCCAAGGGCCCACCCTACGCGCTGGCGGCGAAGCCTCTTGCAGCTCAGCCATACACCATAGGGGGTCAAGACCCGCCTACTACCCCAGTTCTTGTAGGGCGGGTCTTGACCCGCCTTACGGATTTCCCCCGTTGCGCCTTATATGCGGATTAGAGGCTTAGCTGGTTACAGTGAGTTTAACTTGGAGATTCGGCATATAAATCGTTACAGGGTTGTCGTCAGTGCGATTTCTGTCGCCGTTTGAGTAGCTGCGTATGTGTTCGATGAGTTCGCGTCTTGCTGATTCGACTTTCTCAATGATCGTGTAAATATCCGACATGTCTATAGAAATCGTGCGCCCCTGAGAGACATCAAATGGAATCTTATCGCCTCTGCGAATTATTTGAATTGTTGGAAGCTTTGTCATGTGGCGTATGCCAAGCTCATAGAAGGCATTTGGATTGCCAAACGACAAGTCTGCGACGCAGTATTTGCTTAGCGCTAGATGTTCAAAAATCTGCTGAGATATCAATCCAGATTTTTCAATTTTATCTGCTCTAATTACCCTTATGTCGAATTCATTGAAAGCAGGCTCAATGAGGTGCTTGAGAAGTAGGTCGGCATGTTTTCTTACTTCTGACCCATCTTCACCAATAGGAGTTATATAAAAACACACCTCTCCACTACCTAGGCTCTTGCCGAGAGAAAGATTTTGAGTTGACTCGATCTCGACAGCAGAGAATTCTTGTGTAGATGTCGTGGCGGCGTTATTTGATGATTTTGGAGCAGATTCAAGTCGAATGAGGCGCTTTCCATCAGCATGTTCGGACATTATTCCTGCAAATCGCGCATTTGCCAAAATCACATCCTTTGCTTCTTCTGCACGCTCTCTCGGGACTTCGTATCGATTCTCCAGGATGTTGAGTAAAAAATCATCTTGCGGCAACAGTTTGCCGTTGTACTCAGAATAAAATTTGCTGAAAACAGTTGGAACTGTTATCGCCTTGATAATACCTTCTGTTTTTTCTTCCGGATAATTGGGGGCTAGAATTTTTCTAGCGGTCTCGGAAAGTGAATACTTGTCACCAGACTTAATAAGCAAGTCGTAGGCTTGAGCACTCCAGACTGTGTATTTCGTGTTGTTGCTTCGTGCGCCCAAACCCGCTGCAGTCGCTAGCTCATCCCACGTTGCAGGTTGGCCTGCGTACATCTCGTGTATAGGCTTGGCGACACTTATGCACTCTTCAATAGCTTTTCGGGGAAGGTCGGCAGCAGCGACCGGTTTTCGACCGGCGGCTGGCCCAGGCCTCTTGGCTGATTTCTTGGAAGTCGCAGGCTTTCTTTGTTTTGTTGCCACTGGTGCCTCCTATGGGTTCTATCTGCGATTAGACTTCAAGGTGGGTCATAGCACTGACCCTCAATCTACATCGCCCGGTCGTCAATTTTCTTGTCAGAAGATGATTGTGTGCGCTTAAAGCCCTAAAACACACTGCGGCCATGGCTTGGTGGTGACTTCTAAAATACATAAAATTTGCTTCGGCGTGTGTTTTATGCAGTTTCGACCTAGCAAAAAAATCAATACCAAACACGAAAAATATAAGCTAATTTCTTGATTTTTTTGATAACAATGGCGAAAGAGCGCGCACGGGAGTCTAAGGCTAGCCAACCTTTGGCCGTTGAAATACGCCGGGGTCAACGATTGCGATGATAAGTACGTAGTTATAGGCAAAAGCAATCAATCCCCTCACCTCCCCACCGCCAACCCCCGGAACGCCTTCACCGTCCTCAGCACGAAACTCGAATTCACGTCCGCCACGCCGGCCTGGTTGAGCAGGCGGTCGAGGAGGAAGCGGGAAAAGTGGTCGAGGTCGCGGACGACGACGTGGACAAGGTAGTCCATGTCGCCGGTGAGGGCGTGGCAGGCGACGACTTCCTCCCACTCGTTGACGAAGGCGGCGAAGGCGGCGATGGCGTCGGCGTCGTGGCGGGCCAGCTGGATGCGGACGAAGGCCTGCAGGCCGAGGCCCAGGCGTTCGGGGTCTACTTCGGCGCGGTAGCCGGCGATCACGCCCTCGCGTTCGAGGCGCTGGACGCGGCGCAGGCAGGCGGACGGGGAGAGGTGGACGCGTTCGGCCAGCTCGGCGTTGGTCTGGCGGCCGGCGCGCTGGAGTTCGGCCAGCAGCAGCAGGTCGGTGCGGTCGAGGTCGACGGATGGCACGGGATTGCTCCGGATTCGCGTTTCGGCGCAACGATCTTGCGCCGACGCCGCGATCCGGCGCAATCCTGCAAGCCCATTGCGCGGGCGAGCGCCTAAAGTGACCGTTCCCTGCCCAGCCCGGAGCCCGGTCATGATGACCCCCGCCGCCCCCCAGCGCGTCGAACACCAGATGACCGACAAGGGCTACGTCCCGGTCTACACGACGGCGGTCGTCGAGCAGCCGTGGGACGACTACAGCGAGACCGACCACCGGGTCTGGGCGACGCTGTTCGAGCGCCAGCAGGCGCTGCTGCAGGGCCGGGCCAGCGAGGAGTTCCTGCGCAGCCAGCGGGCGATGGGCATGACCGCCGACCGCATCCCGAAGTTCGCCGACCTCAACCGCATGCTGCGGGCCGCCACCGGCTGGGAACTGATCGGTGTGCAGGGCCTGCTGCCGGAACTCGACTTCTTCGAACACCTGGCGAACCGCCGCTTCCCGGTGACGTGGTGGATCCGCACGCCCGAGCAGCTGGACTACCTGGCCGAGCCGGACCTGTTCCACGACCTGTTCGGCCACGTGCCGCTGCTGATGAACCCGGTGTTCGCCGACTACATGGCCGCCTACGGCCGCGGCGGGGTGAAGGCGCACGGCGTCGGCCAGGAGGCGCTGGCCAACCTGACCCGGCTGTACTGGTACACGGTCGAGTTCGGCCTGATCCGCGAGGCCGACGGCCTGCGCATCTACGGCGCGGGCATCCTCAGCTCGAAGGGCGAGAGCCTCCACTGCCTCGACAGCGCCGCACCGAACCGCATCGGTTTCGACCTCGAACGCATCATGCGCACGCGCTACCGGATCGACACCTACCAGAAGACGTACTTCGTCATCGACAGCTACGAGCAGCTGATGGACGCCACGCGCCCCGACTTCGTGCCGATCTACGCGCGGCTGGCCGGGCAGGACTCGCATCCGGCGGGCACGGTGCTTGACGCCGACACCGTCTTCAACCGCGGCACCGGCGAAGGCTGGGCGGCGGAAGGCGACGTCTGAGCCGCCGCGTCGCCCGTCTTCCCCACGCCAGGAGCCGTTGCATGTCCCGTTACGCCCTCGCCCAGCTCAACATCGCGGTGATGCTGGAACCCTACGATTCGCCGCGCATGCGCGACTTCGTCGACAACCTCGATCGCATCAACGGCCTGGCCGACGCTTCGGACGGTTTCCTCTGGCGCCTGCAGACCGACGAGGGCAATGCCAGCGCGCTGCGGCCGATGGGCGAGGAGACGCTGATCAACGTCTCGGTCTGGCGCGACGTCGAAGCGCTGAGCGGGTTCGTGCACCGCAGCGCGCACGTCGAGATCATGCGCCGGCGCCGGGAGTGGTTCGAACGCATGGCCGAGGCGCACATGGTGCTGTGGTGGGTGCCGCGCGACCACCGGCCGTCGGTCGAGGAGGCACTCGAGCGCCTCGCCCACCTGCGCCGCCACGGCGCGACCGCGGAGGCGTTCGACTTCCGTCGGCCGTTCCCCGCGCCGGACGCGCCGTCCACCGCGGCGGTCGCGCCCATCGACGACGCCTGCCCCGCACTCTGACGGCGCCGCGACCGCGGCACCGGCGCGGGCAAGATCGCGGGCTGCGATGTCCAGTCGACGAAGGTCGCATGCAGATTGCACGAGGCCCGCTCCGGCGGGCCTTTTCCATCCATGGCCGCCGTCGGCACGGGTCCCGCGCTTGATCCGGATCAAAACGATGCCCTGACCGGGTACCTACCATGCCGGGCAACCGGAGGAAGTACCCATGCGCACCGCGGATACCTACAACGACAAAGTCGTTCTGCAGTTCTCGGTGATGACAGTGGTCTGGGGCATCGTGGGGATGCTCGTGGGCCTGTTCATCGCCGCCCAGATGTACTGGCCCGCCCTCAACTTCGACGTGCCCTGGCTGTCGTTCGGGCGGCTGCGGCCGTTGCACACCAACGCGGTGATCTTCGCGTTCGGCGGGAGCGCCCTGTTCGCGACCAGCCTGTACGTGGTCCAGCGCACGTCCCACGTCCGCCTGATCTCCGACAGGCTCGCCGCCTTCGTGTTCTGGGGCTGGCAACTGGTCATCGTGCTGGCCGCGATCACGCTGCCGATGGGCCTCACCGAGGGCAAGGAGTACGCCGAGCTGATCTGGCCGATCGACGTGCTGATCGCCGTGGTCTGGGTGGCGTACGCGGTCCTGTTCTTCGGCACCATCGGCAAGCGCAAGGTCAAGCACATCTACGTCGCCAACTGGTTCTACGGCGCGTTCATCATCGCGGTGGCGCTGCTGCACATCGTCAACAGCCTGGCGATCCCGGTCGACCTTACGCATTCCTTCCCGATCTACAGCGGCGCCGTCGACGCGATGGTGCAGTGGTGGTACGGCCACAACGCGGTGGGCTTCTTCCTGACCGCCGGCTTCCTCGGGATGATGTACTACTTCATCCCGAAGCAGACCGGCCGCCCGGTGTACTCGTACCGGCTGTCGATCGTGCACTTCTGGGCGCTGATCGCGATCTACATGTGGGCCGGCCCGCACCACCTGCAGTACACCGCGCTGCCGGACTGGGCGCAGAGCCTGGGCATGGTGTTCTCGCTGATCCTGCTGGCGCCGTCGTGGGGCGGCATGATCAACGGCATGATGACCCTCTCGGGCGCGTGGCACAAACTGCGCACCGACCCGATCCTGAAGTTCCTGATCGTCTCGCTCAGCTTCTACGGCATGTCGACCTTCGAAGGTCCGATGATGTCGATCAAGACGGTCAACTCGCTGTCGCACTACACGGACTGGACCATCGGCCACGTGCACTCCGGCGCGCTGGGCTGGGTCGCGATGATCTCGATCGGTTCGATCTACGCGCTGCTGCCGCGCCTGCTGGGCACGAAGGAGATGTGGTCGACGAAGCTGATCGACACGCACTTCTGGACGCACACCATCGGCGTGGTGTTCTACATCGCCTCGATGTGGATCGCCGGCGTGATGCAGGGCCTGATGTGGCGCGCGACCAACAGCGACGGCACGCTTACCTACAGCTTCGTCGAAGCTCTGAACGCCACGTACCCGTACTACCTCGGCCGCATCGCCGGCGGTGCGCTGGTCGTGGTCGGCATGCTGATCATGGCGGTGAACGTGATCCGTACCTGGCAGATGGCGAAGGGCCCGGTCGAATACCCGGTGATCGCCCCCGACGCCGCGGAGGCGCGCGCCTGACCGCGCGCCCACGCCACCGCCACACGCACGAGAGACGAAGACCATGAGCCACGCTCACGAGAAAGTCGAAAAGAACATCACCCTGATGGCGATCCTGATCGCGGTCGCGGTGTCGTTCGGCGGCATCGCGGAAATCGTTCCGCTGATGTTCCAGGCCGAAGCGATCAAGCCGCTGCCGGGCGTGAAGCCCTATCCCGCGCTGGAGCTGGCCGGCCGCCAGATCTACATCCGCGAAGGCTGCTACAACTGCCACTCGCAGATGGTCCGCACGCTGCGCTTCGAGACCGAGCGTTACGGCCACTATTCGCTGGCCGGCGAGTCGGTCTACGACCGCCCGTTCCAGTGGGGCAGCAAGCGCACCGGTCCGGACCTGGCCCGCGTCGGCGGCCGCTACTCCGACGACTGGCACCGCGCGCACCTCCACAATCCGCGCGACGTGGTCCCTGAATCGAACATGCCCGGCTTCCCGTGGCTGTCGGAGAACGGCATCGACCCGACGCTGCTGAAGAAGGAAATGCAGGCGCTGAAGACCCTCGGCGACCCCTACACCCAGGCCGAGATCGACGGCGCCGCCGAAGCGGTGCGCGACAAGACGGAGCAGGACGCGGTGATCGCGTACCTGCAGGGCCTCGGCAAGCACGCCCCCCGCGGAGACTGACCCATGATCCCCGGCATCATCACCGCGTTCCTGCTGCTGCTGTTCCTCGTCGGCTCGGTGTGGGTCTTCAGTCCGCGTCGCAAGACCGAATTCGACGCCGCCGCGCAGTTGCCCTTCGGCGACGACGCGCCGCTGGCCATCGACACGAACGAATCGAAGAAGAATGAGGAGACGACCCGATGAACACCGCCTCCATGAGCGGGAGCTCCATGAGTGCAGGCTGGTCGGCGTTCGTCGTCGCGCTCGTGGTGCTGAACGTCGCGGGCAGCCTGTGGCTGATCCTGTGGACGGCGAAGCGGAAGGCCGGCGATCCCGGCCCGACCGACACCAGCCACGTGTGGGACGAGAACATCACCGAGTACAACAAGCCGCTGCCGAAGTGGTGGGTCAACCTGTTCTACCTGACCATCGTCTTCACGATCGGCTACCTCGCCTGGTATCCCGGCCTCGGCGCGTTCCGCGGCTACGGCGGCTGGAGCTCGGCGAAGCAGCACGACCAGGACAAGGCGGCCGAGGACAAGAAGCTGGAAGCCACGTTCGCGCCGTTCGCGGGCAAGCCGATCGACGTGATCGCGCAGGACCCGAAGGCGCTGAAGCTGGGCAAGGCGATCTTCTCCAACACCTGCGCCGCCTGCCACGGCTCGTCGGGCCAGGGCGCCGTCGGTTACCCCAACCTCACCGACGACATCTGGCACTGGGGCGGTTCGCCCGACCAGATCCTGGAGACCGTGCTCAACGGCCGCCAGGCGGCGATGCCGGCCTGGGAACAGGCGCTGGGCGGCAAGGAAGGCGTCACCGCGGTCGCCGTGTACGTGCAGTCGCTGCACGGGCTGAAGACCGACCCGTCGCTGGTCAGCATCGGCAGGAACAAGTACGAGACGATCTGCGTCAGCTGCCACGGCCCCGAAGGCAAGGGCATGCAGGCGGTCGGCGCGCCCGACCTGACCGACGACTACTGGCTCTACGGCGACAGCCTCGCCACGCTGCAGCAGACCATCGGCCAGGGCCGCAACGGCCTGATGCCGGCGCACGGTCCGATCCTGGGCGAAACCCGCGCCCGCGTCGCCGCCGCGTACGTGTGGTCGCTGTCGCACACGTCGCCGGCCGATGCGGCGACGGCGGGCGGGGCACGATGAGTTCTGCATCCGACCACGAGGAGGCGCCGTGACGACCCGCGATCAAGAGCAGGACCAGGACTTCGATCCGGACCTCGATCCGGTGTCCGCTGCGCCTCCCCCCGAGTCCGCACCGCTGCCGTTCGATCATCCGCCCCGACCGCTCCCGCAGCGGCTCGGGGCGATCCTCTGGCCGAGCTTCTTCGCCGCCGCGGTCTCGACGATGGTCTGCTTCGCACTGCTCGATCCGCTGACGCTGCGCGACATGACCTTCCCGCATCTGGAGATCGGCCGCGAGACCGGTTATGCCATCGGCTTCTTCGCTTTCTGGGCCGCGACCGCCGCGTCCAGCCTGTTCACGTGGATCCTGCTCCGCCCGGCCAGCCGTTTCAATCGCGCGCTGAAATCGTAGGCGTTCCGGATCATTCGAGTTTCTTTCCAACACGATGCGTCCACCGCCGCGCACGCCGCAGCCGATGACGCCTCCCATCGCGTCCCCGCCGCCATGAACAAGCAGATCCCGATCCAGGTCGCCGACGAACCGGCCTCGATGTACGTCAGCGAGAAGAAGATCCATCCGCGCGACGTCGACGGCCGCTTCCAGCGCCTGCGCACGGTGGCCGTGTGGGTGCTGCTGGGCATGTTCTACGCGTTCCCGTGGCTGACCTGGCACAGCGGCGACACCGCCCGCCAGCTGGTGCTCTTCGACCTGCCGGCGCGCAAGTTCTACGTGTTCGGGCTGAACTTCTGGCCGCAGGACTTCGTGTTCCTGGCGATGCTGCTGATCATCGCCGGCCTGTCGCTGTTCTTCTTCACCGCGCTGGCCGGCCGCCTGTGGTGCGGCTACGCCTGCCCGCAGACGGTGTGGACCGAGGTCTTCATCTGGATCGAACGCTGGGCCGAAGGCGACCGCAACAAGCGCATCAGGCTCGACAGCGCGCCGTGGACCGCCGAGAAGATCCGTCGCCGCGGCGGCCGGCACGTGCTGTGGCTGGCCTTCGCGCTGTGGACCGGCTTCACGTTCGTCGGCTTCTTCACCCCGATCCGCGATCTCGCGCACCGCATGGTGCCGTTCTCCTGGGGCGGGTGGGAGACGTTCTGGGTGTTCTTCTACGCGCTGGCCACGTGGGGCAACGCCGGCTTCCTGCGCGAGCAGGTCTGCAAGTACATGTGCCCTTACGCGCGCTTCCAGAGCGCGATGTTCGACCGCAACACGCTGATCATCGCCTACGACCCCATGCGCGGCGAGCCGCGGGGCGCGCGCAGGAAGGGCAAGGTCGCCAGCGTGCTCGAACGCGCCCGCGGGCTGATCGACAAGGCGTCCGCCTACGACTACGTGTTCCGCGCCGCGCACCACCACACCGCCGCCGACAACCTCGTCGCCGCGCGCGGCAACACCGCCATCGCCGACCCGGGCCTGCACGCGGAGCCGCTGCCGCAGTTCGAACCCGAGCAGCTCGGCGACTGCGTCGACTGCACCATCTGCGTGCAGGTGTGCCCGACCGGCATCGACATCCGCAACGGCCTGCAGTACGAGTGCATCGCCTGCGGCGCGTGCATCGACGCCTGCAACGAGGTGATGGACAAGGTCGGCTATCCGCGCGGCCTGATCCGCTACGCCACCCAGAACGAGATCGACGGCAAGCCGTCGCAGGTGGTGCGCCCGCGCATCATCGTCTACGGCGTGCTGCTGCTGGCGCTGCTGTGCGGCTGGGCGTGGAGCGTGACCCACCGCAGCGAACTGATCGCCGAGGTGCTGCGCGACCGCAACGCGCTGTACCGCGAGACTGCGCAGGGCGTGCAGAACGACTACACGCTGAAGCTCATCAACAAGACCCAGCAGCCGCACACCTACCGCATCTCGCTGAAGGCGCCGCAGGGGCTGGCGCTGGCGCAGGGCACGCAGGTCATCGTGCCGGCCGCCGCCGAGCAGGTGCTGAGCCTGCCGCTGACCGTGACCGCCACCGGCAAGATCGCGGGCAAACGCAAGGTAGAATTCGTCGTCGAGAGCGAGGACGGCAGGACCCGTCGCGAAGTCGACACCACCTTCTTCGGACCCGCCCCATGACCGACCAGACCCCAGGCGCGCGTCCTTCGCGCAACCCGATGGTGTGGCTGATGATCGGCCTGCCGCTGGCGGCGGTCGTCGCCGGCACCGCCACGCTGGTGATCGCCATCCGCTCCGGCGGCAGCGACGCCATCCCCGAGGACGTGCGCCGCACCGCGCAGATCCAGACCGTCGAACTCGGCGCCGACGAGGCCGCCGCGCAGCGCAAGCTGTCGGCGGTGTTCAGCGTCGACGAAGGCCGCGTCTCGGTGCTGGTCGCCACCGGCGACTTCGATCGGGCGAAGCCGCTGACGCTGCTGCTGCAGCATCCGATCGAGGCTGCGAAGGACATCACCGTGACGCTGCAGCCCGATGCGCGCGGCTGGAGCGCCGAACAGACGCTCGACGCGAGCCACGACTGGCGCCTGCGCCTGAACGATGCCGACGAGACCTGGCGCCTGCGCGGGCGCCTGCCCGCCGGCCAGCGCGGCACGCTGCTGCGTCCGTCGCTCGAGAAGGACGACGCGGCGGAGACGCCGCCGGCGAAGTAGGGCGCTGCCGCCGTGTCGTCCTCGCCCACGCGCCTCGACGCGAAACTGCCGCCTCCGCTGGTGATGCTGGCGTGCGGGGCCGCGGCGTGGATTGCGGCGCGCCTGCTGCCGGCGCTCGCCATCGACATCCCCGCGCGCATGCCGCTGGCGATCGCCGTCGCGGTGGTCGCGCTGGCGATCGAACTCGCCGCCGCGGCGCTGTTCTTCCGTCGTCGCACCACGGTCAATCCGCTGAAGCCGGAGACCGCGACGCACCTCGTCGTCGCCGGCCCCAACCGGTTCAGCCGCAATCCGATGTACGTCGGCCAGGCACTGCTGCTCGCGGCCTGGGCGCTGTGGCTGGCGCACGCGCTGGCGCCGCTGGGCGCAGTGACTTTCGTGCTGTACATCACCCGGTTCCAGATCCTGCCGGAGGAGCATGCGCTGGCCGCACGCTTCGGCGACGACTGGCGCGCCTATCGTGCGCGGGTGCGGCGCTGGCTGTGAACGCAGGCATCATTGCCGGCTCTGGCATCATCGGCGACATGAGCGCGACCGCCACCGCCGCCGGCACCACCTGCTTCCACTGCGGCGAACCGCTGCCCGCGCAGCCGGTGACCGAACGCGTGTCGGGCACCGAGCGGCCGTTCTGCTGCACCGGCTGCGCCGCGGCCGCGCGCTGGATCGCCGATGCCGACCTCGGCGACTACTACCGCCTGCGCCAGACCGACGCGGCGCGCGTCGGCACCGAGACCACCGACTACGCCTGCTGGGATCGCGCCGACCTGCTGGCCGAGCACAGCGTCGCCGTCGACGGCGGCCGCGAGATCACCCTGCTCACCGACGGCATGCGCTGCGCCGCCTGCGCGTGGCTGATCGACCGCGCGCTGACCCGCGAGGACGGCGTGCAGGAAGTCGCGGCGAACGCGATCACCGGTCGCATCCGCATCGTCTGGGACGCCGCGCGCACGCCGCTGTCGACGCTGCTGGCGCGGCTGGAAGCGCTGGGCTATCGGCCGTCGCTGGCCACCGGCGAGGCGCGCGAGCGCGAGCGTCGCCGCGAACGCAACCGCTGGCTGCTGCGCTTCGGCGTGGCCGGCCTCGGCGCGATGCAGGCGATGATGTACGCCGAGGCGCTGTTCTTCGGGAGCAATGGCCTCGACACCGCCGGCGAGATGTCGCACGCGACCCGCGATTTCTTCCGCTGGATCACGTTCCTGGTGTCGACGCCGGTCGTGTTCTACGCCGGCTGGCCGTTCCTCGAAGGCATGGCGCGCGAACTGCGCGGCCGCCGCCTCGGCATGGACACGCTGGTCGCCGGCTCCACGTTGCTGGCGTATTTCGCCAGCCTGTACGAGACCGTGCGCGGCGGCGTGCACGTGTGGTTCGACGCCGCGGTGATGTTCGTGTTCCTGCTGCTGGTCGCGCGCATGCTGGAGCAGCGCGCCCGCGGCATCGCATCCGCGCAGGTCGACGCGCTGGCCCGCGCGCGGCCCGCGCTCGCCACCCGCGAACGCGACGACGGCAGCGCCGAACAGGTACCGCTGAACGCGCTCGCCGCCGGCGACATCGTGCGCGTCGCGGTGGGCGAGGGCGTGCCCGCCGACGGCGCGGTGATCGGCGACGGCACCGCGTTCGACGAAGCGCTGCTCACCGGCGAAGCCGAACCGGTGTCGAAGCACGCCGGCGATCCCGCGTGGGCCGGCAGCGTCTGCCGCGAACGCCCCGCGCGGCTGCGGGTCGTGCGCACCGGCGCCGACACGCGGCTGTCGCAGCTCACCCGGCTGGTCGAGCGCGCGCAGGAACAGCGCCCGCCGATCGCGCGCACCGCGGACCGCATCGCCGGCTGGTTCGTGACCTTGCTGATCCTCGCCGCCACCGGCGTGTACGTGTGGTGGCGGATGCACGATCCGTCGCGCGCGTTCGAAGTCGCGCTCGCGGTGCTGGTGGTCAGCTGCCCGTGCGCGCTGTCGCTGGCGGTGCCGGCGGCGCTGGCCGCGGCGCATGGTGGGCTGGCGAAGCTCGGCGTGCTCGCGCTGCGCGGCGAGGCGCTGGACACGCTGGCGCGCGCCGACCGCATCGTGTTCGACAAGACCGGCACGCTCAGCGATCGTCATCCCGCGCTGGCCGAGGTCGAGACCTTCGACGGCGTCGATCGCACGACCGCGCTCGCGCTCGCCGCCGCGCTGGAACGCGACAGCGGCCATCCGCTGGCG
>JBQCJG010000175.1:0-6234 GCA_051952955.1 Lysobacteraceae bacterium | reverse complement strand
CACCCCCGCCGCCGCCGCGTCCGCTTCCACCCCCGCCGCGTCCCCCAACGACCCGAGCCCGACGCCAGGATCCGCAAGTCCCGCGTCCTGCCCCTCCTCGCCGGCGCCGCACTGCTCGCCGCGACGCCCGCGTTCGCGCAGCAGGCCGCGCCCGCGGCGACCGCCGCCCGCGCCACGCCCGCCTCGGCGACCATGCAGGGCACGCCCAGCCAGCTCGTGCTGAACAACAGCCAGCGCATCCTCAGCACGCTCGAGAAGCGCCGTGCCGAGTTCACCAAGAACCGCACCGCGCTGCGCGAATTCGTCAGCACCGAATTCAACGCGATGTTCGACCGCGACTACGCCGCCCGCCAGGTGCTGGGCCGCCACGGCCGCGGCGCCTCCGACGAGGACGTGAAGCTGTTCGCCGATGCGCTGGCCGACAACCTGATGCAGCGCTATGGCTCGTCGCTGCTGGACTTCAACACCAAGCTCCGCGTCCGCGTGAAGTCGGAAACCCAGCTGCCGCGCGACCTCGGCGTGAAGGTGTCCAGCGAGTTCCTGCGCCAGGGCGGCGAACCTATCCCGGTCGACTACCTGATGCGCCGCAACGGCAACCAGTGGAAGGTCTTCGACGTGATGGTCGAAGGCGTGTCCTACGTGCAGACCTTCCGCAACCAGTTCGACGCCGAACTGCAGCGCAAGTCGATCCGCGAGGTCGCCACCGCGCTGCGCAGCGGCCAGCTGCGTCCCGACGCCGGCCAGCAATGAGCGCCGCGGACGCCCCGTCGATCGCGGTCGCCGATGGAACCCTGCGTTTCGCCGGCCCGCTGCGGCGCGATGCGGTGGCCGCGCTGCGCGCGCGGTTGCCGGCCGCGCTGGCCGACGTCCGCCGCATCGACCTGACCGCCGCCGACAGCATCGACAGTGCGGGTTTGGCGCTGGTTTCGCTGGTCGCGGCGCGGTGCGCGGCCGGTGTCGCCATCGACGGACGGCCCGCCGGCTTCGACGAACTGCGCGCCGCCTACCGGCTCGGCGACGACCTCGGCTTCGTCCGCGACTGAGCCGGCCCACGCCTCTCACGCCGCGACTAGGGACTAGACTGGCGACCATGACACCTTCCCGCCTCCTCCCCCCGGTAGCGCTGCTCGCGACGGTCTTGCTGGCCAACGGCTGCGCCGCGCACACCGCCCGCCCCGATGCTCCAGCCGCGGCCGCGACGGTCGTAACATCGACCGACGCCCCGGCGCCGGCCGAGACGCCCGCCTCCGCCACCGTCGATGCCCAGGTCGCGAACGACGCGCCCGGCGTCGCGGCTTCGACGGATACCGTGCCGTCCGACGCGCCGCCGCCCGCGGACACCACGGCCGACGCCACCTCCACGGCCGATGGCGCAGGCGCAGCGCCCACCGACGCCGAACGCGACTTCGCGGCGATCTACGGCGGCCAGGATCCCGACGCCTACAATCCGGTCGCCGATCCCACGCTGCCGCCGCCGGCGGCCGGCCCGACCAGTTTCGACCCGTGGGAAAAGCTCAACCGCCGCGTGCACCGCTTCAACATGGTGGTCGACCGGCGCGTGGCGAAGCCGCTGGCGACCGCGTACGTGCACGTGGTGCCGCGCCCGGTGCGGCTGGGCGTGAGCAACTTCTTCAACAACCTCGGCCAGCCCGTCAGCGCGCTCAACGCGCTGCTGCAGGGCAAGCCGAAGCAGGCCGGCCAGTCCGCGGGCCGGTTCCTGCTGAACACCACGCTGGGCATCGGCGGGCTGTTCGATCCCGCGACCGCCGCCAACCTGCCCAACCGCAGCGAGGACTTCGGCCAGACGCTCGGCGTGTGGGGCTGGAAGCGTTCGCGCTACGTCGAACTGCCGCTGTTCGGCCCGCGCACGCTGCGCGACGTGTTCGGCATGGCCGGCGATGCGCCGCTGTCGCCGACGCGGCAGGTCGAGGACGACAAGGCCCGGGTGTTCCTGCAGGGCCTGCAGCTGGTCGACGTGCGCGCGCAGCTGCTGTCGACCGACAGCTTCCGCGAAGGCGCCGCCGACGACTACGCGCTGGTGCGCGATGCCTGGCTGCAGCGGCGCAACTACCAGATCAGCGAAGACCGCAAGCAGCCGCAGGACGAACCGCTGCCGGACTATCTCGAGAACGCCGACGACGCCCCGACCGTGCCGGCCAGCGCGATGCCGCTTCCGAATCCGCCGCGCTGACCGCCCCGCCGGCGCAGACCGCTCACGTCATTCCGCGTCCGCGGCGGCCGCATCGTCGGCCGCGGCATCCCCGAGCAGCCGGCGCGCATCGTCCGCCGGCAGTTCCTCGACCTTGCGCAACTGGCGTTCGATCGCGCGCGTGCGCACGCCGGCCTTCTCGATGCTGCGCCGGACCGTGTCGAGCTGGCTGGTCGCGCCTTCCAGCACGACGGCGAACTTGCCGAACTCGGTCTTCACCGCGCCCAGCAGCTGGCGCACCTCGCCCGAACGCTGCTCGATCGCCAGCGTGCGGAACCCCATCTGCAGGCTGTTGAGCAGCGCCAGCAGCGTGGTCGGGCCGACCACCGTCACCCGGAACTCGCGCTGCAGCGCTTCGAACAGGCCCGGCCGGCGCAGCACCTCGGCGTAAAGGCCTTCCGTCGGCAGGAACAGCAGCGCGAAGTCGGTGGTGTGCGGCGGCGCGACGTACTTGTCGCGGATGCGCCTGGCCTCGACCCTGATCTGGCGCTCCAGCCCCTGCGCGGCCTCGGCCACCGCCGTGGCGTCGGCGCGCTCCTGCGCGTCGAGCAGGCGTTCGTAGTCCTCGCGCGGGAACTTGGCATCGATCGGCAGCCGTACCGGGCCGCCTTCCTGTGTGCCTGGCAGGCGCACCGCGAATTCCACGCGCTCGCTGGCGCCGGGCACGGTCGCGACGTTCTGTTCGTACTGCTCGATGGTGAGCGCCTGCTCCAGCAGCGCGGCGAGCTGCACTTCGCCGTAGATGCCGCGGGTCTTCACGTTGGTGAGCACGCGCTTGAGATCGCCGACGCCGGTCGCGAGCTGCTGCATTTCGCCGAGCCCCCGCTGCACCTGCTCCAGCCGCTCGGACACCAGCCGGAACGATTCGCCCAGCCGCGTCTCCAGCGTCGACTGCAGCTTCTCGTCGACGGTGGCGCGCATCTGTTCGAGCTTGGCCTCGTTGCCGGCCTGCAGCTCGCGCAACTTCTGTTCCAGCGTCGCGCGCAGCTCACCGAGGCGCTGCTCGTTGCGTTCGGTGAGTTCGCGCAGCTGCGCGCCCAGCGTGTCGGCGAACTGCTGCTGGCGCGTGGCGAATTCCAGCCGCGCCTTGTGCGCGTCGTCGCCCAGCGCGACGCGCAGTTCGTCCAGTCGCTGGTCGGTGCGCGAAGTCAGGTCGCCCAGGCTGCGGCCGAAGCTCTCGATCCGCTGCCCCTGCGCCAGCGACAGGCTGTCCAGCTGCGCGCGCAGTTCGCCGCGCCCGCTGCGCTGCTCCTCGCGCAGCGCGTCCTCGACCTGCGTGCGCAGCCGTTCCAGCCCGGCATCGGGCCGGCGCAGCAGCAGGAGCACGAGCAGGACGAGGCCGATCGCGACGGCGACCAGGATCAGGACGAGCAGGAGGGTCGTGGACATGGCCGCCAGTGTACCGGCGGCGGCGAGCAGGGATCGCGAGGCGCGAGGCGACGATCGCGTCCGGCGGGGTTCAATCCACCACGCGGCAGAACACCGCCTTGAGATACCGGCTTTCCTGCACGTCGGTCAGCCACGGGTGGTCGGCGCCGGCGCCGGCGACCTTCAGCACCTGCACGGTGCGGCCGGCGTAGAACGCGGCGCGGCGCAGCATGTCGAGGAACTGCTCCTCGCTGACCAGGCCGGTGCACGAGAACGTCGCCAGCAGGCCGCCGGGCTTCACCACGCCCATCGCCAGCTTGTTCATGTCGAGGTATTTCTTGAGCGCCGGGATCACCTGCTCGCGGTCGCGGGTCATCTTCGCCGGGTCGAGGATCACCACGTCGAAGCGCTCGCCGTTGGCCGCCGCATCGCGCAGCCACGGGAAAATGTCGGCCTGGATGAAGCGCGGGCGCACGCCGCTCTCGAACGGCATGTTGAGCTTCACGTTGCCCTTGGCGATCTCGATCACCGCCTCGTCGATGTCGATGCCGACCACTTCGCTCGCGCCGCGCGCTGCGGCGTACACGCCGAAGCCGCCGGTGTTGCAGCACAGGTCGAGCACGCGCTTGCCCACGCACTGGTGCGACAGCCATTCGCGGTTCTCGCGCTGATCGGCGAAGAAGCCGGTCTTGTGCGCGCCCGCGGGATCGGCGCGGAACTTCACGCCGTATTCGGTGATGATCGCCGGCGCGGCGGGCTCGCTGCCGCGGAAGTCGAAGCTTTCCTGCTTCTGCACGTGCTCGTCGGCGAAGGCGTGGAAGCGGCAGCCGGGGAACTGCGCGCGCAGGGCGTCGGAGATCCACTCGCGGTAACGGAACATGCCGGCGCTGAAGTATTCGACGACCAGCAGGTCGCCGTAGCGGTCCACGACCAGGCCGCTGAGGCCGTCGCCCTCGCTGTGCACGACGCGCCAGGCATCGGAAACGTCATCGAGCTTCAGCACGTCGCGGCGCAGGCGCACGGCCTCGGCGATCTTCGCCGCGAACCAGCCGGCGTCGACCGCCACGTCCGGGTCGCGTTCGAGCAGGCGCAGCGCGATGCGCGAGTGGCCGTTGTAGAAGCCGCGACCGATCCAGACGCCGTCCGGGCCCACCACCTCGACCAGACTGCCGGGCTTGGGCCGCTGGACCGGTTTCTCGACGAGTTTCTGGAAGATCCACGGATGGCGGGACGTCCAGGCGTTGCGGAGGCGGATCTCGGGGAGCGGGGCGGCATGCGGTGCGTTCATCCGCCGTATTGTAAGCGGGTTGACGAGCCCGCCCGGGTCGCGAACAATCGCGGCTCCAGAAGGGGAGTAGCTCCCGAACGTTCCGGTCGTCAATACGGGCCCGCAGGCCCCGGCCGGACGGCAGTCGCACAAGGCATCCGATGCCGCGGCTGCGAGCGAGACCTTCGCCGCTACGGCGAAGCCTCGTTTCTTCCGGTCGCTCCATGCCTTCCGGCCCGATACGACGCCCAGCCCCGCGGTTGGGCGTTTTCCGTTTCGGGAGAATCAAGTGGACACCATCGGCAATCCCCTGTTGTGGAGCGCGTTCGCAGCGCTCGTCGTCGTCGCCCTGCTGGTCGACCTGGTGCTGATGCGCCACGGCGGGCCGCACAAGGTGACGTTCAAGGAAGCGCTGTTCTGGAGCCTCGGCTGGATCGGTCTGGCGCTGGCGTTCAACGCCGGCCTCTGGTGGTACGCCAGCGACACGCTCGGAAAGGTCGCCGGCGACCGCATCGCGCTGGAATTCCTGACCGGTTACCTGGTCGAGAAATCGCTCGCGGTCGACAACATCTTCGTGTTCCTGATGCTGTTCACCTACTTCGCGGTGCCGGAGGAACAGCGGCAGAAGGTGCTGGTGATCGGCGTGCTGGGCGCGATCGCGCTGCGCGCGATCATGATCTTCGCCGGCGCGTTCCTGCTGGCGAAGTTCCACTGGATCCTCTACGTGTTCGGCGCGTTCCTGGTGCTGACCGGCATCAAGATGCTGCTGGCCGCGGGCAAGGCGCCGGACCTGGAGAAGAATCCGCTGCTGCGCTGGATGCGCGGCCACCTGCGCCTGACCGACGACTACGTCGGCAACGCGTTCCGGGTGATGCGCGACGGCAAGGCGTGGTACACGCCGCTGTTCGTGGTGACCGCGCTGATCGGCGTGACCGACCTGATCTTCGCGGTGGACTCGATCCCGGCGATCTTCGCGATCACCGCCGACCCGTTCATCGTGCTGACCTCGAACGTGTTCGCGGTGCTGGGCCTGCGCGCGATGTTCTTCCTGCTGGCCGGCATGGCCGACCGCTTCCACCTGCTGCCCTACGGGCTGGCCGCGGTGCTGATGTTCATCGGCGCGAAGATGCTGCTGATCGACGTGGTCAAGATCCCGATCGTCTGGTCGCTGGGCGTGGTGGCGGCGACGATCGGCGCGACCGTGGTGCTCAGCCTGCTGCGGCCGGCGAAGACAGGAACCCATGCATGAGCCTGCGCGGAATCTGCCGTGGGGCGCGGGCAAGGTGAGAGCGCCGTGGACCCTCCTGCTGGTGCCGCAGGCAGCGAGCGGGCGGTCGCACGGCGAATCGGGCGGCTGGGCCCGGGAGGTGGTGGATGCCGTGTTCGATGC
>JBQCJG010000174.1:0-12864 GCA_051952955.1 Lysobacteraceae bacterium | reverse complement strand
TACATCATGATCCTGCCGGCGTTCGGCGTCGTGTCGGAGATCATCCCGACCTTCAGCCGCAAGCCGCTGTTCGGCTACCAGGCGATGGTCTACGCCACCGCCTCGATCGCCTTCCTGTCGTTCATCGTGTGGGCGCACCACATGTTCACCGTCGGCATGCCGATGGGCGGCGAGATCTACTTCATGTTCGCGACGATGCTGATCGCGGTCCCGACCGGCGTGAAGGTCTTCAACTGGGTGACCACGATGTGGCGCGGCTCGATCTCGTTCGAGACCCCGATGAAGTGGGCCATCGCGTTCGTGATCCTGTTCACCATCGGCGGTTTCTCGGGCCTGATGCTCGCCATCGTCCCGGCCGACTCGATGTACCACGACACCTACTTCGTGGTCGCGCACTTCCACTACGTGCTGGTGACCGGCGCGCTGTTCGCCATCATCGCCGCCGTGTACTACTGGTGGCCCAAGTGGACCGGCCGGATGTACAGCGAAAGGCTCGCCTCGATCCACTTCTGGTGGTCGGTGGTGTTCGTGAACCTGCTGTTCTTCCCGCAGCACTTCCTCGGCCTCGCCGGCATGCAGCGCCGCGTCCCCGACTACAACGTCGTGTTCGCCGACTGGAACCTGGTCAGCTCGATCGGCGCGTTCGGCATGTTCATCACGCCGTTCTTCATGGCCTACGTGCTGTGGCATTCGCTGAAGCACGGCGCGAAGGCCGAGGACCGCGCGTGGGAAGGCGCCAAGGGCCTCGAGTGGACCGTGCCGTCGCCGGCGCCGCACCACACCTTCGAGACCCCCCCGGTGATCCGCGAGGGCGATCTCGCCCACGGCGACATCACGCACTGATCGCGATCGCGCCATGACCACGCAGCCGCAGCTCCCCGAAGACCAGATCGCCGCCCGTCGCGCCTCCGCGCGGCGCACGGCGCTGCTGTTCGCGGGCATCGCGGTGGCGGTGTACGTCGGTTTCCTCGTGCTGAACGCGGTGATGCGATGAGCACGGGACCGCAGGCGCCGCACTCGCGCCGGTTCGGCCTCGGCGCCATGGTCGCGGTGGCGGTGGCGGCCTTCGGTTTCAGCTTCGCGCTGGTGCCGATGTACCGCATCGCCTGCGAGAAGGTGTTCGGCATCCGCCTCGAGCAGGGCCCGGGCGACGCGCGCGTCGCCGAACAGGCGGGCAAGGGCGCCCGTTCCGATCGCCTCGTCACCGTCACCTTCGACGCCGGCGTCAATTCGAAGCTGCCGTGGGAGTTCTCGCCCAACCAGCGCCGCATGCAGGTGCGCCCGGGCGAGCTGTACGAGACGACCTACCACGCCCGCAATACCAGCAACAGCCCGATCGTCGGCAGCGCCACGCCCTCGGTCGCGCCTGCCCTGGGGTCGAAGTACTTCATCAAGACCGAGTGCTTCTGCTTCACCGCGCAGACCCTCGCTGCCGGCGAGTCGCGCGAGATGCCGGTCCGCTTCATGATCGACCGCGACCTGCCGGACGATCTGAACAGCCTCACCCTGTCGTACACCTTCTTCAAGAACGATCTGCTCACCGCGCGCCTCTCCGGGGCGACGCCGGGCGGATCCGCCGACGCGCCCCGCAGCGCGCCCTGACCTTTTCGACGCATCTTTCCCGAGACGACCGCCATGGCCCAAGCCCACGCCGATCACCACGATCCGAACGTCTACTTCGTGCCGCACGGCAGCCGGTGGCCGGTGTTCGCTTCGGTGTTCCTCTTCATCCAGATGATCGGCCTGTCCAGCTGGGTCAATCACATCGCGTGGGGCAAGCCGGCGTTCTTCGCCGGCCTCGCCGGCCTGCTGGCCATCCTGTTCAAGTGGTTCGCCGACGTCGTCACCGAGTCGCTCGCCGGCCACTACAACAAGCAGGTCGACACCTCGTTCCGCATGGGCATGGTGTGGTTCATCTTCTCGGAAGTGATGTTCTTCGCCGCGTTCTTCGGCGCGCTGTTCTACGCCCGCCAGTACGCGCTGCCGTGGCTGGGCGGCGAGGGCGACGGCGCGATGACCAACGCTTCGCTGTGGCCGAACTTCACCGCGGCCTGGCCGAGCGCCGGCCCGGCCAACGTCGGCGGTGCGTTCAAGACCATCCCGGCCTGGGGCCTGCCGCTCACCAACACGCTCATCCTGCTGACCTCGGGCGTGACCGTGACCCTCGCGCACCACGCGCTGAAGGCCGCGCACC
The DNA here is from genome assembly GCA_051952955.1 of Lysobacteraceae bacterium. Taxonomy (GTDB): domain Bacteria; phylum Pseudomonadota; class Gammaproteobacteria; order Xanthomonadales; family Xanthomonadaceae; genus Lysobacter_I. Next base: position 10,670 of record JBQCJG010000174.1, on the reverse strand, counting down.
GCGGTGCGCTGCTGTTCTGGCTGGGCGCCACCGTGCTGCTGGGCTGCCTGTTCCTGTACTTCCAGGCGACCGAGTACATCCACGCCTACACCGAACTGAACCTCACCCTCGGTTCCGGCATCTACGGCTCGACCTTCTTCATGCTGACCGGCTTCCACGGCGCGCACGTGACCCTCGGCACGCTGATGCTGGCGATCATGTGGCTGCGCTGCGCGAAGGGCCATTTCACCAGGGACAACCACTTCGCGTTCGAAGCGGTGGCCTGGTACTGGCACTTCGTCGACGTGGTGTGGCTGGGCCTGTTCCTGTTCGTCTACGTGCTCTGACCGCGGGGCCGGCGGCGACGCCGGCATCGCATCCACGCAGGCGGCCACGGATCGGCGCGGTCCGCCGGTGCCCGACAGCGGAAGGCCGGCATGACGCCGGCCTTCTCGTCTTCGGGACGGTGCGTAGGATTGGCGCCGTCGCGGGCGGTTCGCTCAACCCGGATTGCGGCCGACGCCGTGCGGCTCGATCCAGCCCATCGCGATCGCCAGTACCACCAGCAGGATCAGCGCGATCGACAGCGCGATGCGCCGGGTGAGCGCGTTCACCGTGCGCTTGGTCTGGCCCTTGTCGACCAGCATGTAGTACAGGCCGGCGCCGAGATTCCACACGATCAGGATCAGGAACCCGACGATGAGCAGCGTCTTCAGCGAATCGTTCACGAGGCACTCCCGTTGCGCGATGCCGCGCGGTCAGAAGCCGGGATTATCGCAAGCGGCGAGGCCGCGCGGATGAAGCCCGGCTGGCGTCACCGGCCCGCCGTGCTGTGGGCGTTCGCGCTGGTCGCCGCCGGGCTGTTCTGCACGCTCGGCGTCTGGCAGCTCGGCCGTGCGGAGTGGAAGCGCGACCTGCTGCAGCGCGCAGCGCAGGCGCTGTCGGACCGGCGGCCGAAGCCGCTTGCCGTGATCGGCGACACGACCCGCGATCGCGCGTACGACTGGGTCGACGTCGAAGGCCGTTTCGTCGAGGCGCCGGCGGTGCTGCTCGACAATCAGGGCCGCGACGGCCAGGTCGGCGTCCGCGCCTATCGTGCGTTCGCCATCACGGACGGACCGGCGGTGCTGGTCGACCTCGGCTGGGTCGCGATCCCCGGCGACCGGCGCATGCCGGCGGTGCCGCGCGACGCCGCGCGCACGCGGCTGACCGGCCTGCTGCTGCCGCCGCCGTCGAAGGGATTGGCCTTGGGCGAACCGGCGGCGCTGCCCGACGGCGACCTGCTCGTCACCTGGGTCGATCCCGTCGCGCTGCGCGCGCGCCTGCGGGCGCCGACGCTGGCGCCGCGCGTACTGCGTCCCGCACCGGAGGCCGGCTTCGGCTTCGAACGCGATTTCGACATCCTGCCCAACACCATGCCGCCCGAACGGCACGTCGGCTACGCCGTGCAGTGGTTCGCCCTGTCGGCGACCGTGCTGGTCACGGCCGTCGTCCTCACGCTGCGCCGCAGGCGGCGCGCCCCCGGAGTGCCCGCATGAACGCTTCTTCCTCGCCGCCGGTCGATCCCGCGCAGCGCCGGCGCGGCCGCCGCGTGCTGATCGCGATCGTCGCGATCTTCTTCGGGCCGATCCTGGTCGCGAAGATCCTCAACATGAACGGGCTGGTGCCCGCGCCGTCGACCTACGGCGAGCGCTTCGATCCGCTGATCGATCTGCGCCACAGCCCGCCGCGACTGGCCGACGGCAGCGTCTACGACTGGGCGCCGGCCACGCGCATGCGCCGCCTGCTGGTGGTCGCGCCTGCGCACTGCGGCGACGCCTGCGCGCGCCGCGCGGCCGAACTGGAGAAGCTGCGCGAGATCTTCGGCCGCGACGCCGAGCACCTCGAGCTGCTGTGGCTGGGCGATTATCCGGCCGATGCCGCGCGTCCGCCGGGCATGCGCCTGCTGGCCGACGACGCGGCGTATCGCGCGCGCCTGCCGCGCTCGACCGACCCGGCCGGCGCGCCCGTCTACGTCGTCGATCCGTACGGATTTGTCATACTCCGCTACCCGCCCGAGGCCGACATCGCCCTGATGCGCAAGGACCTCGCCCGACTGTTGAAGATGCAATGAACGAGCCTCTCCCCGCGGCGCATCGCGCCCCGCCGTACCGCCATTTCCACCGGATCGCCTGGCTGGCCGTCGCGCTGGCGTTCGGGGTGATCGTGTTCGGCGCGTTCGTGCGCCTGTCGAACGCCGGCCTGAGCTGCCCCGACTGGCCGACCTGCTACGGCCGCGCCACGTGGCCGCAGGCGATGTCGGAAGCGTCGTCGCACGCGGCCAGCGCGATCCGGCCGTTCGAGACCCACAAGGCGTGGCGCGAGCAGGTGCACCGCCACCTCGCGGCGACCCTGGGCACGCTGGTGCTGCTGTTGGCGCTGCTGGCCGCGCGTCGCCGCCGGTTCGGCGTGGCCTGGGTGCTGGCCGCGACCGCGTGCATCGGCGTCGGCATCCCGCTGTACATGCACGGGCAGCACGAGATCGCATTCGCCATGGCCGCGACGGGCGAGGCGCTGCTGCTGGCGGCTGCGCTGCGCTGGAGCAACGACGACCTGTCCCGCGTCGCCGCGCTGACGCTGATGACCATCGTGTTCCAGGCGTTGCTCGGCATGTGGACGGTGACGCTGCTGCTGAAACCCATCGTGGTGATGGGCCACCTGCTCGGCGGCATGACCACGTTCGCGCTGCTGACGTGGACGGCGTGGCGCGCGACCGACCTCCCGGTGCGCATCGCCGGCGCGGCGACGATGCGGCGCTGGCTGATCGGCGCGGTGGTCGTGGTCGGCCTGCAGATCGCGCTGGGCGGCTGGGTCAGCTCCAACAACGCCGCGCTCGCCTGCGGCAACGACTTCCCGACCTGCGTCGGCCAGTGGATCCCGCCGACAGATTTCCGCGAAGGCTTCGTGCTCTGGCGCGGCATCGGCGTGGATTACGAAGGCGGCGTGCTCGACGGTGCCTCGCGCATTGCCATCCAGATGGCGCATCGCGGCATGGCGGTGGTGGTGTTCGTGTACCTGCTGGCGCTGGCGTGGCGCCTGCTGCGCACGCCCGGCCTGTGGCTGACCGGGGTGGTGCTGGCCGCGCTGGTGCTGGCGCAGGTGGGGCTGGGCATCGCCAACGTCGTGCTGGGTCTGCCGCTGCCGGTGGCGACGCTGCACAACGCCGGCGCCGCGCTGCTGCTGTTCCTGCTGGTGAGCCTGCTCGCCCGCGTGCGGCCGCCGGCGGACTGACCGCGCGATGGCCTTCCCGATGCGCGAATACTGGGCGCTGACCAAGCCGCGGGTGGTGGCGCTGATCGTGTTCACCGCCTTCGTCGGCATGTTCCTGGCCGTGCCGGGACTGCCGCCGCTGCGCGAGAGCGTGTTCGGGTTTCTCGGCATCTGGCTGGCGGCCTCCAGCGCGGCGGCGATCAATCACCTCATCGACCAGCGCATCGACCGGGTGATGGTGCGCACCGCGCATCGCCCGCTCGCCACCGGCGCGCTGCAGCCGGCGCAGGTGCTGGCGTTCGCGGTCGCGCTGGGCGCGCTGTCGATGACGCTGCTGATCGCGCTGGTCAATCCGATCACCGCGGCGCTTACGTTCGCGTCGCTGATCGGGTACGCGATCGTCTACACCGCATGGCTCAAGCGCGCCACGCCGCAGAACATCGTGATCGGCGGCATCGCCGGCGCCGCGCCGCCGCTGCTGGGCTGGGCCGCGGTCACCGGCATGCGCAATCCGTGGGACTGGGCGCACGCGCTGCTGCTGGTGCTGATCATCTTCGTGTGGACGCCGCCGCACTTCTGGGCGCTGGCGATCTTCCGCCGCGAGGACTATGCCCGCGCGCTGGTGCCGATGCTGCCGGTGACCCACGGCGTGGCCTACACGCGCTGGCAGATCCTGCTGTACACCGTGCTGCTGGTGGTCGTCACCGTGCTGCCGTGGGCGGTGGGGATGAGCGGCCTGTTCTACCTCGGCGGCGCACTGGTGCTGGGCGGCGTGTTCCTGTGGTACGCATGGCGGTTGCTCGATCCGCCGGACGATTTCTTCGCCATGCGCACGTTCCATTACTCCGTCGTCTACCTGATGGCGCTGTTCGTGTTCCTGCTGGTCGACCACTGGCTGCTGCCGTGGCTGTCGCCGACGCCGGCGCTCGAGTTCGTGCCCGTCGGCTGAGCCGCAGCGCGCATCCCGTTTCGCGAACGCTCGCCTTCCGGCCGCTTCCGCCGCCGTGGCATGATGCCGGCCACATGCGTCCGCCCGCGGGCGGCAGGCCGTCCATCGGCGGACGAACCAGACGGGGAGAAAGGGAAACGATGAACGATCGCCGTTTCGAGCGGGGGGCGCTGGCCGCCTTCGTGGTGTCCGGATTCGCCGGGCTGATCTACCAGTCGATCTGGTCGCAGTACTTCGGCCTCATCCTCGGCCACGCCGCCTACGCGCAGACGCTGGTGCTGGCGATCTTCATGGGCGGCATGTCGCTGGGCGCCTGGTGGGCGAGCCGGCGCTCGCAGGTCACGCGTTCGTTCCTGCGCGCCTACGTCGCGGTCGAACTGCTGATCGGCCTGATCGGACTCGTGTTCCATCCGCTGTTCCTCGGCTACCAGCACTTCACCTACGACAGCGTGCTGCCCGCGCTCGGCGGCGCCGGTTCGGCGAATGCGTACCTGTGGATCTCCTCCGCGCTGCTGATGGCACCGCAGTCGATCCTGCTGGGCATGACGTTCCCGCTGATGAGCAGCGCGTTCATGCAGAACACCCGCGCCGCCGACATGCGCGTGCTCGGCGGCCTGTACTTCGCCAACAGCATCGGCGCCGGCTTCGGCGCGCTGGCGTCGACGTTCGTGATCATGCCGCGCGTGGGCCTGCCGGGCACGATCCTCGCCGCCGCCGCGCTCAACATCGTCGCCGCGATGATCGCGCTGGCGCTGTCGAAGCTGGAGGAGGGCGAGGCCGCCGAAGGCGAACGCGCCGAGGCGCCCGCCGCGCGCCACGCTCTGCCGGAAACGATGCGCACGTCGGCGCTGCAGCGGATCCTGCTCGCTGCGGCCGCCATCACCGGCGCGACCTCGTTCGTGTACGAGATCGGCTGGGTGCGTTCGCTCAACCAGACCTTCGGCACCTCGATGCACAGCTTCGAGCTGATGCTGTCGGCGTTCATCCTTGGCCTCGCGTTCGGCGGCGGCTGGGTGCGGCGTCGTGCGGAGCGCATCACCGATCCGATCCGCGTCGCCGCGGGCGCGCAGATCCTGATGGGCGTGTTCGCGCTGCTCTCGCTGCCGGCGTTCGCGAATTCGTTCCACTGGATGGCGTGGTTCATGCAGGGCCTGGCGCGCACCGACCAGGGCTACGTGTTCTTCTCGCTCGCCTCGTCCGCGATCGCGATCGCGGTGATGATGCCGGCGGCGTTCTTCGCCGGCATGACCCTGCCGCTGTTCACCACCGCGCTGCTCGAGACCGGCCACGGCGAGCGCAGCATCGGCCGCATCTACGCGGTCAACACGCTGGGCGCGATCGTTGGCGTGTTCGCCGCCACGCACCTGCTGATCCCGCAGCTCGGCGTGTATTCGGCGATCTTCATCGCCGCCGGCCTCGACATCGTGCTCGGCTTCGTGCTGTTCGCCTTCGAGAAGACCGGCGAAACCGAGCGCCGCAGCTGGCGCGTGCCGGCCTTCGGCGTCGCCTCGCTGGCGGCGATCGTGTTCGCGGTCGCGCACGGCCATGTCGATCCGCTCGCGCAGATGTCCGGCGTGTACCGCACCGGCGGCCTCAACTGGACGTCCGCCGATCGCGCGATCTTCCTGAAGGACGGCAAGACCGCGACGGTCGGCGTCGTGCAGACCGACGACGGCGTGCGCACGATCCTCACCAACGGCAAGCCGGACGCCAGCCTCGTCGCGAACCTCGCGCTGCCGCCCACCGGCGACGAGCCGACGATGACGACCGCCGGCATGCTGGCGGTGGCGCTGGCGCGCGATCCCAGGGACATCGCGGTGATCGGCTGGGGGTCCGGCCTCACGGTGCACACCATTCTCGGCAGCCCGGTGCCGAAGCGCGTGGAGGCGATCGAGATCGAGCCGGTGATGTTCGAGGGCGCGCGCCAGTTCGGCGATCGCGTCGGTCGCGCGTACCACGACCCGCGCATGGTCCCGGTGTTCGAGGACGCGCGTTCGCACTTCGCGCGCGGCGGCCAGCGCTACGACGCGATCGTGTCCGAGCCCTCGAATCCGTGGGTGAGCGGCGTCTCCAGTCTGTTCACCGAGCAGTTCTACGGTTTCCTCGACCAGCACCTGGCCGACGGCGGCGTGCTGGTGCAGTGGCTGCACGCCTACGAACTCGACGACCCCTTGCTCGCCACGATGGTGGCTGCGCTGAACGCGCGATTCGCCCATGTCCAGGTCTATGCGGCCAGTGCGGGCGACTTCGTGCTGGTCGCCAGTCGCAGCCCGATCCGGGCGCCCGACCTGTCGCGCTTCCCCCCGGACATCGTGAAGGACGAACTGGCGCGCGTGGACCTCGGCGATGCGATGGCCCTGCGCATGCGACTGATCGCCGACAAGCCGCTGCTCGATGCCTACCTCGCCGCCAGCGGGGCGACGCCGTATTCGGACTTCTATCCGATCGTCGCGCTCGATGCGCCGCGGGCGCGTTTCCGTGGCGACAAGGCGCTCGGCGTGACGCTGGGATGGGATGCGGGCCTGCCGCTCGTGGACGAGCTCGTGGCGAAGCAGCCCTACGCGTTCGACGGTCCGATCATCGGCGCCGGCGGCAACCTGCGCATGCAGCGAGTCGCGATGGCGAGGACGCTGTACGCGATGCTGCGCACGTCCGACATGGGCGCGCTGCCGGTGTATCCGCCTGCCCAGGGGTTCGCCGATGCATTGCTGCTGCGGCGCGCGGCGGGGCGTCCGGTGTCCGCTGCGGAAGCGGTCGCCTGGCAGCAGGCGCTCACCCGGGTGATGCGGACCCTGGGCGGCGGCACGACGCGCGACGACGTGCTCGCACTGTTCGATGGCGGCACGATCCGGCCCGATCTCGCGGCCTCGGCGTCGCCCGTGGCCGCCGTCTACGACGCATACCGCACCATCGCGTCCCGCGACCACGCCGCGATCCTCGCGCTGCCGACGGAACGCCTCGGCGATGCGAAGCAGGGCATCGCCGCCAGCGTGCCCGAGTACGTGCTCACCGCGCAGATGCTGTCGGCGGTCCAGACGGACGCGACCGCACGCTTCGCCCACCTCGTCGCACTGAGCGAGCAGTTCGCGGGCGATCCGGCTGCGCGCCCGGTCCGCACGCTGCTGAAGTACTACGGTCTGCGCAAGTTCGGCGTCGATGCGGTGCGCAGTGCCTTTGCGGCGCAGCAGGGGGCAGCCGCCGCCGGAGGCGCACCGCCGGCGGCCGCGCAGGGCGACAAGCGCTGACCGATCGACCGGCATGATCGCCCGCTTGCGCGGGCGGTGCGCCCTCGCCGTCCGCGCCCTCGACCGTCCGCGCCCGCGCGCGTACGCTTGGATCTCGTTCGTCCGGGGATCGACCATGCTGCACGCGCGTCCGTTCGTTTCTCTCTTCGGCCTGGCGCTCGCGGTCGCCACGGGCCTCGCTGTCGCGCAGGACGCGCCCGCCGCTCCGCAGGGTGCGGTCATCGTCACCGCCGATCGCCTGCTCGACGTGCGCAGCGGCCGCATGCTCGACCATGCGGAAGTGCGCATCGAGGGCGATCGCATCGTCCAGATCGCGTCCGACGGCCGCCACGTCGACGCCGCGCCCGGCGCACGTCGCCACGACCTCGGCGACATGACCCTGCTGCCCGGGCTGATCGACATGCACGTGCACATCGACAGCGACCCGGCCTACAGCGGCTACACCTACCTGCAGTTCAACGATCGCTTCTGGTCGGCGGTGTCGGTGGCGCAGGCGCAGCGCACGCTGGCGGCCGGCTTCACCACGATCCGCAATCTCGGCTCGGAAGACTGGAACGACGTCGGCCTGCAGCAGGCGATCGATGCGGGCAAGGTCGTCGGCCCGCGCATCGTGCCGGCGGGTTTCGCGTTCGGCGCCACCGGCGGCCACTGCGACTCGACGTACTTCCCGCCGTCGATGCACGATCGCAATCCGTACAACGCCGACACGCCCGACGAAGCGCGCAAGTCGGTGCGCGAGATCCGCAAGTACGGCGCGCAGGTGATCAAGATCTGCGCGACCGGCGGCGTGTTCTCGCGCAACACCGAGCCCGGTCAGCAGCAGATGACCTACGCCGAGATGAAGGCCGCGGTCGACGAAGCGCACATGTGGGGCCTGAAGGTCGCCGCGCACGCGCACGGCGCCGCCGGCATCCGCGACGCGATCCGCGCGGGCGTCGACACCATCGAACACGCCAGCCTCATCGACGACGAAGGCATCCGCCTCGCGAAGCAGTACGGCGCGTGGCTGTCGATGGACATCTACAACACCGACTACACCCAGAGCGAGGGCAGGAAGAACGGCGTGCTCGAGGACAACCTGCGCAAGGACCGCGAGATCGGCGACCTGCAGCGCGAGAATTTCCGGCGTGCTTACCTGGCCGGCGTGAAGATGGTCTTCGGCACCGACGCCGGCATCTATCCGCACGGCGACAACGCGAAACAGTTCGCGGTGATGGTCCGCTACGGCATGACCCCGATCGACGCGATCCGCAGCGCGACGATCAACGCCGCCGATGCGTTGGGCCGCAATGATCGCGGCGCGCTCGAACCGGGACGCTTCGCCGACCTCATCGCGGTGCCCGGCGATCCGACGCAGGATGTGACGCGGCTGGAGCATGTGGGGTTCGTGATGAAGGGTGGGCAGTTCGTTCAGGCCCACCCCCGATGCGTTGATGTCGGACGCGAACTGTGAGGGATTCCCTGATCATGCATGTGCGTGCTTGACTGATCTTCACTTCAAGGAATAGCGTCAACCTGCAGGCATGCTTGCGTGCAAAGCCGTCATTGACAAAGGAGTGTTCATGAACAGGCTGTGGTCTTTCCTCGTCGCCTTCCTGCTCTCCTTGTCGAGCCTGCCTGCGCTCGCAGCGCCGGAGTTTTATTACAACAGCCAGAGTTATCCGACACTCGATCTGGCAGAAGCCGCCATGCGGCTCTACAACCAAGGCGCAGGTGGCGCCGATCTGGTCAAGTGCCCCGACACGCCCGACACGAAGATATTCGCCCCGGCGGCGCTGTACCGATATTGCGTCGAGATGAAGGCAGCAGCCTATCTCGGTCGTGGCGGTTACTACGCAAGCGCGCAACACCTGAATTCGGCGTTCGGCTGCACGCCGACAGGGACGCCGGCATATCCGAATCTCCTTCAGCAGACGTATCCTCCCTGTCATAAACAGTCCGAGCAGGAATTGCTCGATGCCTTCACCACCTAGTTCTACCAGGCGTATGCGTCCCATTGCGACCTCGAAACGCCGCAACTCGTCGGAGCCTACGGTCAACCCGTTGCCTACTGGACAAGCGCGCAGACCGATCCTAACGGCGGTCCCGACTACACCTTGGCCAACGGTACGGATGGCAATTACACCCGCGGCATCCGCATTCGTTGGCGGGCCTGCACGGAGTCGACCGTTTCGGAGCAGGTCGTATCGATCGCGCGCGAGTATGCTTATGCCTGTCCTGCCGGCTATCAGATTCGTCAGCCAGGCGATGTTCCGCTCGCGCAGTGGCCGAAGATCTGCAAGGCGTTCCCGGGCTCGAAGGAAATTTCCACGTCGCTTCCGCCGCCGGCGAATACATGCCCGGTTTCGGGTCATCCGTGCGTGCCGGGTACAGGCGAAAAGCTGCTCTCCGAACCCGATTTCGAATGGTCGGGCATCGGCTTCGTCAGGACGTATCGCTCGCTTGCCGGTTTCGACAGCAAATCCCGGCTCGGAGAGCGGTGGTGGCACAGTTGGGGCGAGCGTCTCGTGATTCCCGCGAGTCCATCCGATTCGATCTACCGCTACAACGCGAAGGGTGACTACGAGGAATTCAAGCCCGTATCGGGCGTCACAGGACAGTACCGCCCCGACAACACCCATGATCGTTACCTCGAGGTCCAGGCCGACGGGCGAATCTTCCTGACCAATGGCCAGTTGGCGTCGGTGATCTATGATGCGACCGGTCGTCTGATGGCCAGGCAGGATCCGGACAGTCTGCCGGCGTCGCTGAACTTCGCATACGACAGTGCCAATCGCCTCGCGACCGTGACGAACGGTCTGGGCCAGAGCCTCCACTTCGAATACCAGGATGGCTACTACACAGACTCCACCCATGCGGCGGGCTGGATACCCGAGCGGCTGCTGTCGATCAAGGACGATGGCGGAACAGCACTTGTCAGCTATGGGTATGACACAAGCGGGCGCATGACGACCGCCACGCGACGGGATGGCATCGCAAGGACATACGTATACGGCGAAAGCAGCCATCTCTGCGTGGGGGCTGGCGGCGGCTGCTCGGCAGCTTCCTATGCCAATCTCATTACCGGCGTGATCTCGGAAGACGGCACCCGCTTCAGCGACTACCACTACGACCAGTACGCCCGCGTCGTGCACGTCACCGAAGCCGGCGGCGCGCATGACACCACGCTGACCTATGCCACCGACTCGCAGACCACGATGGCGGTCGCGGGCGCTCCGACGAAGACCTACAGCTTCGACGGCACGATG
>JBQCJG010000173.1:0-3402 GCA_051952955.1 Lysobacteraceae bacterium | reverse complement strand
ACGACGGCGCCCGCACCGGCCGCCGCCGTGACGGCCGCGGCAGCAGCGGCGACGCCCGCGGCCTCGATCGACGCCGGCTTCCGCGAAGGCATGCCCTACGCGACGCTGCGCAAGCGCCTCGTCGACGCCGGCTGGCTGCCGCTGCGGGATCCGGAGTGCTGGAAGAACGCGGGGCAGGGCTCGACCGTCTGCGGCCTGCTGCCCGAGGTCGAGAGCTGCAGCGGCGACGGCTACTGCAACATGTACTTCGCCAATGGCGACACCGGCCAGCGCATCGCGATCACCACCTACGGCCCGTACGAGCGCTGGAACCAGCCCGGCCAGGAATCCGCGCTCGCGGTGAAGTCGTGGGACATGATGCCGCCCGCGGCCGCGGCCGCGGCCGCCTGCCCGTCGCAGGATTTCGATGCCTTCCTCAAGGCCTTCGCCACCGACGCCGCGACCGAGCGCGCGTTCACCGCGCCGCTGGTGAAGGTCGCCGAACTCGGCGGCGGCGCGGATGGCACCGACACCGTGCTGGTCTACGAGGAGGGCGCGCGCTACCGCGACTTCAACGTCGTCTACGCGGGCGACGCCTTCCACTACGTCGATGCCGACGGCGTACAGGACAAGTCGCCGCTGAAGCTGGACATCCGGGCGCAGGGCGATGACGTCCGTGAGGTGCGCTACCAGTACGGCATGTCCGAAGGCAATTCCTACACCTTCGAACGCCGCAACGGTTGCTGGGCGCTGACCCGGGATCCCGAGCCGCCGAGTCCGTGATGCCATTCGCGCCGGCGGCGCCGGCGTAACGAGATTCCCCTTTCCGGCGGGACTGCCGGACCGCAATCAGACCGTGCAGAGGAGAAGTCCGTCATGTCCAGGATCACCATCTACGAGAGCGTCGGCAACAACACCGAGCGCGTCACCAACTACCGCGACCTCGAGAACCATCATCCGAGCCAGCGCCTGCAGGAAGGCGGCCGCGTGTACGCCCGCGTCGGCGGCGAGAACGAGGAAATCCTCGGCAACTACGCCGGCACCGCGGTGCTCACGCCCGGCGGCAACTACATGGTCAGCAAGGACATGGTGCTGACCGCGCCCGGGCTCGACAACGGCCGGGTGCCCGTGCCGTCGCCGGCGGCCGGCGTGATCGGCAGGATCGACCGCGACACCGGCATCGTCACCATCAACGACCCGGTGACCGGCGACACGATGTTCCAGACGCGCCACATGCGGGTCGACCCCAATCTGCGGCCCGGCCAGACGGTGGAATACGGCCAGCCGCTGGGCGAGCAGCACGGCTACAACCGCGGCAACCCGAATGCGTTCCCCGACCACGTCCACTTCGACGTCAACACGCGCTACATCGCGCAGGCCGACAAGTGGATCCGCGACATGGGGAGCGGCGCGCTCACGACCGACCGCCGTCCCGCGCAGACCGCGAACCTCACCAACGATCCGCCGACCTTCGTGCCGATCTCGGGCAACTTCCCGCGGCCGGCCGATCCGCCGCTGGCCGACGGCAAGCTCACCTTCGGCGAGCGGGGCCCCGAGGTCGAACGGCTGCAGCGGGCGCTCAACGCCGCGGGCGCAGTCGATGCCCAGGGTCGGGCGCTGACGCCCGATCAGGACTTCGGCAACCGCACGCGCGAAGCGGTGCGCGACTACCAGCAGAAGCACAACCTGCCGGTGACCGGCGAAGCCGATCGCCAGCTGCTGACCACGCTCGGCGTGATCGCGCCGACCCAGCAGCAACAGCCGCAGCAGCCGCAACAGCCGCAACAGCCGCAACAGCCGCAGCAGCCGCAGCAGCCGCAGCAGCCGCAGCAGCAACCGCAGCCGCAACCGGGCCGGATCTCGGGTGGCCCGAACGACTACGGTTCCGACAATCCGCTGGGCAATCTCATCGCGCGCGGCGAGGGCGATTACGGGTCGTACAACCGCGGCCGCGCCGGCGACGCCAATGGCGCCACCATCGACTTCTCGCAGATGACCGTGGGCGAGGTGATGCGTCGCCAGCAGTTGGGCACGAACGATCCGGACCGCCTGTTCGCGGTCGGCAAGTACCAGGTCATCCCCGACACCATGGCCGGTGCCGTGCGCACGCTGGGCATCGATCCGAACGCGCGCTTCACGCCGCAGCTGCAGGAGCGGATCTTCGCCGACTACCTGATCGACGAGAAGCGTCCCGACATCCGCGCCTACATCACCGGCCAGACCAACGGCGCCGAAGGCCGCGAGCGCGCGCAGTACGCCACCGCGCTGGAATGGGCGAGCGTGGGCGATCCGCGCCGCGGCGGCGCCAGCCATTACGGCAACGTCGGCAACAACGCCGCGTCGATCACGCCGGACGAAGTGGGCCGCACCCTCGACCAGATGCGCGCCCAGTACCAGCAGAATGTGCAGGCCGGGATGAATCCGCAGGATGCCTACCGCGCGCTGAGCGGCGATCCGCAGACCTTCGGCCAGAACCAGCCCGGCCGCGGCCAGACCCAGGGCCAGAGCGGGAGCGTCAACGACACGCTGCTCATCCACGGCGAACGCGGCGAGGGCGTGCGTCGCCTGCAGGAAGCGCTCAACAACGCCGGCATCCGCGACGACCGCGGCCAGCCGCTGCCGACCACCGGCTACTTCGGCGACCAGACCGAAGCCGCGGTGCGCCGTTACCAGGAGCAGCACAACCTGCAGCCGGTCGACGGCAAGGCCGGTCGCGACACGCTGACCGCGCTCGGCATCTATCCGGGCCAGCAGCAGACGACCCCGCAGCCGAACCCGCAGACGCCGACCCCGCAGGCGCCCGAGCAGCAAGCGCCGCAGCAGCCGGCGCCGCAACCGCAACCGCAGACGCCCGCGCAGCAGCAGACGCCGACCCCGCAGCCGCAGACGCCGGACCAGCAGACGCCCGCGCAGCAGCCGACCTCGCAGCAGCCGCCTTCGCAGCAGGCCCCGGCGCAGCAGCCATCGCCGAATCCGCAGCCGCAGACGCCGGATCAGCAGACCCCGGCGCAGCAGGCGCCCTCGCAGCAGGCCCCGGCGCAGCAGCCGACGCCGACCCCGCAGGTGCCGCCGACGTCCTCGACCGACCGGCCGCCGACCGATCCGGCCCAGCCGCAGCGCAGCACCGAGACCGAGCGCCCGTCGATCGCCGATCCGCGCCATCCGGACCACCGCCTCTACGAGCAGGCGATGGCGAACCTCCAGCAGCTCGGTCCGAGCGGCGGGTTCAAGTCGCAGGACGAACTGACGCGGGCCGCGGCCGCGGTCGCGGCCGATGCGCGCGCGAGCGGGCTGAACTCGATCGACCACGTCGCGAAGACGAACACGCCGAACGGGCAGACGCTGCTGGTCGCGGTCGAAGGCAACCCGACGAACCCGGCGTCGAAGAATTCCTACATCGACTACGGCCAGGCCACCACGCAG
>JBQCJG010000172.1:0-20843 GCA_051952955.1 Lysobacteraceae bacterium | reverse complement strand
GGTCCCGGCCGTCGCCGGCGACCACGCGCGCGACGCGCGAGCGCCGGCCCGAGGGCAGCGCCACCACCGCATCGCCCGGGGCCACGCGGCCGGACACCAGCGTGCCGGCGAAGCCGCGGAAATGCTGGTCCGGGCGGCACACCCACTGCACCGGCAGGCGCAGGGCGTCGGCACCCGCGTCGCTGGCGACCTCCACCGTCGCGAGATGCTCCAGCAGCGACGGGCCGGCGTACCACGGCGTGCGCGGCGAAGCCGCGAGCATGTTGTCGCCGTCCAGCGCCGACAGCGGGATGGCGGTGACCTGCGCGATGCCCAGCCGCGCGGCGAGCGCGCGGTAGTCCTCGGCGATCTGCGCGAAGACCGCTTCGTCGAAGTCGACGAGGTCCATCTTGTTCACCGCCAGCACCACGTGGCGGATGCCCAGCAGCGACACGATGTAGCTGTGGCGGCGGGTCTGCGTCAGCAGGCCCTTGCGCGCGTCGACCAGCACGATCGCGAGGTCCGCGGTGGACGCGCCGGTCGCCATGTTGCGGGTGTACTGCTCGTGGCCGGGGCAGTCGGCGACGATGAACTTACGCCGCTCGGTGTTGAAGAAGCGGTAGGCGACGTCGATGGTGATGCCCTGCTCGCGCTCGGCCTGCAGGCCGTCGACGAGCAGCGCGAAATCGATGCGCTCGCCCTGCGTGCCGTGGCGGCGGCTGTCGGCTTCCAGCGAGGCGAGCTGGTCGTCCAGCAGCAGCTTGGTGTCGTGCAGCAGGCGCCCGATCAGCGTGCTCTTGCCGTCGTCGACGCTGCCGCAGGTGATGAAGCGCAGCAGCTGCTTGCGCTCGTGCTGGTGCAGGTAGGCGGCGACCGCCTCGGCGGCGTCCTGCGCTTCGATGCCCGGGAGGGACGTGGTGTCGTTCATCAGAAATAGCCCTCCTGCTTCTTCTTCTCCATCGACGCCGAGGGATCGTGGTCGATCACCCGGCCCTGGCGTTCGGACGTGGTCGCGACCAGCATCTCGGCGATGATCTTCTCCAGCGTGTCGGCCTCGGACTCGATCGCGCCGGTCAGCGGATAGCAGCCCAGGGTGCGGAAGCGCACGCGGCGCAGCGCCGGGGTCTCGCCAGGATGCAGCGGCAGGCGGTCGTCGTCGACCATGATCAGCGCGCCGTCGCGCTCCACCACCGGGCGCTCGGCGGCGAAGTAGAGGTCCGGCACCGGGATCTTCTCGCGGAAGATGTACAGCCAGACGTCCAGCTCGGTCCAGTTCGAGATCGGGAACACGCGCACCGATTCGCCCTTGTGGATGCGGGTGTTGTAGACGTTCCACAGTTCGGGACGCTGGTTCTTCGGATCCCAGCGGTGCTGCGCGGTGCGGAAGGAAAACACGCGTTCCTTCGCGCGCGACTTCTCCTCGTCGCGGCGCGCGCCGCCGATCGCGGCGTCGAAACCGCCCGCGTCCAGCGCCTGCTTCAGCGCCTGGGTCTTCATCACGTCGGTGTGCACGGTGGCACCGTGCGTGATCGGGTTGATGCCCTGCGCGCGGCCTTCCGGATTGGTGTGCGCGGTCAGCGGGATGCCGGTTTCCTGCGCGCGACGGTCGCGGAAGGCGATCATCTCGCGGAACTTCCAGCCGGTATCGACGTGCAGCAGCGGGATCGGCGAGCGCGCGGGCGCGAACGCCTTCTGCAGCAGGTGCAGCAGCACCGAGCTGTCCTTGCCGATCGAATAGAGCATCACCGGGTTGCGGAACTCGGCCGCGACCTCGCGCAGGATGTGGATGCTTTCGGCTTCCAGCCGGTCGAGATGGTTCAAGGCGGGAGACACCATGGGCGAGGGGATTCCGGTACGACGCCGGCGGCGACGGACGACCGCGGCGGGGATCGATGCATCCGGACGCGCGGCGGAAGGCGGCGCGACGGCGGACGACGGGAGGGCGGCCAGTATCCGCGACCCTCCGCGCAGCCGAAAGGCCGCGGCGGCATAAGCGCATAACGACCGATCCTTTCCGCACGCGGGCGGGGGGCCCCTAGTCTGGCCCCCTGTTCCGTTACACGCGCGGATTCCCATGTCGCCCGCCTCGCCCGTCCTCGCCCCGGCCGCCGTAGCCCCCTCGCCGATCGCGGCGGAGGCCTACGAGCCGCTGGTCCGCATCGTCGACGGCCTCGACGGCAACGGCCTGTGGTGGCTCTCCGGCTACGCCGCGGGCCTGGCCCGGGCCCGCGGTGGCGCCGCGACGGCCGCGCTGCCGGTCCCGGCGGCGCCCGCCGTCGCCCGCGAGCGGCTGACCGTCGTCTACGGCAGCCAGACCGGCAACGCCCGTCGCGTGGCCGAGGCGCTGGCCGCCCGCTGCGAGGCCGAGGGCCTGCTGGTCCGCCTGATCCGCGCCGATGCCTACCCGGTGCGCGAACTCAAGGACGAACGCTACCTCGCCGTCGTCATCAGCCCCCCGGGCGACGGCGACCCGCCGGACGACGCCCGCGCGCTGGTCGAGTTCCTCGACGGCAAGCGCGCCCCGCAGCTGCCGCAGCTGCGCTTCGCGGTGCTCGGCCTCGGCGATTCCAGCTACCCGCAGTTCTGCGCGATCGGCCAGCGCCTGGACGCGCGCTTCGAGGCGCTGGGCGCACGCCGCTGGCTGGACCGCGGCGACGCCGACCTCGACATCGACACCGTGGCCGGCCCCTGGGCCAACCGCCTGTTCGATCAGGCCCGCGACGCCCTGGCGACGAAGGGCACGGTCGCACCGCTGGCCAGCGTCACCCCGCTGCGCCCGCACGCCGCGCCCGTCGCGTGGACCCGCGAGCGCCCGTACGCGGCCGAGCTGCTGGCGAACGTGCGCATCACCGGCCGCGGCTCGGACCGCGACGTGCGCCACGTCGAACTCGCCCTGCCCGAAGGCGGCCTCGACTACGAGCCCGGCGACGCGCTGGGCGTGTGGATCGAGAACCCGTCGGCGCTGGTGCAGGCGATCACCGATGCGCTGGGGCTCGACGCCGACGCCGCGGTCGAACACGCCGGCGAAACCCTGCCGCTGCGCGACTGGCTGGGCCGCAAGCGCGAGATCACTCGTCTGCACCGCCCGTTCGTGGCCACGCATGCCGCGCACGCCGGCAGCGAGGCGCTGAACCGCCTGCTCGCGCCCGACCAGCGCGACGGCCTGACCGCGCTGATGGCCCGGTCGCAGATCGTCGACCTGCTGCGCGAACATCCCGGCGCCTGGAGCCCAGAGCAGCTGGTCGAAGCGCTGCGCCCGCTGCAGCCGCGGCTGTATTCCATCGCCTCCAGCCGCAAGGCCGTCGGCGACGAGGCCCACCTCACCGTCGCCCACGTCGAATACCGCCACGGCGAGGAACTGCGCTGGGGCGCGGCCTCGCACCACCTCGCCACCCGCGAGGAAGGCACCACGCTGCCGGTGTTCATCGAAGCCAACGACCGCTTCCGCCTGCCCGCCGACGCGTCGCGCGACGTGATCATGATCGGCCCGGGCACCGGCGTGGCGCCGTTCCGCGGCTTCGTGCAGGAGCGCGAGGCGATCGGTGCGACCGGCCGCCAGTGGCTGCTGTTCGGCAACCCGCACGCGCGCAGCGACTTCCTCTACCAGCTCGAATGGCAGGACGCGCTCAAGCGCGGCAGCCTGCAGCGGCTGGACCTCGCGTTCTCGCGCGACCAGGCGCAGAAGGTGTACGTGCAGCACCGCCTGCGCGAGCACGGCCGCGAGCTGTTCGCGTGGCTGGAGGACGGCGCCCACCTCTACGTCTGCGGCGATGCCACGCGCATGGCGAAGGACGTGCACGCGGCACTGCTGGACGCGATCGCGGCCCACGGCGGCAAGTCCGCCGAGGACGCCGCCGAGTACCTCAACGCGCTGCAGGCGCAGGGCCGCTACGCGCGGGACGTGTACTGAGATGAGCACCGGATTCAAATGAGCACGCACTCGGTCGAGGACATCAAGCGCCAGAGCGGCCGCCTCCGCGGCACGCTGGTGGAATCGCTGTCGAACCAGATCACCGGCGCGCTGGCCGACGACGACCAGACATTGATCAAGTACCACGGCAGCTACCAGCAGGACGACCGCGACGTGCGCGACGAGCGCCGCCGGCAGAAGCTGGAACCCGACCATTCCTTCATGATCCGCACGCGCACGCCGGGCGGCGTGGTATCGCCGGCGCAGTGGCTGAAGCTGGACGCGATCGCGACCACGTTCGCCGAGCGCGGCCTGCGCGTGACCACGCGCCAGGCGTTCCAGTTCCACGGCGTGATCAAGCGCGACCTGAAGCGGACGATGCAGGCGATCAACGCCGCGATGATCGATACGCTCGCCGCCTGCGGCGACGTCAATCGCAACATCGCGGTGGCCGCGAATCCGTACCTGTCGCAGGTGCACGCCGACGTGCAGGCGCAGGCCGAAGCGGTGTCGAAGCACCTGCTGCCGAACAGCCGTGCGTACTACGAGATCTGGCTGGACGAGCAGAAGGTCGCCGGCAGCGGCGAGGAAGAGGAGCCGATCTACGGCGCCACCTACCTGCCGCGCAAGTTCAAGATCGGCTTCGCGGTGCCGCCGGACAACGACGTCGACGTGTTCGCGCAGGACCTCGGCTTCATTGCGATCGTCGATGGCACGTCCGTCGAAGGCAAGACGCTGGCCGGCTATGTCGTCACTGCCGGCGGCGGCATGGGTTCGACCCACGGCGATCCCGAGACCTACCCGCGCGTGGCCGACGTGCTCGGCTTCATCGCACCGGCGGATGTGATCCGCGTCGCCGAGGCCGTCGTCACCACCCAGCGCGACTGGGGCAACCGCGCGGTGCGCAAGCGCGCCCGCCTGAAGTACACCATCGACGACCGCGGCCTGGACGCGTTCCGCGCGGAAGTCGAGAAGCGCGCCGGCATCCTGTTCGCGCCGGCCCCTGCGTTCGCGTTCGACCACAACGCCGACCGCTTCGGCTGGTCGCAGGGCGACGACGGCCTGTGGCACCTGGCGCTGCGCATCCTCGCCGGCCGCATCTGGGATCGCGACGGCCTGCGCCACCTGTCGGGCCTGCGCGCGGTCGCGGCCGCGCTGGACGTCGACGGCGGCCGCGCCGAATTCCGGCTCACCGCCAACCAGAACCTGCTGATCGCGAATCTCGACGAGGCGCAGCGCGAAGCCGTCGACGCACTGGTGCGCGAGTACGGCCTCGACACCCATGTCGCCGCCTCGCCGGTGCGCCGCACCGCGCTGGCCTGCGTCGCGCTGCCCACCTGCGGCCTGGCGATGGCTGAAGCCGAGCGCTACCTGCCCGCCTTCATCGACCGCATCGACGCGCTGCTGGCGACCCACGGCCTGGCCGACGCCGACCTGCACGTCCGCATCAGCGGCTGCCCGAACGGCTGTTCGCGCCCGTTCCTGGGCGAGATCGCGCTGGTCGGCAAGGCCCCGGGCCGCTACAACCTGATGCTCGGCGCCGACCACGTCGGCCGCCGGCTCAACAGTCTCTACCGCGAGAACATCGACGAAGCCGCGATCCTCGCGGCGCTCGATCCGCTCCTCGCCCGCTATGCCGCCGAACGCGCCCCCGGCGAGCGCTTCGGCGACTTCCTCGTCCGCGCCGGCATCGTTTCCCTCGACAGCACGGGCAGCCGGACGCTGCCCCTGGAGTTGGTCGCATGACGCTTCCCGATCCCGTCGCCGCCGCCGAGTCGCCGCAGGCGCTCGCCGAACTCAACCGCTGGCTCGCCACGCGCAGCGCGCCCGAGCGCGTCGCCTGGGCGATCGAGCACCTCGCCGGCGCGCACGCGCTGTCGTCCAGCTTCGGCGCGCAGGCCGCGGTCGCGCTGCACATGACCACGCAGGCGAAGCCGGACATCCCGGTGATCCTGGTCGATACCGGCTACCTGTTCCCCGAGACCTACCGCTTCGTCGACGATCTGACCGATCGGCTGTCGCTGAACCTCAAGGTCTATCGCCCGCAGGTCGGCGTCGCCTGGATGGAAGCGCGCCACGGCCGCCTGTGGGAAGAAGGCGTCGAGGGCATCACCCGCTACAACCAGCTGCGCAAGGTCGAACCGATGCAGCGCGCACTGCGCGAACTCGGCATCCGCACCTGGATCGCCGGCCTGCGCCGCGGCCAGTCGGACTCGCGCGCGGCGCTGGATTTCCTGCAGTTGCGCGACGGTCGCTGGAAGCTGCACCCGATCGCCGACTGGACCGATCGCGACGTCTGGCAGTACCTGACCCAGCACGAGCTGCCCTACCACCCGCTGTGGCACGAAGGCTACGTCTCGATCGGCGACGTGCACACCACGCGGCGGATGGAGGACGGCATGCGCGAGGAGGACACCCGCTTCTTCGGCCTCAAGCGCGAATGCGGCCTGCACGAGGACTGGGGCGATCTCGCGAAGAGCGCATGATCAGCCGGGGGCGTCGGCGGCATCCGCCGCCGGCTTCGGCCCACGCAACGCCCGCACCACCATGCCGATGCCGATCAGCACGAACGGCACGCTCAGCCACTGGCCGACGGTGAAGGTCTGGCCGTTTTCGTAGGCGGCCTGCGGCGTCTTCACGAATTCCACCCCGATGCGCGCGACGAAGATCGCCGCCAGCAGCACGCCCGACAGCAGCCCGTGCGGCGTGCGCGCGCCGTGGCGCCGGTAGAGCCACGCCAGCAGGCCGAACACCAGCAGGTAGGCCGCAGCCTCGTACAGCTGCGCGGGATGCCGCGGCTGCGCATCGACGGCCTCGAACACCACGCCCCAGGTGCCCGACGTGGGCAGACCGACGATCTCGGAATTGAGGAAGTTCGCGACGCGGATGCAGACCGCGACGAACGCGCCGGGGATCGCGACGCGATCGATCAGCCACAGGAAGGACGGCCGCGGCGCCAGCCCACGGGCGCCGAGCCACAGGCCGACCAGCAGTCCGGCCACGCCGCCATGGCTGGCCAGCCCGCCTTCCCAGATGCGCAGGATCGCCAGCGGATGCGAGAGGTAGTACGCGGGTTCGTAGAACAGGCAGTGCGCCAGCCGCGCGCCGATCACCGTGCCCAGCAGCGCGTACATGAACAGCCGCTCCGCCTGCGCCGGATCGCGGCCCTCGCTGCGGAAGATGCGCTGCAGCAGCATCAACCCGAGGTAGAAGCCGCCGACGAACAGCAGGCCGTACCAGCGCACGGTCAGCGGACCGAGCGAGAACAGGACGGGATCGAAACGCCAGTGCAGGATCATCGTGGTCGAAGCCTCGGGGAAGGTCGCGGCGGATCGCGGCGCGCTCAGCGGCCGCGCAGGCACCGGGCGAGCCGATCGCGCGCGGCCAGGCCGTCCTGCCACTGCAGGCTGGCGAGCGTGCGGCCGCGCTGCCTGATCCGGAAGCCCTGCACGTCCTGCATGCTCGACAGCAGCGCATCGACGCCGGGGATCGCGAACGACAGCGCGCCGCTGTAGGCGCCGCTCAGGCCCGGGAGCGTGTAGCTGTAGGCCTCGACGGTCTGGTCGGCGTCGCCGGACTGCATGAGGGTCACCCGGATCTTCTCGGGCTTGCGCGGATGCGGGATCTTCTTTCCGCCGAACGTGAGCACGGCGTGCGTGTCGCCGGGCGCAGGCCCGCGCAGCGAGACGCTTTCGCCCATCTTCGAGAAGCGCACTTCGCAGGCGGCCGGCGCGCGCGCGGCGTCGGTCGGCGCGGCGACGTCCCAGGCGCCCTCGCGCAGGCGGCGACCCGCTTCGGCGCCTTCGCGCAGGTACTGGTCCTGCTGGGCCTGTTCGGCCGCGGACAGCGGGCGCCACGCGGGCGGCGGCGGGGCGTCGTCGCCACCGTCGCCGGACCCGGGCCCCATCGGCGCACAGCCGACCCAGCCGGCATTGCCGCCGCCGATCGGGAACATGCCCGGCGGGCAATTGCCCTCGGCATGCGCAGGCCGCAGCCCGGCGGGCAGCAGTCCTGCGAGCAACAGCAGGGCAAGGAGCCAGGTCGCGGACTGCGAAGGCTTCGGGAGAGTCATGTGCAGCTCCATTCCGACACGCGGGGGCGCATCGCCGGCCGCATGATACCCGGGCATCGCCTAGATCCCGGCGGCGTGCCGCCACAGCGCGCGCCCCAGCGGCGGGATCGCGCCGGCGAGGCCCAGTGCGTGGCCGCGCAGCAGCGTCGGGGCGACGTCGTCGTTGGAGAACACGCGGTTGATCAGGCTGAAGGCCTGGGCGGAAGCCGTGGCGTTGCTGCGCCGCGCGCGGGCCCAGCGCTGCAGGCGATGCGGCGCGGCCCAGTCGGCGCGCTTCGCCTGCGCGTCGGCCACCGCCTTCGCCAGCGCCGACACGTCGCGCAGGCCGAGGTTCACGCCCTGCCCCGCCAGCGGATGCACCACGTGCGCGGCGTCGCCCATCGCCAGCACGCGGCCGGCGAGGTAGGCGTCGGCGAGCTGCCGGCGCAGCGGGAAGCCGACGCGTCGGGTCAGCGGCCGGCACGCGCCGAGCCGTCCGGCGAACGCGCGGCCCAGCACTTCGCCGAAGGCCGCATCGTCGAGCGCGAGCATGCGTTCGGCCTCGGCGTCGGGCAGCGTCCACACGATCGAACTCACGCGCGAGCCGACGTGCGCGGCATCGGGCCACGGCGCGCACGGCAGGAACGCCAGCGGCCCGGTCGGCAGGAACCGCTGCCACGCGGTGTCCTCGTGGGGGCGCTCGGTGGCGACATAGGCGACGACGCCGCGCTGTCCATACTCCTCGGTGCGCGTGGCGATGCCGGCGAGGTCGCGCAGCGTCGAACGCCCGCCGTCCGCGGCGATGGCGATGCGCGCCTCCACGCGCAGGCCGTCGTCGAGTTCCAGCGTCGCGCCGTCGTCGCCCTGTTCCAGTGCGGCCACCGCGGCCGGGCAGCGCACGGTCACGTTCGACCTGCGCAAGGCGGCCCACAGCCGGTCCTGCAGCAGCGCGTGCTCGACGATCCAGCCCAGCTGCGGCACCGCGAACGCATCGGCGTCGAAGCGCAGCTCGTCGCCGCCCGCGGCGTCCCGCACGCGCATGCGCCGGTACGGCTGCGCGCGCGCGGCGGCCACCGCGTCCCAGACGCCCAGCGAGGCCAGCAGCGCGGCGTTGTCGGGCGCGAAGGCGTAGACGCGCAGGTCGGGCTCGGCGGCCGACCATGCCGGCGGCTCGGCCTGTTCGATCAGGGTGACCTGCAGGCCCTGCTTCGCCAGCGCCAGCGCGCAGGCGGCGCCGACCACGCCGCCGCCGACGACGGCGGCATCGGCGCGGCGGCCGGAGACGGGGCGACGGCTCATGCGGCGACTCCACGGCAGAGGGCGGGGACGTCGCCGCGATAGCCCATCGCGCTGCCGACGAGCTGCGCGCGCAGCGCGGCGTCGACATCGAGCGCGAGCAGGCCCAGGCCGCGCAGCGGCGACGCCAGCGGCGACGGATTGGACGTCAGGCGCGCCAGTCCGTCCGAGAAATCGAGCGTGCGCGTACGGTCGTCGCGACGGCGGCGCGCGTGTTCGGCGAGCACCGCGGCGTCGCCGGCGTCCGCGCCGCGGGCGCGGCCGGCGGCGATGCATTCGACCAGCGTCAGCGCATCGCGCAGGCCGAGGTTGAAACCCTGCGCGCCGATCGGATGCAGCGTCTGCGCGGCGTTGCCGATCACGACCGCGCGCGGCGCGACCAGGCGCTCGGCGAGCACACGGACGATCGGATACGCGCTGCGCGGCCCGACCGACAGGAAGCGGCCGGCGCGCCAGCCGAACACGCGCTGCAGCCGCGCGACATACGCCGCATCGTCGAGTGCGGCCACTGCGTCGGCCTCGTCGGTCGCCACGCCGTGGATCACGCCGTAGTGGCCGTCGCCGCGCGGCAGCACGGCGGTCGGGCCGTGCTCGGTGAAGCGCTCCCATGCGGTGCCGTCGGGCGCGCGCTCGCCGCGCACGCGGGCGACGAACAGCGTCTGCCGGTAATCGTGGCGTTCGGCCGCGATGCCCAGCGCCTCGCGCACGGCGCTGGCGGTGCCGTCGGCGGCGACCACCAGCCGCGCGGCGAGCGTGCGTTCGCCGTCGGCATCGGCCACGCGCACGCGGCGCAGCGGGCCGCGGCCATCGTCGTCGAATCCGGTGAAGCGCACGGGACGATGACGACGCAGGCGCGGAAGCTCGGCGAGCCTGGCCTCCAGCGCTTCGCCGAAATCGCGCGCGATCACGACCTGGCCGAACGCGGCGCGGCCGTGGTCGGACGCCTGCAGCAGGACGCGGCCGAAATCGCCGGCGCGGCTGACGTGGATGCGGGCAATGGCGCCGGTCGGCGCGCGCAGCCGCGGCAGCACGTCGAGCGCCGTCAGCGCATGCACGCTGGCCTCGGCGAGGCTGAGGTTGCGCTGGTCGAACACCGCGGGCAGCGCGCCCGCGGGCGCGGCCTCGACCAGGCCCACGTCGAGGCCGAGGCGGTCCAGCGCGATCGCGAGACTGGCGCCGACCAGGCCGCCGCCGACGATCAGCACATCATGAACGGGCCCGTCGACGGCGGACGGGGACGATGGCACGGAGTCGGGCGAAGACATTGCGCTATGCTACCGCCTCTGCATTCCCCGACGCCCACCCCACCCTTGCCGACGCCGATGACTGCCCCCGCCGACCGCACCGCCCCCGCCTCCGACGCCCGCGGCCTGTTCGCGCCGGGTCCGCTCCTGATCGCCGGCATGATCGCGCTGGCCGCGCTGAGCCGCCTGCTGCCGCATCCGCAGAATTTCTCGCCGGTGGAAGCCATGGGCCTGTTCGGCGGCGCCTTCTTCGCGCGCCGCGGGTTCGCGCTGGCGATGCCGCTGCTGGCGATGTTCGCCTCCGACCTGATCCTCGGCCTCGCCGCCGGCGGCATCTACTGGAGCTACATGACCAGCCTGTCGTTCTGGTCGGTCTACGCCTCGATCGCGCTGTGCACCGTGCTGGGCTTCGCGCTGCGCGGCCGCGCCGGCGGCGCGCGCGTACTCGGCGCCTCGCTCGCGGGCTCGGTGCTGTTCTTCGTCGTCACCAACTTCTTCACGTGGTACGGCAGCACGATGTACCCGCAGACCGGCGCCGGCCTGATCGCCGCCTACGTCGCCGGCATCCCGTTCTTCCAGAACACCGTGCTGGGCACGCTGTTCTACGCCGCGGTGCTGTTCGGCGGCTTCGCGCTGCTGCGCGCCCGCGTGCCGGCGCTGCGCGCGCAGACGGTCTGATCGCCCGCCTCCGGGCTGCGCCATTCCCGGGCTGCACCACGCCGCAACAGGACTCCGGCCGATGGGTAACCGTCTCTCGAAGATCTACACGAAGACCGGCGACGACGGCACGACCGGCCTCGGCGACGGCAGCCGCGTCGCGAAGGATTCGGCGCGGGTCGCGGCCTACGGCACCGTCGACGAGGCGAACTCGGCGATCGGCGTGCTGCTGGCGGTGGCGACCCTGCCCGAGGACGTACGCGCGCTGCTGACCACCGTGCAGCACCAGCTGTTCGACCTCGGCGGCGAGCTGTGCATCCCCGGCCACGCCGCGATCCAGGACGCCGACATCGAGCGTCTGGAACAGCAGCTCGACCATTACAACGACCCGCTGCCGCCGCTGAAGGATTTCATCCTGCCCGGCGGCGGCGAAGCCGCGGCGCGCTGCCATCTGGCGCGCACGATCGTCCGCCGCGCCGAGCGCGAGTGCGTGACGCTGTCGCACCACGATGCGGTGCGGCCGCAGGCGATCCGCTACCTCAACCGGCTGTCCGACCTGCTGTTCGTGCTGGCGCGCGTGCTGGCCCGCCACGACGGCCAGGGCGAGGTCCTCTGGCAGCACGAGCGCCGCCGGCCGCAATGACCCGCGTGCCGGTCTTCACGCATGCGGCCTGCCTCGCCCACGACACCGGGCCGGGCCACGCCGAATGCGCGGAGCGGCTGGCGACGGTGACCGCGGGCCTGCGCGACGCCTTTCCCGACCTGGAATGGTGCGAGGCGCCGCGCGCCACCCGCGGCCAGCTGCTGCGGGTGCATACCGAGCCGCTGCTGCACGCGGTGCTGGAGACGCGACCCGGTCAGCGCATGTGGCTGGACCCCGACACCGTGCTGTCGCCGGGTTCGGCCGAGGCCGCGCTGCGCGCCGCCGGCGCGGTGGTGGCCGCGGTGGATCGGGTACTGAACGGCGAGGCCAGGCGCGCGTTCTGCGCGGTGCGGCCGCCGGGCCACCACGCCACCAGCTGCGCGCCGATGGGCTTCTGCCTGTTCAACGCGATCGCGGTGGGCGCCGCGCACGCGCTCGACCGCTTCGGCCTGTCGCGGGTGGCGATCGCCGATTTCGACGTGCACCACGGCAACGGCACGCAGGCGATCTTCGATGCCGAGCCGCGCGTGGCGTTCGCCAGTTCGCACCAGATGCCGCTGTACCCCGACAGCGGCCACGTCGCCGATCGCGGCGTCGGCAACATCTTCAACGCACCGCTGCCGCCGGGCGCCGGCGGCGAGGCGTTCCGCGCCGCCTGGCGCGACCGGCTGCTGCCGCAGCTCGACGCCTTCCGGCCACAGCTGGTGATGATTTCCGCGGGCTTCGACGCGCACCGCCGCGACCCGCTGGCGCAGTTGCAGCTGGAGGCGGACGATTTCGCGTGGATCACCGGCGAACTCGTCGCCATCGCGAACCGCCACGCCGACGGCCGCGTGGTCTCCAGCCTGGAAGGCGGCTACGACCTGCAGGCCTTGCGCGAAGCCAGCGCGGCGCACGTGGGCGCACTGCGGAGCTGAAGGCGGCACCGGTCGCGCGTTTGCCCCCCCGGGGCGGATGCGTCAAGCTAATCCGATTCGTTCCGACCGGGTCCACCGCGTGCGCCAACACCTCCGCCTGCTGCCGTTGCCCCTCTGCATCGCCATGTCGCTGTCCGCACAGGCGGCCGACGACCGTCCGGAGGATTGGGCCCTGTGCCCGGTGGAGGACGCCGTCCCCGCGTTCGCCGACCTGCCGGCCAGCCAGGCGCCCGCCGGCAAGGCGACGGACCGCACCCAGCAGAACACCGAGATCGGCGGCGATTCGCTCGAAGGCAGCATCGGCCAGGTCCTGAACTACAACGGCAACGTGCTGCTGCACCGCGGGGACCAGGTGCTGGCCACCGACCACCTCAGTTACGACGAGGACAAGGAAACCTACGAGGCAGAAGGCAGCGTGCGCTACCAGGACAGCGGCATGCGCCTGGTCGCGGCCCGCGCCCGCGGCGACCAGTCGAAGGACACGCACGAGCTGGAGGACATCCGCTACCAGTTGGTGGCGCGGCGCGGCAACGGCGGCGCGAAGCGGGTCGAGATGAACGGCGACATCGGCTCGCTCTACGGGTCGACCTATTCCACCTGCCCGCCCGACGACCGCCGCTGGGAGCTGCGCGCGCAGCGCATCGACGTCGACACCGCCGCCGGCCTGGGCACCGCGCACAACGCCACGCTGCGCGTGGGCAAGGTGCCGGTGCTGTACCTGCCGTGGTTCCGCTTCCCGATCGACGACCGCCGCCGCACCGGCCTGCTCTACCCGTCGGTGTCGCAGTCCTCGCGGAACGGTTTCGACTGGCGTCAGCCGATCTACCTGAACCTCGCGCCGAACTACGACGCCACGCTCAACCCGCGCTTCATGAGCAAGCGCGGTCTGCAGCTGGGCGGCGAGTTCCGCTTCCTCACTCCGACCAGCCGCGGCGTGTTCGACGCCGCGTTCCTGCCGTCCGACGACCTGACCGACCGCGAGCGCGATCAGGAGATCGCCGAGGGCGTGCCGGTCGGCAACCGCCGGGCGAAGGACCGCGGCTTCGCCCGCTTCGCCGGCAGCCAGGACTTCGGCCCGCACTGGCAGGCGCGCGCGAACCTCGGCTGGATCAGCGACACCCGCTACCTGGACGACGCCAGCAACAACATCAACGGCGGCGCCAACTCGTTCGTGCTCAGCGACATCGGGCTGTACGGCCGCGGCCACGACTGGGAAGCCACGATCATGGCCGACCACTGGCAGCTGGCCGACTTCACCCTCACCGACGCCAACCTGCCCTACACCCGGCTGCCGCGCGCCCAGGTGCGCTGGCAGAAGCGCGTCCTGCCGATGCTGGAGACGGGCGTCGACGCCGAGGCCGTGCGCTTCGACCACCCCGAATTCGCCGGCGGCAGCCGCATCGACGTGCACCCGTACGTCAGCCTGCCGCTGGAGGGCGCCAGCTGGTACGTGAAGCCGACCCTCGGCTGGCGCTACACCGGCTACGCGCTGGAGAAGGACCGCGCCCTGCCCGGCCGCGACGACAACCCCACCCGCAGCCTGCCGATCGCCACCCTGGATGCCGGCCTGTTCTTCGATCGCCACATGCGCTTCCGCGGCGACGACTACCTGCACACGCTGGAACCGCGGATCTTCTACTTCAACGCGCCGTACCGCGACCAGAGCGGCATCCCGCTGTTTGATACCCGCCCGCTCACCTTCGGCTGGGGCCAGCTGTTCCGCGACAACCGATACTCGGGCGCCGACCGCCAGGCCGACGGCAACCAGCTGACCCTGGCCGTGTCCACCCGCCTGATCCGCGAAAGCGACGGCCACGAGAAGCTGTCCGCCAGCCTCGGCCAGATCCGCTACTTCGAGGACGCCCGCGTGACCGTGCCCGGCGAACAGTCGGTCGAGCAGGGCAAGTCGGCCTGGGTCGTCGACGTGAACTACGCGCCCAACGACCGCTGGACCATCGGCGCGTCCTACCAGTGGGACCCGAAGTCCGGCCGCCGCGACCTGGCCAGCCTGCGCACCCGCTACCTGATCGGCGACGACGGCATCGTCAACCTCAGCTACCGCTACCGCCGCGACCTGCTCGAGCAGGCCGACCTGTCGTTCCTGTATCCGATCAACCCGAGCTGGAGCCTGGTCGGCCGGTACTACTACTCGATCAAGGACAGCCAGTTGCTTGAAGGCATCGCCGGCGTGCAGTGGGAAAGCTGCTGCATCGCGGTGCGCCTGGTCGATCGCCGCTACCTGCGCCATCGCGGCGAGCAGCTCGACAACGCCATTCAGCTGGAGATCGAACTGAAGGGGCTAGGCTCCGCTGGCCCGGACACGGAAGGCCGGTTGCGCCGTGCTATCCTCGGGTATTACCGCGAGGACCTGTCCCTCGTGCCGCCCCCCCAGACGCGTGGCGGCGAACTTCCCTCTTCAGCTTCGATCCCATGACCCGACCGCTCCGCGTTCTTCTCGCCGCCGTCCTCCTGGCCGGCAGCGTTTCCGCCCTCGCCCAGCAGCAGCCCCTGGACCGCATCGCCGCGGTGGTCGACGAGGACATCATCCTGCAGAGCGAACTGGATCGCGCCGTGGCCAACAGCCGCGGCCAGTACGCCGGCCGCGAAAGCCAGCTGCCGCCGGCGGACGTGCTCCAGCGCCAGGTGCTGGAACGCCTGATCCTGATGCGCCTGCAGAGCGCCCGCGCCGCCACCACCGGCATCCGCATCAGCGACGAGGAAGTGGACGCCGCGGTCGCGAACATCGCCCGCCAGAACAACCTCAATCCCGACCAGATGCGACAGCAGCTGGCCCGCGACGGCATGACGATGGCCGATTTCCGCGCTTCGCTACGCGACGAGATCATGAGCCAGCGCCTGCGCCAGCGCTTCGCCCAGAGCAAGATCAGCGTCAGCGACGCCGAGGTCGACGCGGCGATGGCCGCGCAGGCCGGCGGCAACGCCCAGTACCACCTCGCGCACATCCTCGTGGCCCTGCCCGAAGGCGCCACCGCCGACCAGATCGCCACCGGTCAGAAGAAGATCGAGGGCATCAAGAGCCTGCTCGATCGCGGCGAGATGGAGTTCAGCGCGGCGGCCGTGCGCTATTCCGACAGCCCGAACGCGCTGGAAGGCGGCGACCTCGGCTGGCGCGGCCTGGACCAGATCCCGGCCAGCTTCGCCAGCACCATCAACAGCATGAAAGCCGGCCAGATCATCGGCCCGATCCGCGGCCCCAGCGGCTTCCAGCTGATCAAGCTGGAAGAGATCCGCAACAACGCCCCGGCCGGCGACGGCACCGTCACCCAGTACCACGCGCGCCACATCCTGATCCGTACCGCGGACGCCAAGGAAGACGCATCGACCCGCGCCAGGCTCGAAACCCTGCGCGCCCGCGTCGCCGGCGGCGCCGACTTCGCCCAGCTGGCGTCCGAGAACTCGCAGGACAACGTCAGCAAGGCCAAGGGTGGCGACCTCGGCTGGTTCGGGCAGGACGACTACGGCCCCGACTTCGGCGCCCAGGTCGCCGGGCTGAGCGACGGCCAGGTCTCCGCGCCGTTCAAGACCCAGGCCGGCTGGCACATCGTGCAGCGGCTGGAAACCCGCCAGGGCAAGGCCAGCGACGACAACCGCCGCGCCCAGATCCGCGAGAGCATCGGCCAGCGCAAGCTGGAAGACGAGTGGAACCGCTTCCTGCGCGAGATCCGCGGCGAAGCCTTCATCGACATCCGCACCGGCGGCGTGGCCGGCGGCTGAGCGATGTCCCGCCGGCCCCGCCTCGCGCTGGTTCCGGGCGAGCCGGCCGGCATCGGTCCCGAACTGGTCGTCCGCGCCGCCCAGCGCGACTGGGAGGCGCAGCTGGTCTGCTACGGCGACCGCGACACCCTGCTGCGCGCCGCCGACGCCCTCGGCCTGCCGCTGCGGCTGATCTCGCCCGACGACGCATCCGCGGCCGGCCCCGGCCGGCTGGCCCACGTCGAGATTCCCCACGCCGTCGCGGCCGCCTTCGGCCATCCCGAGCCGCGCAACGCCCGCGGCGTCATCGCCTCGCTGGAAACCGCCGCCGGCGCCTGTCTGCAGGGGCTGTGCGACGGCATCGTCACCGGTCCGGTGCACAAGGCGGCGATCAACGCCGGCGGCATCCCCTATTCCGGCACCACCGAACTGCTGGCCGCACAGGCCGGGCGCGAGGTGGTGATGATGCTGGCGAACGACATCGTCCGCGTGGCGCTGGCGACCACCCACCTGCCGCTGCGCGCGGTGCCCGACGCGATCACCGTCGACGGGCTGGAGCGCACGCTGCGCATCCTCCATGCCTCGCTGCGCGAGGACTTCGGCCTCGCCGCGCCGCGGATCGCGGTGCTGGGCCTGAACCCGCACGCCGGCGAGGACGGGCACCTGGGCCGCGAGGAACTGGACGTGATCATCCCGCTGCTCGACCGCCTGCGCGGCGAAGGCTGGACGCTGGTCGGTCCGCTGCCGGCGGACACCGCGTTCCTCCCGGCGAAGCTGGCCGGCTTCGACGCGGTGCTGGCGATGTACCACGATCAGGGGCTGCCGGTGCTGAAGTACAGCGGCTTCGAGCAGGCGGTGAACCTCACCCTCGGCCTGCCCTATCCGCGGGTGGCGGTCGACCACGGCACCGCGCTGGAACTCGCCGGCCGCGGCGTCGCCGACCCGTCCAGCCTCTTCGCCGCGATCGAGACCTGCACACGGCTCGCGCGCCATCGCGCGGAGACGCGGGCATGAGCGACGACGCCAACGCCCTGCCGACGCCCGCCGCGACGATCGGCTGGGACGACTTCCTGAAGGTGGAACTGCGCGTCGGCCGCGTGGTCCGCGCCGAACCCTTCCCCGAGGCGCGCAAGCCGGCCTACGTGCTGCACGTCGATTTCGGCGAGGCGCTGGGCGTGCGCAAGTCCAGCGCGCAGATCACCACCCATTACCGGCCCGAGATGCTGGT
Source organism: Lysobacteraceae bacterium (assembly GCA_051952955.1). Taxonomy (GTDB): domain Bacteria; phylum Pseudomonadota; class Gammaproteobacteria; order Xanthomonadales; family Xanthomonadaceae; genus Lysobacter_I. The sequence goes on along the minus strand of JBQCJG010000172.1, from coordinate 3,204 downwards.
CGGCCGCCTGGTCGTCGCGGTGGTCAATTTCCCGAAGAAGCAGATCGGCCCGCTGATGTCCGAATGCCTGGTCACCGGCTTCCACGACGCCGATGGCGCAGTCGCGCTGTGCGTGCCCGACCGCGACGTGCCCCTGGGCACGCGCCTGCTGTGAACATGCCGGCCATGAGCGTGCCGGCCATGAGCATGCCTGCACTGGACACGCGGGGCCGGCGCGCCACCGACATCAACGCGAGGCCCGCATCGCCATGACCGAATCGTTCGAACGGCCCGCCAAGAAGGCGCTAGGTCAGCACTTCCTGCACGAGCGCGGCGTCATCGACAGGATGCTGCTGGCGATCGATCCGCGGCCCGGCGACGTGTTCGTCGAGATCGGCCCGGGCCAGGGCGCCCTGACCTTCCCGCTGCTCGCCCGTCACGGCGCGCTGACCGCGATCGAGTTCGACCGCGACCTGCTGGTCCCGCTCGCCGCGCAGGCGCGCGCCCACGGCGAACTGACCCTGGTCCACGCCGACGTGATGGACGTGGACTTCACCGCGCTGGCCCGCGAGGTCGCCGGCGATGCGCGCATCCGGCTCGTCGGCAACCTGCCGTACAACCTGTCCTCACCGATCCTGTTCCACGCGCTGGACCATGCCGCGGCGGTCCGCGACATGCACTTCATGCTGCAGAAGGAAGTGGTCGACCGCATGGCCGCCGCGCCTGGCAGCAAGGTCTACGGACGACTGAGCGTGATGCTTCAGGCGTATTGCACGGTGACCTCGCTGTTCAAGGTGCCGCCGGGCGCGTTTAGGCCGCCGCCGACGGTCGATTCCGCGGTGGTGCGGCTGGTGCCGAAACCGGCGGACCGGATCGGGATCGACGATCCCAAGCGCTTCGCCGCGATCGTCCGCGCCGCCTTCGGCCAGCGTCGCAAGACCTTGCGCAACGCGCTGGGCGGCACATGCACGACCGAGGACATCGAGGCCGCGGGCATCGATCCGCAGGCCCGCGCGGAACGCCTGGAGGTCGCCGATTTCGTGCGCCTGGCCAATCTGTCGCCCACCGGGCCCGTTGCGGCCGACTGAAGCCGGGCAGACGGGAATCGTCCGCAAGACCGGCGGCAGGCCCTACACTGTCGCCATGCAGGACACACCCGACTTCGCCATCGCGATCGACGTCGCGACCCGCTATCTCGACGAGCAGTCCAAGCCCGGCGAGGATCTCTATTACTTCGCGTACACGATCGGCATCCGCAACACCGGCGCACGCCCCGCGCAGCTCATCGCGCGCCACTGGCGCGTGGTCGATGCCGTCGGCGCGCTGCGCGAGGTCGAAGGCGAAGGCGTGGTCGGCGAACAGCCGCGGCTGCGGCCCGGCGAACGCTTCGAGTACACCTCGACCACGTTCTTCAACACCCCGTACGGCACGATGGAGGGCGCGTACACGCTGCGCGCCGACGACGGCACCGAGTTCCAGGCGCCGATCCCGACCTTCGTGCTCTGCGTGCCGCGGACCCTGCACTGATGGCGGTCTGGGCGATCGGCGACCTGCAGGGATGCTACGGCCCCACCCGGCGCCTGCTGGACAAGATCCGCTTCGATCCCGCGCAGGACCGGCTGTGGTTCTGCGGCGACCTGGTCAACCGCGGCGGCGAGTCGCTGGAAACCCTGCGGCTGGTGCATTCGCTGCGCGAGCAGAGCGTGGTGGTGCTGGGCAACCACGACCTGTCGCTGCTGGCGATCGCCGAACGCAATCCGGACGAGCAGCGCCGGGTCAACACCGACCTGCAGCGCATCCTGTTCGCCGACGACCGCGAGACGCTGATCGGCTGGCTGCGCGAGCGCCCGCTGCTGCACAGCGACCGGGCGCTGGGCTGGATGATGCTGCACGCCGGCCTCGCGCCGAAGTGGAGCATCGCCCACGCCGAGAAGCATGCGCGCGAAGTGGAGCGCCGGTTGCAGGGCGACGGCCGCCGCAAGCTGCTGCGCAACATGTACGGCGATTACCCCGCATGGTCGCCGGCGCTGCGCGGCGTGGAGCGCGAGCGCGCGATCATCAACATCTTCACCCGCCTCCGCTACTGCTCGCCGCGCGGCCGCATCGCCTTCAACGAGAAGGGCGCGCCGGGCACGCAGGCGGCCGGGCTGTACCCGTGGTACGAAGTCCCCGGCCGCGTCGAGCGCGACCTGAAGATGGTCTGCGGCCACTGGTCGACGCTGGGCCTGTTCATCGGCCACGGCGTGCACGCCATCGACACCGGCGCGGTGTGGGGCGGCAAGCTCACCGCGCTGCGGCTCGACAGCGAGGACCTGTGCCTCGTGCAGGTGCCGGGCCGTGAAGTCGCCAACCCGGGAGCGGAGCAGGACTGATGCGGCGCGCGACGGTCGGCGCATCGCGGACCATCGCGCTGCTCGTCGTCGGCATCGCCATGGCCGGCTGCGACGGTCGCGCCGTCACGACCGCCGCGTCGGCACCGAAGCGCATCGCCGCGGCGGTCGCGTCCTCCGCATCGCCGTCCCCGCCGCCGCTCGTCGCGGCGGCCCGCAAGCAGATCGGCGTCACCGTGCGCTACGACCCGGCCTACGTCGTGCTGTCCTACCCCGGCGGCGACGTGCCGCAGGACCGCGGCGTCTGCACCGACGTGGTGATCCGCGCGCTGCGTGCGCAGGGCGTCGACCTGCAGCAGCGCGTACACAAGGACATGCAGGCGCACTTCGACGTCTATCCGAAGCGCTGGGGCCTCCGTGCGCCGGACGCGAACATCGACCACCGCCGCGTGCCGAACCTGCAGACGTGGTTCGCGCGCCAGGGCTGGTCCGTGCCGGCGAGCGATCGCGAGGACGACTATCGCGCCGGCGACATCGTCACATGGACGCTGCCGGGACACCTCGACCACATCGGCATCGTGAGCGACCGGCGCTCGCCGTTCACGCACACGCCGCTGATCCTGCACAACATCGGCCACGGCGCCCGCGAGGACGACATCCTGTTCGCGTATCCGATCACCGGGCACTATCGGCCGCGACTTCCGCCCGCGACGACTGCGCCGTCTCGTTGATTCAGGCAACAAGCGAAACATGCTTGGCAGAGCGGCCTGACCAGCCATTCGGCTGTTGAACACCAGGCCACCGCTTGTCGGGTAACTCGAGGGGCAGCGGCCTGAAGGCCGCTCTTGTACCTCGACGATTCCCGGTCGGGTATCGTCCCCGGGGACGCTCGGGG
>JBQCJG010000171.1:0-2233 GCA_051952955.1 Lysobacteraceae bacterium | reverse complement strand
TATGCGTCTTCACCGCCTCCATCAAGCTGGCGAACACGTTCTGCCGATCCCGCGCCGTCTTCTGCAGTGAGGCCAGTCCGTCGACGGCGTAGCCGTTGCGGTTCTGCTGGTAGCCGCCCACGTTCGCGATCTGCTGCCCCTTCTCCCCCTCCGTGCTGCGGATCAGTTCGATCTCGGTGACGATGTCGCCGCCGTGGTCCTTGGGCAGGAAGGTGTTGACGCCGATCAGGGGCAGGCTGCCGTCGTGCTTCTTGTGTTCGTAGTACAGCGACTCTTCCTGGATCTTGCCGCGCTGGTACATGGTGTCCATGGCGCCGAGCACGCCGCCGCGTTCGCTGATGGCCTCGAACTCCTTGTAGACGGCTTCCTCGACCAGGTCGGTGAGCTTGTCGACGATGAAGCTGCCCTGCCACGGGTTCTCGCAGAAGTTGAGGCCCAGTTCCTTGTTGATGATCATCTGGATGGCCACGGCGCGGCGCACGCTTTCCTCGGTCGGCGTGGTGATCGCTTCGTCGTAGGCGTTGGTATGCAGGCTGTTGCAGTTGTCGAACAGCGCGTACAGGGCCTGCAGCGTGGTGCGGATGTCGTTGAACTGGATCTCCTGCGCATGCAGGCTGCGGCCGCTCGTCTGGATGTGGTACTTCATCATCTGGCTGCGGGCGCTGGCGCCGTAGCGTTCGCGCATCGCGCGCGCCCAGATGCGGCGGGCGACACGGCCGATCACGGTGTATTCCGGGTCCATGCCGTTGCTGAAGAAGAACGACAGGTTGGGCGCGAAGTCGTCGATCTTCATGCCGCGGGCGAGGTAGTACTCGACGATGGTGAAGCCGTTCGACAGGGTGAAGGCGAGCTGGCTGATCGGGTTCGCGCCGGCCTCGGCGATGTGATAGCCGCTGATCGACACCGAATAGAAGTTGCGCACGTTCTTCTCGACGAAGAACTGCTGGATGTCGCCCATCATCCGCATCGCGAATTCGGTGCTGAAGATGCAGGTGTTCTGGGCCTGGTCTTCCTTGAGGATGTCGGCCTGCACGGTGCCGCGCACGGTCGACAGCGTCTGCGCCTTGATGGCGGCGTAGGTCTCGGCATCGACGACCTGGTCGCCGGTCACGCCCAGCAGGCCGAGGCCGAGGCCGTCGTTGGTCTCGGGCAGCGGGCCGGCGTATTCGGGGCGCTTGCGGCCTTCGAACAGTTGCTCGATCTTCGCGTGCGCGGCGTCCCAGCGTGACTGGTCGGCGCGCAGGTACTTCTCGACCTGCTGGTCGATCGCGGTGTTCATGAACATCGCGAGGAGGATCGGCGCCGGGCCGTTGATGGTCATCGACACCGAGGTGCTGGGCGCGCAGAGGTCGAAGCCGGAGTACAGCTTCTTCATGTCGTCCAGCGTGGCGATGTTGACGCCGGAGTTGCCGATCTTGCCGTAGATGTCGGGGCGCGGCGCCGGATCCTCGCCGTACAGCGTCACGCTGTCGAACGCGGTGGACAGGCGCGCGGCCGGCTGGCCGACGCTGAGGTAGTGGAAGCGGCGGTTGGTGCGCTCCGGCGTGCCCTCGCCCGCGAACATGCGGATCGGGTCCTCCCCGGTGCGGCGGTACGGGTACACGCCGCCGGTGTACGGGTAATAGCCGGGCAGGTTTTCCTTCTGCAGGAAGGTCAGCAGCTCGCCCCAGCTCTTGTAGGTGGGCGCGGCGATCTTCGGGATCTTCTGGTGCGAGAGCGATTCGCGGTAGTTCTCGACGCGGATGGTCTTGTCGCGGACCTGGTATTCGTTGACCTCGTCGACGATCGACTTCAGCCGCGCGGGCCACTCGCGCAGCAGCTTCAGCGCCTCGCTGTCGAGCGACTGGACGGCGTCGTTGTAGCGCTGGCGGAGGGTGAGGAGGGTGCGGTCGACTTCGGCGCCGCCCCTCATCCGCCCTTCGGGCACCTTCTCCCCGCTGTCGCGGGGAGAAGCTGTCGGGGTGGCAGCGGTGTGGGCGGTGGTTGCGTGGTCCTTCTCCCCGGGTGCGGGGAGAAGGTGGTCCGCAGGACCGGATGAGGGGCCGGGCAGCAGCGCATCGGGCGCGTACAGCGCCAGCGTCTTCGGCAACGCCGGGTCGCCAAGGCTTTCCAGCGACTGCCAGTACGCCTGCGCGCGGTCGGCGATCTCGGCCTGGCTCTCGATGCGGCGGTTGATGCCGCGGCCCTGTTCGGCGATCTCGGCGAGGTAGCGGACGCGGTGGCCGGGGATCAG
>JBQCJG010000170.1:0-7649 GCA_051952955.1 Lysobacteraceae bacterium | reverse complement strand
CTTGTGGCTCCCTCAGGGTGGTGGTGGCGGGGGCCGGTTGTGTCCGGTCGCCTGGGTGGATTGCTCGGCCGTGGGCGGGTGGGGTCAAGCGAGGGGGCAATCGGCGACGAGGGTCTCGTCCGGTCAGGGCGTCGTCGCGGCCTTGCCCGTGCAGCCGGCCGTGAAGTCGAGCGGCGCCCTGCGCAGGGTCGTGTCGACGTCGGCGAGACCGAGCACGCTGTGGAACAGGTGGTCGTGCGACATCGGCTGGTTGGCGCGAGCGCGGATGCAGGCCACGTCGAGGCCGCGGCGCGTGGCGAAACGATCGGACACCCACAGCTGCATCGGCACGCGGGTCTGTTGGTCGGGCGCGATCGCGTACGGTGCGCCGTGCAGGTACAGGCCGTGTTCGCCCAGCGATTCGCCGTGGTCGGAGACGTACAGCAGCGCGGGATCGATCGCCGGATCGTCGCGCAGCAGCGCGGCGGCGCCCGCGACGATGTGGTCGGCGTAGAGGATCGTGTTGTCGTAGGTGTTGTGCAGCTGCTGGTCGTTGCACTGCTGCAGCTGGTTGCTGCGGCACTCGGGCTTGAACTTCGCGAACTCGGCCGGGTAGCGCGCGTAGTACGCGGGGCCGTGGCTGCCCAGCAGGTGGATCACGAACACGGTGTCGCGCTTCACCGCCGGCAGGTCCTGCTTCAGCTGGCGCAGCAGCACTTCGTCGAAGCAGCCCTCGGCGTTGCACAGCGCCGGGTCCTTGCCGTCGCCGAGGAACTTCTCGGTGGCGCGCGCGGCGATCTTCTTGCTGCCGGTGTTGTTGTCGATCCAGACCACGTCGTAGCCGGCGCGCATCAGCAGGTCGAGCAGGTTCTCGCGGTACTTGGCGACGCCGTCCTTGTAGTCGGCGCGGCCGAGGCCGCTGAACATGCACGGCAGCGAGGTCGCGGTGTTGGTGCCGCAGCTGTGCACGTTCGTGAAGTTCACCGGACCCAGCGCCTGCATCGCCGGATCGGTCTGGCGGGCGTAGCCGAGGCTGCCGTAGCTGAGCGCGCGCGCGGATTCGCCGATCGCCAGCAGCAGCACCGTCGGCCGCTCGCCGGGACGCAGCGCCGCGCCGCGCTTCGCGTCGAGGCCGATCTTCTCCAGCGGGCGGTTGTCGTTGCGGGCGTGGTCCAGGTACGACAGCTGCGCCGCCAGCAGCGCGAACGGGTTGGCGAGATGGCGCAGTTCCAGGTGGTTGCGCACCAGCGAGGCCACGTCCTTGCCGAAGCCCAGCGCCGACACGCCCAGCAGCGCGCAGACGAGCAGGGCGAGCTTGATCCGCGACCACAGTTCGCGCAGCGGCGACTGCCAGTCGATCCGCACCCACCACAGCGCGATCGCGGGCAGCACGCCGAGCAGCGCGATCGTCAGCAGCATGCCGGTGCTGATCCACTCGGTGGCCTCGCGCGAGTCGGTCTCGTACACGCTGGCCAGCGCATGGCGGTCGATCACCGCGCCGAAGTCGCTCATGAAGAACGCGGCGCCGGCGGAGAGCAGCAGCACCAGCGTCAGCCCGGGCTTGAACGTCCAGCGGAAGCTCAGCGGCAGCAGCATCAGCGTGGTGATCGCGAACAGCGCCGCGGCGACGGCCGCCGCCACGCCCGCGCCGCGCAGGCCTGAGAAGTCCTGCGCATTGAACACGACATGCCAGAAGCGGCTGTTGGCCGCCGCCACCAAGAACACGACGACGAGCACCAGGACGGTGTTGGCGCGCAGCAGCGGGCGCCGGGAGGAGCGGGCACGGGACATGGACATCGGGGCAGGATGCGGCGGGAAGCTTAGGCCAGCATGAAGGAATCCGCGCCCGCCGTCGCGAGGGTTTCGTTAAGCGGCGGGAAGGGAGCGCCGCCCGGGCCGGGGCCCGAACGGCGGATGCGCCGGCTCAGGGCGCCGGCTGCAGGGTGCGGTCGAACAGCTCCAGGATCCGCCGGTACTCGTCGTACCAGGCCGCGGGATGCGTGAAGCCGTGGCGCTCCATCGGGTAGGGCGCGATCTGCCACTTCGCCTTGCGCAGCTCGATCAGCTTCTGGGTCATCACCACCGAATCGCGGAAGAACACGTTGTCGTCGATCATGCCGTGGCAGATCAGCAGTTCGTCCTGCAGGCCGGCGGCGTATTCGATCGGCGACGACTGCCGGTAGGCCTCCGGGTCCAGCGTCGGCGTGTTGAGGATGTTGCTGGTGTACTCGTGGTTGTACTGCGACCAGTCGGCGACCGGGCGGAGCGCGGCGCCGGCCTTGAACGTGCCCGGCGACTTGAACAGCGCCATGAACGTCATGAAGCCGCCGTAGCTGCCGCCGTAGATGCCGGCGCGGTCGCGGTCGCCCTGCTTCGTCGCGACCAGCCAGTCGAGGCCGTCGAGGTAGTCCTGCAGCTCGGGTTCGCCCATGTGCCGGTAGATCGCCGTGCGCCAGTCGCGGCCGAGGCCGGCCGAGGCGCGGTAGTCGAGGTCCAGCACGATGTAGCCCTTGCGCACCAGCAGGTCGTGGAACATCTGCTCGCGGAAGTAGTTCGGGTAGCGTTCGGTGACGTTCTGCAGGTAGCCGGCGCCGTGCACGAACATCACGATCGGGTACCGGCGGCCGGGTTCGGGCACCTTCGGGCCGTAGTACTTGCCCCAGATCGTGCCGGCGCCGTGCTTCGACGGCACCTGCACGAATTCCGGCGCGGTCCACGCGACCGCCTTGAACGCGTCGCTGCGGGTGTCGGTGAGTTCGGTCGCCTTGCCGCCGCCGGCGTCGACCACCGCCAGCTGCGGCGGCAGGTGGTGCCCGGAATGGCGGACCAGCAGGCGCTTGCCGTCGGGCGATTCGGCGAAGTCCTCCACGCCGTCCAGCGCCGTCAGCTCGCGCACCGCGCCGCCCGCGGCCGGCACGTCGCAGACCTCGTAGTCGCCCGGCCACGCGCGGTTGCACAGGAACAGCAGGCGCTTGCCGTCGGCCGACAGCACCGGCGCCGACGCTTCCCACTTGCCCGAGGTCAGCGCGCGCGGCTTGCCGCCGTCGCTGGCGTAGAGGTGCGAATACCCGCTTTCCTCCGACAGGTACCACAGCGTGCGGCCGTCCGGCAGCCAGCCGAAGTCGTTGAAGCTCCAGTTGATCCACGCGTCGTCGTGCAGGCGATGGCGGGCCTGCAGCGTCGCCGCGGCCGGATCGACCACCGCGATCCAGCGGTCCTTGTTGTCGATCGCGCGCACCAGCACCGCGGCGCGGGCGCCGTCGTCGCTCCAGTGCAGGGCCGGGCCGCTGCCGTCGCCGTCGGTCTCGATCCGCACTGCGCGATTGCCCTTCAGCGGGTCCTGCTTCGCCGCCTTGCGCATCGCCGCCAGCGGGTCGACGGCGATGCCCGGCAGCGCGTCGTACTTCAGCTCGGTGGCTTTCGCCGCGGCCACGTCGACCAGCCACAGCGCGTGCGGCACCGGCGCGTTGCGGTCGACCCGGGTGCGGACCTCCTCGAATTCCTCGTAGCCCGACTCGGTCACGTACTTCGGCATCTTGCCGGCCTGGCCGCCGTCGGCGTCCTTCTTCGCGGTGACCACCAGCAGCCAGCGGCCGTCGGGCGACAGCGCGCTGTCGAGGATCTCCACGCCCTTGCCGAGGTAGGCGGGTGCCGGCGCGCGGGTCGGATCGGCGCGGCGCCACGCGGCGTCCTGGTCGCGCGCGGCCTCGCGGCGGGCGCGGTCGTCGCGCAGGGTGTCGAGCAGGCGCAGCTGGCGGTCGCGCAGGTCCTCGGCGGCCGGCGCCTTCGCCGGATCGTCCGCGGTGACGACGTTCGACGCCTGCACTGTGCCGTTCGCCGCGGTCCAGCGATACCAGTCGTTGCCCGCGCGCCAGACCATCGCCCCGTCGCGGCTCCACGTCGGGCGCGATTCCTCGGCGTCGGTGCGGGTGAGCTGCGGCACCGCGCCCCACCGCAGGTCGCGCACGAAGATGTCGCCGTTGCGCGCGAACGCCATGCGCGCGCGCGCGGCGTCGAACACGGGATCGCCCGCGTCCAGCCCTGCGCGCGCCGCGTCGGCCACGCGCTCCGGGGCGCCGCCGGCGACCGGCACGGTCCAGGTGTCGCGGATCGTCGCGCCGTCGCGCTTGCGCTCGTACAGCGCAAGCGTGCCGTCCCACGACCACCACGCGCGCTCCACGCCGCTGCCGATCCAGTCCGGGTCGGACATGATCGTGTCGAGCGTCGGGCCCGCGCCCGTGGTCGGCACTGGCGCGGTCTGCGCGGCGGCGGCGGAAGCGAGCAGCACCGCGGCGACGGCCAGCGGGAGGCGGAACGGCAGCGGCAGGCTGCGGGGCATCGGACGAAGGGACATGGCGGGCGCCGGCGGAAGGGATCACGACAGCTTACCGCCCGTCCGCCGCCGGTCGCTGGGCCGATGGTCATGCGCCGGGGGGGTGCCGCGACGCACGCGTGACGGAGGCGGGCGCCGTCCCGCCGCTTCCGGTCCGTCGCTTTCCCCGGTCGACACGATCCGTGCAGTCGCGATGTGCGCGCCCCATCGCTGGCGAGGTGGAACATGCGGTTCCGAGACGCCGATGCGTCCGCGGGATTGGTCGTGTGAATCGGTTTGCGCGATGTCGCGTCGACGTGCATCCGCAACGCCTCTCCATCGCGCGTCCATTCGCGTTCCGCGGCTGCGCGATCGTGTCCGTTCCGTGGTCGCGTTCTGTGATGGTGGCGATGGACCCGCGCCATGCATCCCGTGAAGATCGCCGGACACCATGGAAAGGAGCTTCAGGATGAAGACGCAAGTCAAAGCGCTGTCGGTGTCGTGCCTGTGCGTGCTCGCCTCGCTGGCGGTCGTCCCGGCGTCCGCGGAGGATTCCGAGAAGGAAACGCCGAAGGAAGAACAGGAAGCGAAACGGATCGAGGCCGACATTCCCCAGGCGGTCATCGACCACATGGCCTACGTGGAGGAACTGCAGGCGCGCTTCGAGAAGGATCCGAAGATGGACGTGGAGGCGCTGCTCGCCGAAGAAGGCGAAAAGGCCGCCCTGCTGTATTGCCGCGCCATGGGCTTCGAAGGACCCTGCACCATTGACCAGGAGGCCGGCGAGACTAAGTTCCATGCGGTGGATGCCGCCTTGGCGAAATCCGCTTCCGCTTCGGCGTCGTGGTGGAGTTGGCTGAGTGCGAGCACCTTCCATTCGGTCGGCGTCATCGCCGAAGACCGCTTTTGCGCCATCGTTCCACGTGCCCCTCGTCCGCTTTTGGAAATCCACATGGATGACGAGGATCGACGCAACAACAATTCCAGATCCGGCTGGATCGGTGCGGTGACGTCCGGTTCCAATACGACTTGGCGCTTCTGCCGTGTCGATGACGGTTACGGGGGTGCTTCCGCCTTCCTCCCACTTGCCTACGCCTCACGCGAAGCGGATTACGCCGTGCTCCAACTTGGACCCGTTTGCCCGCCCGGATCGAGGAGCATCCGTCGCTTCGAGGACAACGAGGACTGGCAAAATGCTAATTGGTATATGGGTAACGCGTACCCGAACATCGTGGGCAGCAACACGGTCACCTATTACTGCCTCTTCGAGGGCAACCAGCCGTGGACGTTCGGCTTGATGAACGGATTCCCGGAACTCGGGATGCACTACGGCGTGTTCGCGACGTCGAGGAATCCCTACGCCATCGCGTCCGGCGACGTTTACCAGGACGACGAGGACTGGTTCAACATCAACGCCTGGTCGCCTTCGCCGAACACCGACGTCATGGGCGGTGGCAGCAATACCTGGAGGCGCCTGATCAAAGTGAAATGAGGGCGTCGGGGCCGAGCCACGCCCGGCCCTAGCCCAAAACCGTGCCTTGCCGCACAATTCGCCGGGAATCTCCACGTTCTCCGGCAGTTGGGCGATACTTGGACGCATCCGCCGCAGGTTTGGCGCGCAAGCGACTGATCTGACAGGGGCAGGCCCGTCCGGGCCTGTGGCGCCGAGGTCCCCGTCCCCGCCTCCCGGCGGGGCGTCGGGGTGTCTCCGTTCCCCAAGGCAGCGTCCCGTCCCGGCCATGCAAGCGTACGTCTACAAGAGCCAGCGGAAGGCCGATACCTATGTCTACCTCGCGGCGCGCGACGATTTCGAGCGCCTGCCGCCGCCGCTGCGCGAGCAGCTCGGCCCGCTGCGCTTCGTGCTGGAAGTCGCGCTGACGCCGGACCGCAAGCTCGCCCGCGAGAATCCCGAAAAAGTCCGCGAGAACCTCGCCGGCCGCGGCTTCCACATCCAGTTCCCGCCGACGCTGGCGGTCGATCCGATGACCGACGACTGGGGGACGGATGCCTGATCCCGGCATCCCCGACCTCGATCCGGCCGCGCCGGACACCGACCTGCCCGAGGCCGCGGTCGTCGCCACGCCGCCTCGGCCGCCGCGCGTCCACGCGGGCGCGCTCGCGGCCGGCGTCGCCCTGACCATGGCCGCCGGCGCCGGCGCTGCGGTGGTCGGCGGGATCGCCGGCACGCTGCTGGCCGGTGTGTGCGCGCTGCTGGCCCAGCCGGCGTTCGCGCTGGGGCTGCGCGGCGGGCGCCCCGACCCGCGCGAGGCCGGGCCGATCGCCTTGCTCTGGGCCATCGCGCTGCTCGCCGTCGCCGTGCTGCTCGCCTGGCCGCTGTCGTCGCTGCGGCAGGGCGGGTCGCTGGGCGCCGCCCTGGCGGTCAGCAGCGTCGCCGGCGTCGCGCTGGTCGGCCTGTGGCGGACCTGGCCGCTGTGGCGCTGGCAGGAAGGCGAGGGCGGTGACCTGCGCACGCACTGGCGGGCGCTGGTCGATACCGAGACCCGCGACTGGCGCGGCCTCGGCGCGGCCCTGCTGCTGGCGCTGCCGCTGCTGGGCACGGTGCTGCTGGCGTGGCCGGAGTTGCTGCCCGCGACCGCCGTCTGGGCGGTGGCCGGCGCCTGCGCGCTGGCGTGGCCGCTGGCGCATCGCGCGCTGCTGCGGCTGCCGTCGCCGTCGCCGGTGCGCGCCGAGGACCTGCTGCAGGCCGCGCTGGACGAAGAAGACGCCGACGCCGCGGCCATCGCCGGCGACGGCGAGGATCTCGAGGCCGCTTTGTACGACGCCGCGCGCCACGGCCGGGTCGAGCGCGCGCTGGCGCTGCTCGACGCCGGCGCCCATCCGCACGCACCGCCGCCCGCGGACGCCCGCGACCAGCGCAGCCTGCCGATGCTGGCCGCGGTGCTGCCCGACCTGCGCCTGCTGCGCACGCTGATCGCCCACGGCGTCGACCTCAACGCCGCGCACGCCGGCGTCACTCCGCTGATTTCCGCCACCCGCGACAGCTGGCACGGCCGCCCGGAAGCGGTGATGACCCTGCTCGCGAACGGCGCCGACCCGCGCATCGCCGACGCCGACGGCAACACGCCGCTGCACCACGCCGCGCGCAGCTCCGACCCGGGCGTCGCCGCGCTGCTGCGCGACGCCGGCGCCGAGATCGACCCGCCCAACCGCGACGGCCTGACCCCGCTCGCGCTGGCCTGCACCGCCGGCAACTGGCGGCTCGCGCGCTTCCTGCTGGAACGCGGCGCGAAGCCCGACCTGCCCGGCGCCGTGCCCGCGCTGCTGGCCGCGGCCGGCGGCGACGAGGACGACCCCGCCGGCGTGCAGTTGCTGCTCAAGCACCGCGCCAGGGCCGATG
>JBQCJG010000169.1:0-7460 GCA_051952955.1 Lysobacteraceae bacterium | reverse complement strand
GGCCGTACAGCGCGCGGCCGCAGCGGTCGCGCAGCGCGCCTTCGCTGCGCAGGCGCGAGAGCGGATCCTCGAACAGCAGCTCGTAGGCGACGCGACCGAGGTCGTCGCGGGTGATGCCCGCCAGCGCCAGCCCGGCCTGGTTCGCCGCGACCAGCGTGCCGTTGCGGAACGCGAGCAGGCCTTCGCGGGTCGAGCCGAGCAGGGCGGGATCGCGCTGCAGGCGCAGCAGTTCGCAGCCGTCGAGGCCGCCGTCGAAGAAGCGGTGCTCGATGTTCGCCACCGCCATCCGCACCAGCCCCAGCGCGTGCAGGTGCTGCGCACGGGCGTCGCCGCTGATGTCGAGGACACCGACGAGCTGGCCGTCGGGGTCGTGGATCGGCGTCGCGGTGCAGGGGAGGATGCCGTGCGGCGCGCGGGCGTGCTCGCCGCCGCGCACTTCGACCGCGCGACGCTCGACGATCGCGGTGCCGATCGCGTTCGTGCCGGCTTGGGATTCGTTCCAGCACGCGCCGGGACGCAGCGCGACGCGGCTGGCCTTGTCGAGGAACTGCGGATGGCCGGTGGCGTCGAGGATCCAGCCGGTGTCGTCGGTGAGCACGACGATGCTGCCGCTGCCGTCGGCGTCGGCGGCCAGCGATTCCAGCTCCGCGCGCGCCAGCCGGCGCAGGCGTTCGTTGCGTTCGCGCATCTCGTGCAGGCGGCTTTCCGGCACCGGCTCGATCGACGGCGTGTCGCGCTCCGGCAGGCCGAGGCGGCGGCAGCGCTGCCACGAGCGCAGGATCGTCTGCGGCAGCTCGCCCGCCCCGACCGCGTTGCCGCGTTCGAAGAACGCACGGCGGGCGTGGGCGAGTTCGTCGACGGGGCGGGTGCGGGTCATGGCGGCTCCTGTGTCGCATTCTGCGACAGTCGCGGCGGCGGCTGTTCCGATAGACAACACACGACACCGCGCCGTGCAAGGACGGCTTGTTGTGCGTTGCAGCATGCGACGGCGCAACTGCCCGCCAACACGGGAAATCACGGATGCTGCGGCGCAGCACCGTGCCGTTGGCACCGGGCTTGCGGAAAGGAGGCACACCTCAACCCTCCGGAGTCGATCCATGAACGCGATGGCCAAGCCGCACCTGCACGACCACGCCCGCATCTTCAAGGCCCAGTACGGCAACTACATCGGCGGTCAATGGATCGCGCCGAAGAGCGGCGAATACTTCGACGACATCACCCCGATCACCGGCAAGCCCTTCACCCGGATCCCGCGCTCGAACAAGGACGACATCGAACTCGCGCTCGACGCCGCCCACGCCGCGAAGGACGCGTGGGGCAGGACCTCCGCCGCCGATCGCGCCAACGTGCTGAACAAGGTCGCCGACCGGATCGAGCAGAACCTCGAACTGCTGGCGCACGCCGAGACCTGGGACAACGGCAAGCCCATCCGGGAGACGCTCAACGCCGACATCCCGCTGATGGCCGACCACTTCCACTACTTCGCCTCGGCCGTGCGCGTGCAGGAAGGCACCGTCGGCGAGATCGACCACGACACCATCGCCTACCACTTCCACGAGCCGCTCGGCGTGGTCGGCCAGATCATCCCGTGGAACTTCCCGCTGCTGATGGCCGCCTGGAAGCTGGCGCCGGCGCTGGCCGCGGGCAACTGCGTGGTGCTCAAGCCCGCCGAGCAGACGCCGGCGAGCATCCTCGTGCTGATGGAACTCATCGGCGACCTGCTGCCGCCGGGCGTGCTCAACGTCGTGAACGGCTTCGGGCTGGAGGCGGGCAAGCCGCTGGCGTCGAGCCCGCGCATCGCCAAGATCGCGTTCACCGGCGAGACCACCACCGGTCGCCTGATCATGCAGTACGCCAGCCAGAACCTGATCCCGGTGACGCTGGAACTCGGCGGCAAATCGCCGAACATCTTCTTCGCCGACGTGATGGCCGAGGACGACGATTTCCTCGACAAGGCCGTCGAAGGCTTCGTGCTGTTCGCCTTCAATCAGGGCGAGGTCTGCACCTGTCCGTCGCGCGCGCTGATCCAGGAATCGATCTACGAGAAGTTCATGGAGCGGGTGATCGCCCGCGTCGCGGCGATCAGGCAGGGCGACCCGCTCGACCCGAACACGATGATCGGCGCGCAGGCCTCCGGCGAGCAGCTCGAGAAGATCCTCAGCTACATCGACATCGGCAAGCAGGAAGGCGCCGAGGTGCTGATCGGCGGCGAACGCAACGAGCTCGGCGGCGACCTCGCCGGCGGCTATTACGTCAAGCCGACCGTGTTCAAGGGCCACAACAGGATGCGCATTTTCCAGGAGGAGATCTTCGGGCCGGTGGTGTCGGTGACGACGTTCAAGACCGAGGCCGAAGCGCTGGAGATCGCGAACGACACGCTGTACGGCCTCGGCGCCGGCGTGTGGAGCCGCGACGCCAGCCGCCTGTACCGCTTCGGCCGCGCGATCCAGGCCGGCCGCGTGTGGACCAACTGCTACCACGCCTATCCGGCGCACGCCGCGTTCGGCGGTTACAAGCAGTCGGGCATCGGTCGCGAGACGCACAAGATGATGCTCGACCACTACCAGCAGACCAAGAACCTGCTGGTCAGCTACTCGCCGAAGGCGCTCGGCTTCTTCTGATCGTGGCAATCGACGCCTGCGCCGCCGGGATCCTTCTCCCTCGGCGGTGCATGCGTCTTTCACCCGAAGCTTCCGGAGGCCGTCCATGCCCGATCTTCCGCTGCAGGTCATCGCCACGCTGCCCGCGCTCGCGCTGATCGACAGGCTGCGCGCCCGGCACGGGCCCGTGCTGTTCCACCAGTCCGGCGGCTGCTGCGACGGCTCGTCGCCGATGTGCTTTCCGCAGGACGACTTCCTCGTCGGCGACCAGGACGTGCAGCTCGGCGAGATCGGCGGCGCGCCGTTCTACATCAGCCGGCCGCAGTTCGCGTACTGGAAGCACACGCAGCTGATCATCGACGTGGTTGAAGGCCGCGGCGGCATGTTCTCGCTGGAGAACGGCGAGGGCGTGCGCTTCCTCGTGCGGTCGCGCCTGTTCGGCGACGACGAATACGCTGCGCTGGAGGCGGCCGGTCGCGTGTAGCCGACCGACGCTGCGCGATCAGGCTCAGGCCGCGATGCCCGGTTGCCGTCGCTGCCAGAATGGCGACGTCGGCCAGCGCGTCTCCATCGCGTGGAAGGCCCGCAACTGCGTGCGGTAGACGCGATGGATGTCGCGCAGGTGGCGCGCATAGCCATCGAGCGCGGCGCCATCGCCACTTTCGCAGGCCAGCAGCGCCTGCGCCGCGCGCAGGCCGGTGTAGAGCGCGCTGGAGATGCCTTTCGACGACAGCGGATCGAAGGCGAGGGCGGCATCGCCGACCGCCAGCCAATAATCGCCGGCGGCGCGATCGAGTTCGACGCTCGACGCCTCGGCGCCGTGCGCGCGCCCGTGGGGCATCCAGCCGTGCGTCGTGCACAGCGCGTGCAGCTGCGGCGCGCCGGCGAGATGGCGCCACAGGCCGTCGCCGTCGAGCAGCCGGCGGCGATCGTCCGCGTCCGCATCGCAGAGGAAGGCGACCAGCCGTTCGCCCGACGGCAGCAGCACGCTGTACCACCAGCCGTCTTCGACCGATTCGACCCGGGTGCGGCCGTCGCGATCGGTCTCGGCGCCGCCGTGCAGCCGCAGGTGCACCGCGAACTGGCGATCGTGCGCGATCCGAGTCGCCCCGAGCGCACGCGCGAACGTCGCCGCGCGGCCGCTCGCATCGATCAGCCAGCGCGCTGCGACGATCTCCTCGCTGCCGTCGTCGCTGCGGGCGACGAGGCGATGCGGCACCTGCGCATCGCCCGCGATGTCGAGCCGCAGCGTCGCGCTGCGCACGTCCGCACCGGCTGCCGCGGCGGCGTCGCGCAGCATCGCGTCGAAGCGCACACGATCCAGTTGCCAGCCATGCCCGTGCACGCCGAACAGCGTGTCCTCGGCGTGCGGCGTGTCGCCGCCCCAGAACGCGAGCGTGCCGGGGCTGGGACGATGGCCGTCCGCGGCCATGCGATCGAGCACGCCGAGGTCGCGCAGCAGCGAACGCGCCGACGGCGGCAACCCTTCGCCGACGCGGAACGGACGCGCGGCGGCGTGTTCGCACAGGCGAACGCGCAGCCCCGCGCTGGCGAGCGCGAGGCCGGCGGCGGCGCCCGCGGGGCCGCCGCCGGCGATGGCGACATCGACCGTCGTCGCCATCGACGTGCCTACTCGTGCGGCCTGCGCGGGCGGACGGGCAGCGGTGCGGCATCGGCTTCCTCGCGGCTGGCGAAGTTCGCGCCGTGCGGCAGGCGACGCGCCTTGAGATGCGCCCCGTCGCCGTCGGCCGCGGCCTTCAGCCTCGGTGCGTCCGGCGTCGCATGCGCGACGGTGGCGGCGTCGGCGGGCGCCACGCCGGGGCCGTAGGACGCGACCATCATCGTTGCGGGGAACGCGGGGTCGTCCTGCACGCCGGCGCGCACCTCCACCAGGCCCATCGAGCCGAACATCCGCACCATCTGCAGCATCTGTTCGACCGTGGTCCCGTGCAGCGGCTTGTTCCAGCTGGTGCGGTCGGAGAACGCGGCGATGCGGCGCGACATCGGCTGCGACGGATCGACCACGATCGCGTAGTCGTCGGCGGTGAGGACGTGGTTGGGCACGCGCGCGGGCCAGAACGTCGGCGCGAACGGATCGTAGTCGGGGTCGTAGCCGGCGCGGCAGTAGGCGGTGTCCGCCTGCCACGGCAGGCCCATCCAGCGGTTGATGTCGCCGGGACCCTGCGCGTGCAGCGGGCCGTCCTGCGACAGCGCGGTCGCCTGGTCGAGGGTCGCGCCGTAGTCGGGTTCCGGCGTGCCCGGCGGGCGGCAGCGGATGCGGAACGGCGCCTCGTACAGCGACAGGTGGCGCATCGGCCACGTCATCTCGCAGCCGGGATGGAACGCATCGGCGAGGCAGAAGTCCAGCGCGGCGCGATCCAGCATCGCCGGCTGCTTCGCCAGCGGCACGGCGTCGATGTTCGCCGGCGGCGTGCGCGCGGCGTCCCAGTCGGCGACGAAATCGCCGTTCGCCCAGCGCTGCAGCACGGTCCACTGCGTCGTCGTGATCGCGGCGTTCTGGCGCGGGCTTTCGCCGGCGGGTACGGTCATCGCATCGCCGTACAGCCAGGGCCACGGCAACTGGTTGCCGTCGGGCGGGTTCGGCGGCCGGAAGCTGTTGAACACCGGCCGGCGGAATTCCGCGTTCGGGTCGTACTCGCCCGGCGGCGGCAGCGCGGAGAGGCGCGCGATCAGCGCCGGCGACTCGAAGTCGTACTGTCCGCCGTGGCCGAACAGCGTGGCGAAGCCCTGGTTCACCCACTGCAGGCCGCTGAGGCGATGCAGGATCGGATACACGTCGTCGGCGAACGACACCGTCGCCGGCGCCGGCAGCCACGCCGCCTGCACGTACAGATCGTGCAGCAGGTCGTACAGCGTGCGCTCGGCCTTCACCTGTGGCGCGTAGTTCGGCGGCGCGGTGACGATCCATGCCGATTCGACCGGGATCGCGCGGCCCTCGATGTCGACCGTCGCCTCGACCGTGCCGTCGCAGGTGTCGTCGTACCAGCCGTCGGCGTTGATGAAGGAGTTGCCGTCGGCGGGATTGAAGATCGGCGCGCCGGTCGGCGAGGCGGAGACGCCGTGGCCGGGCAGCACCAGCAGGCGGCCGCTGGCGTCGGTACGCAGTTCGCCCAGCGTCACCGGCACGTCGGTGAACAGGCCGGCGCAGGTCACCGGCGCGGCGTCGCGGCCGGCGATCCGCTGCGGACCGGCATCGATGACGAGGCTGTCGCGATCCTTCACCTTGGCGTTGCGCCGCGGCAGCACCGTGCTCGCGGCCTCGGGGATGTCCATCGCGATCTGCCACTGGTACCAGGCCGCCTTGCGGTTCGCGAGGTGCACGGTCCAGCGGATGTCGGCCCAGTCGGACGTGAGTTCGCGCACGACTTCGCCGGCGGCGTTGTAGCCGTAGAGCCGGAACTGCGCGGCCTCGCGCTTCAGTGCGCCGGTGGCGTCGCGGTAGAAGCCGAGCGGCTGCGGCGGCGGATCGACGACCTGCGGCCCGATGTAGTACGCGTCGAGGCTGTTGCCCACGCGGGCGATGCCGATCGCCGGATGGATCGCCGCACGCACGACGCGGGTGTCCTTCGCGGCCGGGTAGGGCACGCCCGGCGCGTATTCGGCGGGGCGCGGCGCCGCGGGCTCGGCCAGCGGCACGCCGTTGACGTTGCGGCGGTTCTCCGCCGAGGCGCGGTACACGACCTTGCGCGCGTCGGAAAGGCTGCCGACCGGCGCGTGCTCGGGCAGCGCATGCCACGGGTTCCAGGCGAGGTTCTCGCCGTAGGTCGACTGGCCGCGCGCGTCGAGGTCCTGCATCGGCAGTTCGAGGATGCCCAGCGCCACCGGCTTGCTGGCCTCGGCGCTCCAGCGCACGGTCGCGGCGTCCAGCGGCATCGTCGCGTCGTCGGTACGGAACTGCGCGAGGAAGCGGAACCGCGCCGGCCCCTTGCGCAGGCGCGCGTGCAGGTCGGCGCGCAGGTAGAACGGATCGTCGAAGTCCGGCGCGGCGTCGGCCGGCGGCGCTTCCAGCGGCGCCAGCCAGTACTTCACGTGGCGCGACTCGCCGAAGCGGTACGGCAGCACGCTCCAGTAGGGCGTCGCCAGCACCGAGTCGACGACCTTCTCCATCGCGTCCAGCACCTGCTGGGTCACCGGATGCGCCGCGAGGTAGGCGTCGCCCTTGCCGTGCAGCGAGGCGCAGGTGAATTCGCACATGTCCCGTGCGGTGTCGACGAAGAACACGTCGTGGTTCTGCAGGATGAAATCGTGCGTGGTCGCCTCGCGGTCGGGCGACAGCAGCTTCCCGCCGTCCACCCCGAACAGCTTGATGCCGATGCCGCAGGTGCCCTTGAGGTCGGGCACGCCGGGCTGGACGTCGGAGGAGAAGCGCACCCAGGCCGGGTACTCGGACTTCTGGCCGAACACGCCGATGCGCAGGTCCTGCGGCAGGTCGGGATCCACGAGGAAGCGGCCGTGCGCCGCGCCGTGCAGGCGCAGGAAGACCGGCCGTGTCGCCGGGTCGCGCCCGGCGGCCATGCCGCGGCCCTGGAAGTAGTCGACGAACAGCTGCTTCAGCCCTTCGATCGGGTCGCCGTCGCAGCAGCACGGGTCCGGCGGCAGCGTCGGCGGCAGGCGGACGGGCGTGGGCGTGCAGCCGCCGGCGGGCGCGGCGGCGGATGGATCGGTCGGTGCGGTCATGGAACGTCCCCTGTCGTGCGCGCGTGGCGCGGAATCCTTCGAGACGCGGAGCCTAGAGCGTGTCATGCACTTTTTCATGTGCCGCGTTGCGCCCCCGGGCCGCCGAGGCAAGGTCCGTGGCGCCGCCTTGGCTGGCGGCCAGGGCAAGCCTCGGGCCACCGC
>JBQCJG010000168.1:0-6702 GCA_051952955.1 Lysobacteraceae bacterium | reverse complement strand
CCTCGCCCACGAAGCCGCGCGGCTGATGGCCGAAGGCGGCATTCGCGACTATCACCAGGCAAAGCTCAAGGCCGCCGAACGACTTGGCATCTTCGACGACGCTTCGCTGCCGCGGAATCGCGAGATCGAAGACGCGCTGCGCGAATACCAGCGCCTGTTCCAGGGCGACGCGCAGGCGTCCGAACTGCGTCGCCGCCGCGAGGCCGCGCTGCGCGCGCTGGAATTCTTCGGCGGCTTCGACCCGCGCCTCGTCGGCCCGGTGCTGGACGGCACCGCCGACGCCAATTCGCCGGTGCACCTGCATCTCTACACCGACGACGCCGAGAGCGTGCCACGCTTCCTCGACGACCACCGCATCCCCGCCGAACCGCGCAGCCGCCGCGTCCGCCTTGACCGCGAACGCCCGCTCGACGCCCCCGTCTGGCTGTTCTCTGCCGAAGACCTGAGCTTCGACCTCACCGTCCTGCCCCACGCTGCCCTGCGCCAAGCCCCGCTGTCGAGCATCGACGAGAAACCGATGCGGCGCGCCTCCGCGGCGCAGCTGCGCGCGCTGCTGGTGGAGGAAGAGGTGGCGGGGTTCGAGGCCTCGAGCGGATGACGCCATCCACCGAGCTGCTGGTGCTCGACGACAGGCTCGCGATCCTCTCCCGCCCCACCGGCGTCGCCGCCTACGACTTCGATTTCGGCTTGCATTTCACCTGTCGACACCCGTACCAGCTTGATGCGGAGCTCGAGGGCATCCTGCGCATCGGCGCACCGCCGGATTACGCCGCCAGCCACGCCGACGCGCTGGCGATGGGCGTGCGCGCCATCAACGATCCCGACCAGCACCTGCTGGCGAGCGAGATCGCACGCTGGTATCCGCTCATCGCCGACAGCACGCCGCGCACGCGCGTGTTCGACGCACTGCCCGACGCCGATCTCGTCGAAGCCGAATTCGGCTGGCCGGTGTTCCTCAAGGGTTCGCGACAGACCAGTGCCACGATCCCGACCTCGCGGTACTCCGCGATCGTGCGCACTACGCAAGTGCGCGGGAAGCCTACGCTCGCGACCCGATCCTGCGCCGCCTGACGGCACGATCGTTTCGCGACATCGCGGGACCGCGCAACGTTCGCGTCTGACGCATCGTGCGCAATCCCTGCCGCAGCATGCAGCCTGCGACGCAGCCACGACCTCGGGATCGGCGTTCATCGCCGCGGACGTATACCTGCAGTCCCGACCCCGGAGACGGCACGATGGACAGGCGTTCGGCACCTTCCGGCAGATGCGGCGACGCGCATCGCATCGGATCCCGTATCGCGATCCGGCTGCTCGCGATCGCGACGATGGCAGCGCTCACCGCATGCGGCGGGGGCTCGACGTTCGCGAACGCGACGACCTCCGCCGACACCGGACCGACGCCGCAGCTGCCCGCACCCCACCGCACGCTCATTCCCACGGTCGACATCGCGCCGGCCGTCGGTTGGCCCGCAGGCACCGCGCCGACGGCTGCGGCGGGATTCCGCGTCGGTGCGTTCGCCGTCGGGCTCGATCATCCGCGCTGGCTGTACGTCCTGCCGAACGGCGATGTGCTCGTCGCCGAAACCAACGCGCCACCGAAACCCGAGGATGGCCGCGGCCTGAAGGGCGCGGTGATGAAGGCGGTCATGAAGCGGGCCGGCGCCGGCGTGCCCAGCGCGAACCGGATCAGCCTGCTGCGCGATGCCGACGGCGACGGCGTGGCCGAGCTGCGCACCGTGCTGCTGGCCGGCCTGAATTCGCCGTTCGGCATGGCGCTGGTCGGGGACCGCCTCTACATCGCGGACACCGACGCGCTGCGGGTGGTGCCGTACCGCACGGGCGAAACCGCGATCGCCGCGACGCCCGCGTGCCTCGCGGCGCTGCCCGCCGGGTCGATCAACCACCACTGGACGAAGAACGTGCTGGCCAGCCGCGACGGCACGCGCCTGTACGTGACCGTGGGCTCGAACAGCAACGTCGGCGAGAACGGCATGGCCGTCGAGGCGGACCGCGCGCGGATCCTGGAGATCGACGCCCGCAGCGGCCGTGCGCGGACGTTCGCGTCGGGCCTGCGCAATCCGAACGGGCTCGCGTGGCAGCCGGACACCGGCGCGCTGTGGACCGTGGTCAACGAGCGCGACGAACTCGGCAACGAGCTGGTGCCGGACTACCTGACATCTGTGCGCGACGGCGCGTTCTATGGCTGGCCCTACAGTTATTACGGTGCGCACGTCGACACCCGGGTCAAGCCGCAGCGTCCCGATCTGGTCGCCCGCGCGGTGGCGCCGGATTACGCGCTCGGTGCGCACGTCGCGGCGCTCGGGCTGGCCTTCTACGACGGCACCGCGTTTCCCGCGCGCTACCGCGGCGGCGCCTTCATCGGCGAACACGGTTCCTGGAACCGCAAGCCGCGCAGCGGCTACAAGGTGGTGTTCGTGCCGTTCGCCGCGGGCAAACCCGCGGGCGATCCCGAGGACATCCTGACCGGGTTCGTCGACGACGACGGCAACGCGCGCGGCCGGCCCGTGGGCGTCGTCGTGGACACGCAGGGCGCGCTGCTGGTGGCGGACGACGTGGGCAACGCGGTGTGGCGGGTGACGCGGGCACAGACGCCGCGATGAGCGCGGCACCGGCGCGCGATGCGGCACAATCGCCGCATCGCCACGCCACACGTTCGCCATGCGCCTTCAGGGACGACTCTCGCACTGGAACGACGACAAGGGCTTCGGGTTCGTCGTGCCGAACGGCGGCGGCGACCGTGCGTTCGTGCACATCAAGGCGTTCGAACGGGCGGGGCGGCGTCCGGTCGAAGGCGATGTGCTGACCTACGCCACGACGCGTGACACGCAGGGCCGGTTGCAGGCGATGGCGATCCGGTTCGCGGATGAACCACTGCGACTGGAACCTGCGCCCTCCCGTTCCGTGCGACCACCGCCGGCGCGCACGACGGCGGCGAGATCGCTGCCCGCACGAGCCACCGCGATGCGACGCGGCGCCACATCCGAAGCGCCCTCGCGCGGCACCTTCGTCTACATGCTCGTGGGCGGATTCGCGCTGGCGCTCGCGAGGCTGATCGCCACCGGGCACCTGCCCGTGCATGCGGGGACGCTGTCCGTGGTGATGAGCCTCGGCGCGCTGTGGGCCTACCGCAGCGACAAGCGCGCCGCCGCCGAAGGCCGCTGGCGCACGCCCGAAAGTTCGCTGCACCTGCTGGCCCTGTGCGGCGGCTGGCCCGGCGCGCTGCTCGCGCAGCGCTGGTTCCGGCACAAGTCGAAGAAGGCCGAGTTCCAGTGGATGTTCCGGTTCACCGTGATCGCGAACGTCGTCGCGCTGGGGTGGTACGCGGGGCGGTGATGCGCCGGATCGACCGTCGGCCGGTCCGGCGAACGTATCGGCCGCGGACTTACGGCGCGAACCGGTCCGTCGCGCGCACCAGCGCGTCGGTATTTTCGGCCTCGAAGGCGGAATGACCGGCGGCGGGGCTGATGTGCAGTTCGGCCTTCGGCCAGGCCTTGTGCAGGTCCCAGGCGTTCTGGATCGGGCAGACCACGTCGTAGCGGCCGTGCACGATCACGCCGGGGATGTGGGCGATGCGGTGCGCGTCGCGCAGCAACTGGTCGTCGACCTCGAAGAAGCCGCCGTTGACGAAGTAGTGGTTCTCGATGCGCGCGAACGCCAGCGCGAAGTGCGCGTCCTCGTGGCCGGCGACGAAGTCGTCGTCGACGTGCAGGAAGCTGGTCGCGCCTTCCCACACGCTCCAGGCGCGCGCAGCGGCGAGGCGCGTGGCCT
This sequence comes from Lysobacteraceae bacterium, assembly GCA_051952955.1. Lineage (GTDB taxonomy): Bacteria > Pseudomonadota > Gammaproteobacteria > Xanthomonadales > Xanthomonadaceae > Lysobacter_I. Next base: position 2,913 of record JBQCJG010000168.1, on the reverse strand, counting down.
CGTCGTCGCTGGTGAGGCGGCGGTGGAACGCGGAGATCAGGTCGTGGCGTTCGACCGGCGGGATCGCGGCGAGGTAGTGCTCCCACGCATCCGGGAACAGGCGCGAGGCGCCTTCCTGGTAGAACCATTCCAGCTCCCAGCGCCGCAGCATGAAGATGCCGCGCAGGACGAGCTCGGTCACGCGCTGCGGATGCGTCTCGGCATAAGCCAGCGCCAGCGTGGAGCCCCACGAACCGCCGAAGACCTGCCAGCGTTCGATGCCGAGGGTTTCGCGCAGCTTCTCGATGTCGGCGACCAGGTCCCAGGTGCCGTTGGCGACGAGGTCCGCGTGCGGCGTGGAGCGCCCGGCACCGCGCTGGTCGAACAGCACGATGCGGTACTTCGCGGGATCGTGGAAACGCCGCATCTTCTCGCCGCAGCCGGCGCCGGGGCCGCCGTGCAGCATCACCACCGGCTTGCCGTGCGGGTTGCCGCACTGCTCGTAATACAGCACGTGGCGATCGTCGACCCGCAGCGTGCCGGTGTCGAACGGGGCGATCTCTGGATACAGCGTACGCATGCGGAAATTCCCGGGGGATGGTGTCGTGGAAGGCGGCGTCGGCCACCGGTGCGGCATTACCACTCGCGCGGCGCGATCAGTTCCTCGATGTCCGCATCGAAGCCGTAGGTCGTGGCGATGAAGTCGAAGTCGCCGGCGATGTTCTCGCGCGCCGCGGTCTCGATCTCGCTGTCGGCGTCCTGCAGCGCTTAGTCCAGCGCGTTGAATTCCACGGTGGCGGCATGCGTCAGTGCGTACAGCGCGTCGAGGCTCGCCGGCGCTTCCGCTTCGATGCGCGCGCACAGCCGCAGCAGGATGTCGCGGCCGCGATCGACCAGCGCGTCGGGAAAGTAATCGTCGTCGTACATGTCTTCGAGGAAGGCATGCGCAAGGATCTTCGGATTCGTCGCGGACATCGGCCCTGCGCTCCGGCAGCGTGGCGGACGGCCAGTGTGCCAGAGCTCACCCGGCGAGACGACCCGACGTGACCCGGTCGCGATCCTCCAGGTCGCGATGCGTGGCGACGTCGACGAACCCGGCATCGACCAGCAGCGCGCGCACGGCCTCGCCCTGCGTCCACCCGTGCTCGAACAGCAGCCAGCCGCCGGGCACGAGATGCCGCGGCGCGTCGGCGACGATCCGGCGGATCGCCTCCAGCCCGTCGACGCCGCAGGACAGCGCGGCCGCGGGCTCGAAACGCAGGTCGCCTTCGTCGAGATGCGGGTCGTCGTCGGCGAGGTACGGCGGGTTGCTGGCGATCAGGTCGAAGCGCTCGCCGGCCAGCGGCGCGCACCAGTCGCCTTCACGGACATCGACGTTGGCGAGGCCCAGCGCCTGCGCATTGCCGCGCGCGACCGCCAGCGCGTCGGCACTGGCGTCGGTCGCGACCACCCGCGCCCGCGGACGCTCGTGCGCCAGCGCGAGGGCGATCGCGCCGCTGCCGGTGCCGAGGTCGGCGACGGCCAGTGGCGCATCGGCAGGCAGGCGGTCGAGGGCGAGCTCGACCAGCAATTCGGTCTCCGGCCGCGGGATCAGCGTCGCCGGCGTCACCGCCAGGTCGAAAGACCAGAACCCGCGTCGGCCGGTCAGGTAGGCCACGGGCTCGCCGGCGGCCCGGCGGGCGACCAGCGCCCGGAAGCGCGCGGCATCGGCCGGGGCGACGGCATCGTCGCGGTGGGCGTAGCACCAGGTCCGCGACCGGCCGAGGGCGTGGCCGAGCAGCCATTCGGCGTCGACGGCGTCGGTCCGGTCGGCGGCTTCGCGCAGCAGGGCCTGGACGGTGGGGGCGTCGTTCATCGGGAGGCGGTACCGTGCGAGCACATCGGCATGGGACGGGAGCGGCCGGGCGGGACAGAATAGAAGCAAAGCCCGGTCGCCTCGCTTAGATAGTCAATGACTATCGAAACAATCCAATGGATTCATTGGATCGATCCAAGCCCCATCCGTAGACTGTGCCCTGTCGCGAACGCCGGCCCGCCGGCGTCGCCCCCCGATCACCACCCCAAGGAGCTGTCCGATGTCCCTGATCAACACCCAGGTCCAACCCTTCAAGGCCAACGCCTACCGCAACGGCGAGTTCATCCAGGTCACCGACGAGACCCTCAAGGGCAAGTGGTCGGTCCTGATCTTCATGCCGGCCGCCTTCACCTTCAATTGCCCGACGGAAGTCGAGGACGCGGCGAACAACTACGCCGAGTTCCAGAAGGCGAACGCCGAGGTCTACATCGTCACCACCGACACGCACTTCGCGCACAAGATCTGGCACGACACCTCGCCGGCGGTCGGCAAGGCGCAGTTCCCGCTGGTCGGCGACCCGACCCACCAGCTGACCCGCGCGTTCGGCGTGCACATCGACGAGGAAGGCCTGGCCCTGCGCGGCACCTTCATCATCAACCCGGAAGGCGTCATCAAGACCCTCGAGATCCACGACAACGCCATCGCTCGCGACGTCAGCGAGACCCTGCGCAAGCTGAAGGCCGCGCAGTTCGTCGCCAGCCACCCGGGCGAAGTGTGCCCGGCCAAGTGGAAGGAAGGCGCCGAGACGCTGAAGCCGTCGCTCGACCTCGTCGGCAAGATCTGATCCGCGATGCGCGACCGGCGCGCCGGTCGAACGCGATACGAACAGGGCCCCGGAGGGCACGTGCAAGCCCTCCGACGGTCGCGGCGAACCTCCGCACCGCAAGACCGTCCTGCGCGTCCCCTCGCGCAACGCTCCACCGATCGCCGGCGTCGCAGGACGCGCCGCCGGCCTCGTCTCCGGTCGCAGCTGCGACCGCCGCGCCGGTGGGGGGCGGGGGGCCCCCCCGCGCCCCCCCGGCCCCCCCCGCCCGCCCCGCCCGCCCCCCCCCCCCCCCCCGGCGCCCCCGCGCCGCCGC
>JBQCJG010000167.1:0-7090 GCA_051952955.1 Lysobacteraceae bacterium | reverse complement strand
CGTCTGCATGACTCCCCATTCGATCCGGTGCACGGGTTGTCCGGCCAGCCTGCCGGTGGCGCGCTGTCTCGCGCTGTATGCGGTCGGTTACGACGCGGCATCGCGCCGGGTGCAGGAGGACGACCTGCTCTGGATGCCGGTCAAGGTCGTGTGGTGCGGTGTTGCAAGGCGCCCATCCTGGCGGAGTGCGTAGGCTGGGTCATTGACCCAGCATCCGGGCGTCTCTGGCTGGGTCAATGACCCAGCCTACGGGCTGTCGGGGAAATCCGACGGGGGATACGGGGATCGGCTGATTGGGCCAACGCGATCGGACCTGCAATGTAGGCGAATGCGTCGATACATTCGCCATCGGGTGCCCGGGGGCACCTATTTCTTCACGGTCAACCTCGCGCACCGATCCGGCAACCGGTTGCTGATCGAACATATTGCGGCGTTGCGCGAGGCCTATCGCCGCACCTGCATGGAACGACCGTTCGTGACGATTGCCGCGGTGGTGTTGCCCGAGCATCTGCACGTCGTCTGGCGCCTGCCGGAAGGCGATGACGACTATTCGACGCGATGGCGGCTGCTCAAAGGCCGGTTTTCCCATTTCATCCACGCACGCGATGCAAGCAATCGCAGCCGTCTGCGCAAAGAAGAACGCGAGATCTGGCAGCGCCGCTATTGGGAGCACACGATTCGCGACGATGTCGACCTCGCGAGGCGGATCGATTACGTGCATTACAACCCTGTCAAGCACGGCTGGTGCAAGGCGCCGACGGATTGGCCTTTCTCGAGCGTGCATCGTCATGTCAGGCAAGGCTTGTTGCCGGACGATTAGGCTGGTCATCCCGTAGCCCATGGGCTGGGTCGATGACCCAGCCTACGGTTCGATGCTTCGGCTGCGCTGGCTTGGGAGGTGGGGTTCGCTGCGCTCACCACCACCCTACACACCGCGCGACTATGTCACCCGTTCGATCACAATCCGGTGCTTGTGGACCTTCACGCGGACGCGTTGGCCGATGGCGAAGCCTGCCTGTGCGAGCCAGGCGCCGCCGAAGCGGAGGACGGGGAAGCTTTGCGACCCGACCCAGAAGCCGTTGTCATCGACGGCGTCTGCGTACCCCTGGCATGGTCCGTGCGGTCCCGACGACGAGGGTGATGCTTCTTTCCGGTGGGGTCGCTGCGCTCACCGCCATCCTACGGTGGCGTAGCGGCGTCGTGCGTGCGCAGCGGACGGGACACGCCTGCGCGCATCGCGTCGGCGATGAGATGATCGGTGCTCGCTTCGTCCGCGGGACCTGCCATGCCCCTCACCCTCGACCACCTGCGCCGCCATGCGGTGGCGCGCACGCTGTTCAGGCCGACGACGCTACTGCGGGCGATCGAGCGGCTGGGGTTCGTGCAGGCGGATCCGATCCGCGCGCCGGCGCGGGCGCAGGACCTGACGCTGCGGCATCGGGTGAAGGACTACCGGGCCGGCGATCTCGAACGCCGCTATCCGACGCTGCCGGTCGAGGAAGATTTCTTCGTCAACTACGGGTTCCTGCCGCGCGCACACCACGCGCTGATGCATCCGCGCACGGCGCGGACCGCGTGGACGCCCGCGCGCCGCAGGCAGGCGCAGGCGGTGCTGGATTTCATCGCCGAACGCGGCATCGCGCATCCGCGCGAGGTCGACGCGCATTTCGCGCACGGCAAGGTGACGAACTGGTTCGGCGGGTCGTCGAACGCCAGCACGCAGCTGCTGGACGCGATGCACCATCGCGGCCTGCTGCGCGTGGCGCGACGCGACGGCGGCACGCGCGTGTATGCGCCGCGCGATGGCGACGCCGCGCCGGTCGACGGCGACGAGGCGGACGCGCGCATGGACGCGCTGGTCGACGTGATCGCGCGCAAGTACGCGCCGCTGCCGGCGGCGAGCCTGGCGCAGCTGGTGCGCTTCCTGGGCGGCGGCGTGCCGCAGTGGGAGGCGCGACGCGCATCGGCGCTCGCGCGCGCGAAGCAGCGCCTCGGCACCGCGCGCATCGATGGCGTCGACTGGTACTGGCCGGCGGACGAAACGCCGTCATCGAAGCGCTGGGCGCCCGACGACGCGGTGCGGCTGCTCACGCCGTTCGACCCGATCGTCTGGGACCGCCGCCGCTTCGAACTGTTCTGGGGCTGGACGTACCGCTTCGAGGCCTACACGCCCGCACCCAGGCGCAAGCTCGGCTACTACGCCCTGCCGCTGCTGTGGCACGACCGCGTGATCGGCTGGGGCAACCTGTCGCTGCGCGACGGCGCGCTGGCGAGCGACTTCGGCTACGTCGCCGGCAAGGCCCCGCGCGATGCCGCGTTCAAGGCGGGCCTCGATGCCGAACTGGCGCGGATGGCGGCGTTTCTGGTGCCGGCGGGGCAAGCGGTCCGGTAGCCGCGGTCGCATCGCACACGGCGCCGCGAGCGCGACGACGGATCATTCGGCGAATTCCCTCACCTTGAAAGCAGAAAGCCCGGCCGAAGCCGGGCTTTCCGAAGATTCACGCGTGGGCGCGGATCAAATCACGGTGATCAGACCAGGCTGATCAGATCACGGTGACCTGGTCGGCCTGCATGCCCTTCTGGCCCTGGGTCACGATGAACGAGACGCGCTGGCCTTCCTGGAGGGACTTGAAGCCCGAGCCCTGGATCGAGCGGAAATGCACGAAGAGGTCGGGGCCGCTTTCCGGGGTGATGAAGCCGAAGCCCTTGGCGTCGTTGAACCACTTCACGGTACCGGTCTGTTTCTGGGACATGTTCTTTTCCTTGGAGCAGGATTGAGGGAGAACCGCACGAGGCGGCGGGAGCTGGCGGCAAGGAAGGAAACGAGGGAAACGACGCAGGGACGATGAAGCAGGTCTAGCGGCAGGCCACGATTCACGGTGACCCTTGACATTCAGCGGGCGCCACTATGGGGCCAGCGGGCCCGCAATGCAAATCGGCGGTCGCCGGCCATCCCAGCGACGACGCCCGGCGGACGGGGACGAGCCGCGAATCGCCCGGCATTTCAGGCGCCAATGCATCGACGACATGCCCGGGACCGCTCCGGCCCTCATGCGCCGAAGCCCGCGGTGGCGACGGGCTTCGCGGGCCAGACGCGCAGGATGCGCGACCGGACGCGCGCGTTCCCGGCGCATGGATGTCCGATCGACGATCGCCGCGATGGCGTGTCGCGCACGTTCGCCGATGTCGACGTTGCGACGGATCAGCGACGTCGGCGCTTCCTCCATCGCGCACGACCGTCGTGCAAACCGCCCGTCGATGAAAGCGGACTGACCGTCGCCCGCGGGTTTAACGCGCCGTTGCGGGCGTCGATGCGGACACTGTGGGCACCCCACACGGAGACTGCTCCATGCGCAAGTCCACGTTCGATCCCTCGATCACCGACCGCAAGCGCCATGCGGCGGCGCCGACCTCCGGTCTGCGCGCGGTGCTGCTGTCATCGCTGATGGCCGCGACGATGCGGTTCGCGGTCGTCGCGGCCGACGGCGCTCTCACCGGCGCTCAGGTCAAGGCATCGCTGGAAGCCCACGGCTACACGCACGTCAACGACGTGAAGTTCCGCGACGGCATCTGGAAGGCCGATGCGCGCAGCGCCGACGGCAACCGCGTCGACGTGCGCATCGATCCGAAGACCGGCGAGATCTTCCCCGACGAAGAAGTCGCGAACCTGTCGGAGGCCGACGTGAAGGCGCGACTGTCCGCGGCGGGCTACACCGGCATCCACGATGTCTCGTTCCGCAACGGCATCTGGAACGCCAAGGCCGACAACGCGGCCGGCGTCGAACTGGAACTGCGCCTCGACCCTGCCACCGGCGAAGTGATCGGTCAGGACAAGGATTGACCGAGGCCTGTCGCCGCGCCGCACCGATCCTCGCAGGTCGGTGCGGCGCGTTCGCATGCGCGTCAGAGGCGGTTCACGCGGAACTTGCGGCCCTTGATCTTGCCGCTGCGCAGCTTCGCGAGCGCGTTGTCGGCCTGCGCGCGTGCGATCGCGACGTACGAACGCGTCGGATACACGTCGATCTTGCCGACGGCGTCGGCCTTCAGCCCGGCGTCGCCGGTCAGCGCGCCGACGATGTCGCCGGGGCGCAGCTTGTCGCTGCGGCCGGCGTCGATGCGCAGCGTCACCATCGGCGCGGCGGGCACGTGCGGCGGCCGGCCCGACAGCGGTTCCATGCGCTCGTAGCGCAGCGACTTGCCCATGCGCTCGCTGATCGCCTTCTCGCGCGGCAGGTCGGTCGGCACGCACAGGCTGAGCGCGAGGCCGTCGCGACCGGCGCGACCGGTGCGGCCGATGCGGTGCAGGTAGGTGTCGGCATCGCTGGGCAGGTCGAAGTTGACGACGGCACCGAGGTCCTCGACGTCCAGGCCACGCGCGGCCACGTCGCTGGCGACCAGCACGGTGCAACTGCGGTTGGCGAAACGCACCAGCACTTCCTCGCGATCGCGCTGCTCCATGTCGCCGTGCAGCGCCAGCGCGGTGAAGCCGTAGTGCGCCAGCGAGCCGACCACTTCCTCCGTGTCCTTGCGCATGTTGCAGAACACCACGGACGACGCCGGCTTGTAGCGCAGCAGCAGTGCGGCGAGCAGCGGCATCTTGCGCGCGGGTTCGACCTCGAAGAACAGCTGCTCGATCGTCGCCGGCTCGGCGCCGCCTTCGATGCTGACGTCCACCGCGTCGCGCAGCATCGCGTTGGCGAGCGTGCGGATCGCGTCGGGGAAGGTCGCCGAGAACAGCAGGCCCTGCCGGTTCCTGGGGATGCGTTTCACGAGGTCGCGGATCGCGTCCTCGAAGCCCATGTCGAGCATGCGGTCGGCTTCGTCCAGCACCAGCGTGCGCACGCCGTCGAGGCGCAGCGCCTGCTGCTGCACCAGTTCCTGCAGGCGGCCCGGCGTGCCGACGACGACGTGCGGCTCGTGCGCCAGCGAGGCGAGCTGCGGGCCCAGCGGCATGCCGCCGCAGAGGATCGAAATCTTGAGGTTGGGGATGCCGGTCGCGAGCCTGCGCAGCTGCTTGCCGACCTGGTCGGCGAGTTCGCGCGTGGGGCAGAGCACCAGCGCCTGGGTGCGGATCGCCGCGGGATCGAGCCGGTGCAGCAGGCCGAGGCCGAACGCGGCGGTCTTGCCGCTGCCGGTGGGCGCCTGCGCGATCACGTCGCGGCCGTCGAGGATGGGCGGCAGCGCCTGCGCCTGCACCGGCGTCATCGTGGTGTATCCCAGCGCGTCGAGACCCTGCGACAGGGCGGGCGACAGCGGCAGGCTGGAAAAATCGAGGGGGGCATCGGCGGGCGTGGTCATCCGGCCATGATCGCAGACCCCGGCGGCGAAGGCGCGCCGGAGTGACCTCGCGCAAGGTCACGGGCCCGCGCGGGGGCTAAGATCGGGGCACTCCTCCGTCCCCGGAACGCCCGCATGCGCATCGCCCTGCTCGCCCTGGCCCTCGCGGCCGCCGTCCCGTCCGCACACGCGCAGGCCGCGGGCGATCCCTGGCACGCGAAGGCACGCGAACTGCTGGCGCACGCCATCGCCGTGCCCACCGTCGCCGGCCGCGGCAAGGTGCCGGAGCTGGCGCAATACCTCGGCGACCAGTACCGGGCCGCGGGCTGGGCCGCCGGCGACATCCACGTGCTGCCCTACGACGCCACGCCGGAGAACCACACCGCGGCGCTGGTCGTGCGCTGGCCGGCGGCGGGCAAACCGAAGGCGAAGCCCATCATGCTGATGGCGCACATGGACGTGGTGGAGGCGAAGCGCGAGGACTGGTCGATGGACCCGTTCGCGCTGGTCGAGCAGGACGGCTACCTCTACGGCCGCGGCACCAGCGACATCAAGCAGGGCGTGGTCGCGGTGACCGCCGCGCTGCTCAAGCTGAAGGCACAGGGCTTCCGGCCGAAGCGCGACATCGTGGTGTTCTTCAGCGGCGACGAGGAAACCGGCGGCATCGGCGCGCTGAAGGGCGCGACCGACTGGCACGCGCTGCTGGACGTCGAATACGGCCTCAACGCCGACGGCGGCGGCGGCGGGTTCGCGGCGGACGGCAGGCCGATCGGCTTCACCTTCCAGACGGCGGAGAAGACCTACGCCGACTATGCGTTCACCGCGCGCAATCCCGGCGGGCACAGTTCCAAGCCGCGGCCGGACAATGCGATCTACCAGCTGTCCGACGCGCTGGTGCGGCTGTCGCAGTACCGCTTCGAGCCGAAGCTCAACGAGACCACGCGCGGCTATTTCGACGTGCGCCAGCGCAGCGAGCCCGGCGCGCTGGGCGACGCGATGCGCGCGTGGCTGAAGAACCCCGCCGACGGCGCCGCGGCCGATGCGATCGAGGCCGATCCGGGCGAAGTCGGCCTGACCCGCACGCGCTGCGTCGCGACGATGCTGACCGGCGGGCACGCGCCGAATGCGCTGCCGCAACTGGCGCGCGCGACGGTGAACTGCCGCATCCTGCCCGACGTCTCGCCCGACGCCATCCGCGACGAACTGCAGCGCATCGCCGGCGACCAGGTCGAGGTCACGCGCCTCGACCACGAAGCCGCGTCGCTGGCCTCGCCGGTGCGTCCCGACGTGCTGAAGGCGTACACCGACAGCGTGCACGCGATGTTCCCGAATGCGCCGATCCTGCCGGAGATGAGCACCGGCGCCAGCGACGCGCGGCCGTTCCGCGTGCACGGCATCCCGGTGTACGGCGTCGACGGCTCGTGGGGCGTGGTGCCCGACGACATGCGCGCCCACGGCCGCGACGAACGCCTGCCGGCGAAGGCGCTGGACGACGACATCGAGCACTGGGTGCGCATGCTGCGCGCGCTGGCGGGCTGAGCGACGCCCGCGCCTGATGCGGCGCAGTGCGCAGGCAAGGACATGCGACGCGGCAGCGAGCGCGCCGGCGGGAGGACGACGTTCCCTCGAAGCGGGATCCCGGCGTGCGCCGGGATGACGGCATGCAGCCGGATCCCCGCGTGGATCCGATCGACAACGACCGCTGCCGCTGCCCCCATTCCGCGGGCAGCGGCGGGCGACCCATCGGGACTCAGAAGCCCATCAGCCGCGCCGCGTTCTCGGCCAGCATCAGCGTCGGCGCCTGGATGTTGCT
>JBQCJG010000166.1:0-3885 GCA_051952955.1 Lysobacteraceae bacterium | reverse complement strand
CGTCCGCGCACCGCGCCGTCGCGTCCGCCGGCGGACGACGGCCCGTTCTTCGATGCGGCCTGCGCCACCGCGCTGGAGCGCGCCCGCCGCGTCCTCGACGCCGGCCTGCCCGTGCTGGTGCAGGGCGAGACCGGCAGCGGCAAGGAAGTCTTCGCGCGCGCCCTGCATGCGCGCTCGGCCCGCGCGGGCAAGCCGTTCGTCGCGGTGAACTGCGCGGCGCTGCCGGAAGGACTGATCGAGGCCGAACTGTTCGGCTACGAGGAAGGCGCCTTCACCGGCGCGCGTCGCCAGGGCAGCCCGGGCCTGCTGCGCCAGGCGCAGGGCGGCGTGCTGTTCCTCGACGAGATCGGCGACATGCCGCTGGCGCTGCAGCCGCGCCTGCTGCGCGTGCTGCAGGAGCGCGAACTCTCGCCGCTGGGCGGCGGCAAGCCGGTGAAACTCGACTTCGACCTGATCTGCGCCACGCACTGCGATCTGGATGCCGCGATGGAGGCCGGCCGCTTCCGCGCCGACCTCTTCTACCGCATCGCCCACCATCGCGTGCGGCTGGTACCGCTGCGCGAGTCGGCCGATCGCGGCGACATCGTCGACGCGCTGTGGCGCCGGGTCGCGAATGGCCGCCGTCTTTCGGCGGAGGCGCGTGCGGCGCTGGCCGCGCATCGCTGGCCGGGCAACCTGCGCCAGCTCGACGCCTGCCTGCGCACGCTGGTCGCGCTGAGCGATCCGGGCGAATGCGTCGGCATGGACGCGCTGCCCGTCGAATTGCAGGCGCAGGTCGCGCACGGCGTTGCGGCGCCGCGGCCCGGCGGCATCGCACACCTGGAGCTGCTGGAGGAAACCGCGATGCGCGATGCCCTCGCCGCCTGCGGCGGCAACGTCGCCCGCGCCGCGCGCCTGCTCGGCGTCAACCGCAGCACGCTGTACCGCCGGGTCGGACGACCGCAGCGCACGCAGTGAGCGCGGCGGCGCCTAACGGGATTTCGTCGGTTCGCGGCTCTCGGACGCGATGGCGCGGACTTCGCCGAGATTGCGCACCAGGGTTTCGGTGCCGGTGGATTCGATCGACACGTGGCGCCCGATGGTCAGCGACGACCGCAGTTTCACCGTGGCCTGCCGGCGATCCGGGGACAGCGTCACCGATTCGATCGTGTACTTCACGTCGGGCGCGATCTTCATCGGCTTGGCGATCTTGTACAGCGCGCGCATCGATGTCTTGGTGGCCTCGCAGGTGGCATCGCGATCCAGTTCGATGCGTTCCTCGCCCTTCGGCGTGCGCTCGATCTGCACGTGGCGATAGTCCTTCGCCATCGTCGCGCACAGCGCCTTGGCATCCAGCCGGCGCAGCGCATTGACTTCCTGCTGGTAGTGCGCGTAGACGATGTCGTCGTCCAGCTGGCTCATCCTGCGCTGGATCGCGAACATGCCCCCCGCGGCCGCGGCCAGCACGCAGATGCTGACGATCATGTTCCTCATCGCGGTCGCCGTTCCCTGTCCTGCCCCTTGCACCGGCGGCGATCATAGCGCAAGGGCCGCACGCGCGAGACCGGCCGACGGTCACGCCGACGCGTCGGCGAAAGCGTCCACGAGTTCCTCGCGGCCGGCCATGCGTTCGTGCGTGCCTTCGAACGCGATGTGGCCTGCATTGAATCCGTCGATCATCTCCGCCCACTGCAGGCCCGCCGATGCGGACATGCCGAGCCGCGCAAAGAATCCAGGCCAGGCGTCCCGCGGGAACGGGACGGCCTCGACGGGACGCCCCGCGATCCGGCCAAGCGCGGACGCGACGTCCACCGGCGCGCAGTCGCGCAGCCCGGCGAGTTCGACGATGCGCCGGCCCCGCCAGTCGGCGGCGAGCAACGCCGCGGCCGTCCTGCCGATGTCGCGGGTCGCGACCTGCGGGATCGCGCGGTCCAGGGGCATCAGGAAACTCGGCGCCACGCCCTGCTCGCGCGCGAGCGGCAGGAAACCGAGCGCGTTCTCCATGAACCAGGCGGCGCGGAGGAACGCCGTCGGACAGGCGAGTTCTCCGAACACCTGCTCGAGGAGATGCGTGGTCAGGATGTTGCCGGTGCCGCGGTCGTGCTGGGCGCCGACGGAGGACAGTGCGACGACGCGCTCGATGCGCTCGACCGCCGCCGCGTCCTTCAGGGCGACGCAGACCTTGCGCGCATCGGCGAGCATGTCCTCGCTCGCGTACGCCGGCGGGTTCATGGCGAACAGTCCGTGGCCGCCCCGCAGCGCGGCGCGCAGCGCGGCCCGATCGTGGAGGTCCGCCAGCGCGACCTCCGCGCCCTGTGCACGCCAGTGATCGACCTGGCCGGCATTCCTCAGGACGACCCGGACACGATGGCCCTCTGCGAGCAGGGTGCGGGCGACGACGCCTCCGACCTTGCCGGTGGCACCGATGACGACGAACAGCATGGGCGGCAACTCCTTTTTTCTTCGATGAGAGGACGTGCTTCGGGCGATCGAGATTCCGTCCGCGGGCGGTACGCTTCCGGGCGCGCGGGATGCGCGGTGTTCGACGGGGCGATCTTCGGTGGATCGCGGATCGCGGCCCGGGGCCGGTCAGGTCGTCCCGGCGCCGTGCGCGCGATGGAAACGCGCGAGTTCGGGGACGACGCGATCGATGGTCAGCGGGTCTTCGTAGAACTGCATCTGGTTCTCGGGGCCGAGCCAGATCAGCGCCTTGTCCGCGGTGGGTATCGACGCGAACAGGCGCAGGGGAATCTCCGGACCGCTCGCGGCCCGGTCGGCATGGACCATGAGGGTCGGCGTCCGCAGTGTCGCCATGGACAGGTCGACGCGGTGGCCCCAGAGTCCGGCCTCGCTCATCGCCGCCAGCCGGTTTTCCCACAGCCCGTGGAAGTGCCAGAACGGACCGCGGTCCGCCCAGCGCAGGTAGAACTGGCGGATGGCGGGCGCGCCCAGCAGCGGTTCGGGATCGGACGGTGTCGCGCCGTCCGCCACGATCGGGATGTAGTCCACCCCGCCGGTCGTGCGGAAGCGCGCTTCCGCCGCGTGCGACCGGGCGATGCGCCGTTCGATCTCCGCGTCGCTGCCCAGGTACAGCCGCGCGGTGTCCGGCGTGAGGTAATGGCCCGCCACCAGCGCGAGCGAGCGGACGCGCGGATCGGCGTTGGCCGCGTCCACCGCCCAGTTCACGCCCTGGCACAGGCCCAGCAGATGCAGCGCGGCGGCGTCGACCTCGGGGCGCGTGGCGAGGAAGTCGAGCGCCGCGCGCAGGTCGTCCGCCTTGGCCTGTCCGCTTTCCAGTCGCCGCGGCTCGCCGGCGCTTTCGCCGTGGTGGCGCGGGTCGAAGACGAGCGCGACGAAGCCTTCGCGCGCCAGTCGCGACGCGTACTGGACCGGCGATTGTTCCTTCACGAAGCCGACCGGCCCGATCACGGCGACGGCGGGCCGCGGCCCGGCCGGCCCGGCGGGCAGGAAGAGGTTGCCCACCACCTCGACGCCCGCTGACGGGAACGTCACGCGCTCGATCGCATAGTGCGCGCTCGCGATGCGGTGGCCCTCGCCCCAGGCCTGCGTCCGGAACGGCGCGGCGGCCTGGCCCTCGGTGGCCGGGCCAACGGTCGGCGGCGACGGTGCGGCCGGGCTCATCGCGACACCCGCGACGTTCGCGATGGATGACCCGCGACGTTCCGCGGGCGTCTTCGCGCTTCCCGCCGGAGCATGGCGGTCCGGACCTGCGGCATCGGAATCTGCATCGTCTGCATTCGCGCCTCCCGGCTGCCGTCCGCGGCAGCGCTTCGTCGTGGCTTGCCGCACTATGGGTCCGCCGGCATCATGCGTCCAATGACAGGATCGGATTCGCGTCATGCGGGAATCGGAATTGCGGCGCATCGACCTCAACCTGCTCGTCGT
>JBQCJG010000165.1:0-5085 GCA_051952955.1 Lysobacteraceae bacterium | reverse complement strand
GCTTCGGCCGGCGGCGACGGCGGTGCGACCTGCACGGGCTGTGCGGGTGCCTCGGCGGGCAGGCCGTCGACCGGAACCTGGCCGGCCAGGGCTTCGGCCTCGCGCGCGAGGGCGCCGAAGTCGTAGTCCCCGTAGGCCGCGGCCGGCTTCGGCACGCTGCCCGGGGACGGCTGCAGGTCGTCCTGCTCGGACTCGGCGCCGGGCGGCAGCACGTTGGAATCGCGACGCAGCTTGGCGGAGAGATGGCGCACCCAGCGCGCGGCGTCCCAGCCGGCGCGATGCGCGGCGAGGTCGGCCTCGTCGAAGATCACGGTCAGGCCGGGATCCGACAGCAGGCCGTCGAGGCGGTCCAGCGCGGGCTCGATGCTGGGCTCCAGCGCGACCAGCACCGCCTCCGGCGCCAGCGCGCGCAGCGCCGGTTCGTCGGTGTCGGCCGGGTCGGCGGCGATCAGCAGCGTCGCGCCGGCCTGGCGCAACGCCTCGGCGAGGCTGTCGGCGGCCTTGCCGGCGCGCGCCAGCAGGACCACGCGCGGAGCGGCGGCGGCGGACTCAGGCATCGGACCTCACCGGCTCCAGCAGCGAGAAGACGTTGCGCATGAGTTCGTTCTCCTGGTACGGCTTGCCGAGATACCGGTCGACGCCGATGTCCATCGCGCGCTGGCGGTGTTTGTCGCCGGTGCGCGAGGTGATCATGATGATCGGCACCCGCGCCAGCCGCGGGTCGGCCTTCATCGCGGTGGCCAGCTCGTAGCCGTCCATGCGCGGCATTTCGATGTCGAGCAGCATCAGGTCCGGCACGACGTCGACCATGCGTTCCAGCGCGTCGAGGCCGTCCTTCGCGGTCAGGACCTCGAAGTTGTGGCGCTCCAGCACGCGGCCGGTGACCTTGCGCATCGTGATCGAGTCGTCGACCACCATGACCAGCGGCACCGCGCGCTGTTCGAGGGCCGGCGCTTCCTCGATCTCTTCCGGCTGTGCGGCGAGACGGCGCACCAGCGGCGCGACGTCGAGGATCACGACGACGCTGCCGTCGCCCATGATCGTGGCGCCGAAAATGCCGGGGATCGACGCGACCTGCGGTCCGATCGGCTTCACCACGATTTCGCGGTTGCCGACGATCTGGTCCACGGTCACCGCGACGTGCAGGTCGCCCGAACGGGTGAGCAGCAGCGGCATCTGCAGCTGGCCTTCGGCCTTCGCCGGCGCATGGCCGATGAGCTTGCCGAGGTCGTGCAGCGCGTACTCCTCGCTGCCGTAGCGGTAGGTCGTGGCGCCGTTGGCGAGTTCCTCGCGCGGGATGCGGCCGACGCCGCGGACCGAGGCGATCGGCACCGCGAAGGTGGTCTCGCCGATGCGCACGAACGCGGCCTGGGTGACCGCGAGCGTCTGCGGCAGGCGCAGGACGAAGGTGGTGCCCTTGCCCGGCTCGGACTGGATGTCGATCGTGCCGCCGAGCTGGCGGACTTCGCTGGACACCACGTCCATGCCGACGCCGCGGCCGGCGAGGCGCGTGACTTCCTCGGCGGTGGAGAAGCCGGGCTCGAAGATCAGCGCGTCGAGCTGGGCGTTCGACAGGGTCACGCCCGGGCGCACGAGTCCGCGCGCTTCGCCGCGTTCGCGGATCGCCTTGCGGTCGAGGCCGCGGCCGTCGTCGGTGATCTGCAGGACGACTTCCGACCCTTCCTTGCGCACCGCGATGACGACGACGCCTTCCGCGGCCTTGCCGGCAGCGGTGCGCTGGGCGGGCGATTCCAGGCCGTGCGCGACCGAGTTGCGGAGCATGTGCTCCAGCGGCGCGGTCATGCGCTCCAGCACGTTGCGGTCGAGTTCGCCCTGCGCGCCGTCGACCTTCAGCTGCACCTGGCGGCCGGTGTCGGCGGCGGCCTGGCGCAGCACGCGGCGCAGGCGCGGCACGACGGTATCGAACGGCACCATGCGGGTGCGCATCAGGCCTTCCTGCAGCTCCGAGCTCACGCGCGACTGCTGCAGCAGCAGGGTTTCGTACTGCTGGGTCAGGTCGTCGAGCGTGGTGTGGAGGCTGCCGAGGTCGGTCGCGGTTTCGCTGAGCGCGCGCGACAGCTGCTGCAGGGTGGAGAAGCGGTCGAGTTCGAGCGGATCGAACGTGGCGTCCGGCGTGTCGCCCTCGCGCTGGTAGCGCGCGATGATCTGGGCTTCGGTTTCGATTTCCAGGCGGCGCAGCTGGTCGCGCAGACGCGCGGTGGTCTGCTCCATTTCCGAAGTGGCGCCGCGGAAGGCACCGAGCTGCTGTTCGAGGCGCGAGCGGTAGATCGCGACCTCGCCGGCGTAGTTCACCAGGCGATCGAGCAGTTCGGCGCGGACGCGGACCTGGTCCTGGTTGCCGCGCAGGCTGGCGTCCTCGTCGTCGCGGTCGCCGAAGGTCATCGGCGCGGACAGCGGACGCAGGCCCGGCAGCGGCGCGAACGTCGGCGCTTCGGCGGCGGCGGTGGCGGCTTCCGGCTGCGCTTCGAGCGTGGCCTCGGCGTCGGCTTCGGCCGTCTCGGCCTCGGTCTCCGTCTCGATCGTCGACTCCGGCGTCCCGGCCGCGACAGGCGTCGCTTCGACGTGCGCCGGCTCGGCCTGCGCAGCCTCGGCGGCCTCGATCTCGGCGAAGGCGTATTCGAAGTCCTCGACCTCGACCAGCGCGGTCTCGACCGGCACCGGCTCGAATGCGACCGGTTCGGGTTCGATGGCGACGGATTCGATGACAACGGGCTCGTCGGCGGCAGACGCGGTGGCCCCCTCCTCGACCGGCGCCGCTTCGGCGAAGGTCGTTTCCAGCGACACGGCGTCGAGCGCGATGTCCTCGATCTCGAACGCCTCGTCCTCGGCCGGATGCGCGGCCTCGACGGGCTCGGCGATCTCGGCCTGCGCCTCGACGTCGGCGAAGGCCGGGGCCTCGACCTCGGGTTCCGGCGCGGACGCGAGGTGCGCAGGCAGTTCGAGCGCGTGGCCCAGTGCGCGGGTGTCGAAGGCGGCGACCAGCGCGTCCGGCACCGCGACCGCACGCCGGTCGCCGACGCGGGTGACCATGGTGTGCAGGCGGTCGAAGCCGGTTTCCAGCAGCGGGATGTCGTCGTTGCCCAGGCGCAGGCGATGTTCCGCCGCGGCTTCCAGCAGCGATTCCATCGCGTGGCCGAGCTCGCCGATCGGCATGACGCCGGCCATGCGGGCACCGCCCTTCAGCGTGTGCAGGTCGCGCTGGAGGCCGGCGATGATCTCGCGGTCTTCCGGCGATGCGCGCAGGCCGACCAGCAACTGGTCGGAATGGTCGAGCAGGTCGCGGCCTTCCTCGACGAAGATGTCCATCAGGTCTTCGTCCAGGTCGCGCATGTCCAGCGGTTCGTCCGGGTCGGTGACCGCGGAGTGGGCCAGCAGCACGGCGATGACCGAATCGGCAGGACGCGCGTTGTCCGCGGCCGGCGCGGGCTCGGCCGATGCGGCTTCCGCCGGCGCAGCCTCGGCGGCCACGGGTTCTTCCGGCAGGACGAAGTCGGCGAACGCCGGCGGTTCGACGTGGACCTCGGACGCCGGCTCGCTGCCTTCGGCGAGCAGGCGTTCGGCTTCCAGCAGTTCGGCTTCGCGGCGCTCCGCTTCCAGACGTTCGGCTTCGAGACGTTCGGCGTCGAGACGTTCGGCTTCGAGGCGTTCGGCGTCGAGACGTTCGGCGTCCAGACGTTCGGCTTCGAGACGCTCGGCTTCGAGACGCTCGGCTTCGAGGCGTTCGGCTTCGAGGCGCTCGGCTTCGAGACGTTCCGCTTCGAGACGCTCGGCTTCGAAGCGCATGAAGTCTTCGTGTTCGGCGCGGCGCAGTTCGGCGAGGCGTGCGGCTTCGGCACGCTCCGCCTCGGCGCGTTCGGCCTCGTAGGATTCCATCAGTGCCAGCAGGCGCGCGGCATCCTCGGGGCCGGTCGGCGCGGCGGCAGCCGGTTCGGGCGCGGCGGGCGCCTGCGGCGCCACCGGGGTCTCGGCCTGGGCGAACAGCCGGGTGAGTTCGGCTTCGGCCTCGCGGGCGAGCTGGTCGGGGTCGAACGCGCCCTGTTCCGGCGTCGCGGCAGGGGCGACCGGCGCTTCGGCGGCCGGTTCCGCATCGAAACGACCGTAGGCGCTGAGATCGAGTTCGGTGAGTTCGACCGGCGCCTCGGGCATCGCGGGCGGGTGGTCGACGACCTGCACCGGACCGGCTTCGGGCAGGCTGTCGCGCAGCGCGACCAGGCGCGCGGCGAGCGCATCGCAGGACGGCACGCGGCCGCCCGGCACGGCGATCGCGACGACGGTGTCGCGGATGCGGTCGGCCAGTTCGGCGATGGCGGACACTCCGTCGGCATCGACCTCGCCGGCCAGGGCCAGCAGGCGGCGGACATAGCCTTCCGCCGGGGTCAGCGCATCGGTGATCGACGGCACTTCGGTCATCGCGAAGGCGCCGTTCATCGTGTGGATCGCGCGCAGCAGCGGATCGTCGGCCGCGGTCGGCGCGGCGTGCGCACGGGCGAGCCAGCCGTCGATGGTGACCAGATGGCCGGAGACTTCGGCCTGCAGGATCTCGAACAGGACCGGGTCGACGCTGACCTCGTCGCCGCTCTCGACGGCGTGCGGGGCTTCGACGGCCGGCGGCTCGACCGCGGCGACCGGTGCCGACGCTTCCGCGACGGGGGCCGCGACTTCGATCGCTTCGACCGGCGCGGTGGCCGGTGCGGCCGCGGCCAGCACGGGCATGACCTCTTCGCCGCCGGCGATGCGGTCGGCATAGGCTTCCAGCGCGCGCAGGTCGATGGTGACGACGCCGTCGCCGCGCAGCGCGGCGTGCAGCTGCGGCAGGGCCGCGCAGGCCTGGTCGACCATCGCCACCACCGGGGGCGTCGCCGGCCGCAGGCCGTCGCGCACCTTGTTCAGCATGTTCTCGATCTTCCAGCTGAACTCGCCGAGGGTGCGCGCGCCGACGAGGCGGCCGCTGCCCTTGAGCGTGTGGAAGACCCGGCGGACCGGCTGCAGCAGTTCGATGTTGTTGGGATCGGCCTTCCACGCCGGCAGCAGGTGGGCCAGGTTGCCGATCTCCTCCTCGAATTC
>JBQCJG010000164.1:0-20273 GCA_051952955.1 Lysobacteraceae bacterium | reverse complement strand
TCTGATTGGTGAAGTAATAGAAATTGTCGTCGTCGCGCGGCTTCAGGTGACGAACGCGTCGCAGGGTCATCCGCGCTTCTTCGATGGCATCCGGGAGCGCTTCCGGACTCATGGCATGCAACGTGATATTGACCGAGCGCGGCACGCCCTGTGAGTCGTAGTTGCCGTAGACGCTGGTGAACGCCGATATCGGAATCAGCGCCATGGCCTCGAACCGGCTGCTGAACGCCGACACCTTTTCCGCGAAGACGCCGATGACCTCGTACTTCTGCCCGTCCATCACGATCTTCTTGCCGATCGGATCGACGTACGGGAAGAGTTCCTTCGCGAGCGCGTGGCCCAGCACCACGACCTTGCGTCCCGCCATCAGATCGATGCGGGAAAGATTGCGACCCGAATCGATCGCATGCGCGTTGACGTCGGAATATTCCGGTGTCCCGCCGCAGACGAACACGCTGGCCTCCGCGGAGCTTCCATTGTAGGAAGCGCTGCTGCCGTCCTCCCAGAGTTCGACGCCGACGGCGTCGATCAGCTTGGCGTTCTCGCGAATGGCCTGGGCTTCGGATTGGGTGACGGCGGGCCAGTACTTGGAGGCGGCCAACTGCTCTTCGCTCGCGAAACCCTTCGGCAATCTCTGGATCCGGAACGTTTGCGCTCCGAACACCGTGATCTCCGCCTCGATGGACCTCTGGATCGCGGCGACGGCCGTCATCACCGCGATGATCGAGGCCACGCCCAGGATGATGCCCACCAGCGTCAGCGCCGAGCGCAGCTTGTTGTCGCGGATCGCGTTCAGCGCCATGAACAGCGTTTCAGACACTTCCACTGGTCAGCTCCGTGCCGTTCATTCGTAACGCAACGCTTCGATGGGATTCAGACGCGCGCCTTGTATCGCAGGGATCAACCCGGAGAAGACGCCGACCAGGGTGGCGATGAGCAGGGAACCGAGGAAGACGGCCGGCGACAGACTCACGGGCATGGTGGGTTCGTCGGCCAGCTGGGCAATCACCCAGGAAAACCCCGCGCCGATCAATCCGCCGAAGAGGCAGATCAAGGCCGACTCGAACAGGAACTGCAGCAATATGCTGCGCCGCTTCGCGCCGATGGATTTGCGGATGCCGATTTCCCTCGTGCGTTCCTTCACCGAGACGAACATGATGTTCATCACGCCGACGCCGCCGACGAACAGCGCGATGCCCGTGATGAGCGATCCCACCAGGACGACGACCCCGATCGTGTCGTTGTACGACGTGAGGAGCGAATTCAGCGTGCTGATGGAAAAGTCGTCCGGCTGGCCGGGACGCAGGCCCCGGATCCTGCGCATCGCATCGGTCAATTCGTACTGGAAATCGTCGACCGATTCGAGCGAGGGCGCCTTGACCGCGATGTCGACGTTCGCACGGCCGGACGGATTGCCGAACACCTTTTCGAACGTGGTGATCGGGATGTAGATCTGGCGGTCGAAGTCCGGGCCGTCGAAGAAGTCGTTGGTCCGCTTGCCCATGACGCCGATGACGCGGAAATGCCTTTCGCCGATCTGGAAGGTCTTGCCCAGGGGGTCGAGGTTTCCGAACAGTCCTTCCGCCACGGTGGCGCCCAGCACCGCGACGTCGAACTTGTTCTGCTCGTCGAACGGCAGCAGGAAACGTCCCTGCTCCGGTATCAGATCGGAGAGCTGGCTCTCTTTGTCCGTCGTGCCGATGACCGTGATTCCGGTCATCCGGGTCGAGAGAAAACGGGCGGGTTGATCGATGCTGATGCTCGGCACCACGATGGCCTTGCCCTGGAGACGCGTCGCCAGCGCGCGGCTCTGATACAGGTCCAGATTCCGCCGGGTCCGATATTGCGCGCCGGAACTGAGATCCACCCAGGGCGTCCTGGACACGTAGACGACGTCGGCGCCGCCGGAAGCGAACGACTGCCGGAATACGTTCTGCATGGTGTTGGCCGCGATCATCGTCGTGGTGACGGCCACGATGCCGATGATGACGCCCAACGCGGTCAATGCACCGCGCAGCTTGTTGGCGATGACCGCGCTCCATGCGATTCTGGCGGCCTCGGCGATGTCGATCTGGATCTTCACGATGGCGCCCGCCTGCGGTCGCTTTCGATCAGTCCGTCCTTCAGGCGCACCACGCGCTGGGCATGCGCTGCGATGTCCTCTTCATGGGTCACGAGGACGATGGTGTTCCCCTGGCGGTGCAAGGCATCGAACAGCGCCATGATGTCTTCGCTGGTCGTGCTGTCCAGATTCCCGGTCGGCTCGTCCGCCAGGATCAGCGAGGGCTTGCACACGAGCGCCCGGGCGATCGCCACGCGTTGACGCTGGCCGCCGGACAGTTCGTTCGGCTTGTGCTTCATCCGGTCGCGAAGACCGACCGACTCGATCGCGCTTTCCGCCAGGACCCGTCGCTCGGCCTTCGGGACGCCCGTGTAGATCAGCGGCAGTTCGACGTTCTTGAAGACGGAGATTCGCGGCACGCGATTGAAGGTCTGGAAGACGAAGCCGATCTTCCTGTTGCGGATTTCAGCCAGCGCATCGTCGTTCAACCTGCCCACGATCTGCCCGTCCAGCTGGTAGGTGCCCGACGTCGGCACATCCAGGCAGCCGATCACGTTCATCAGCGTGGATTTTCCCGAGCCCGACGAGCCCATGATGGCGACGTACTCGTTGTTGTCGATGCGCAGCGAGACACCGCGCAGCGCCTGGACGGTCTCGTCGCCCAGTTGGTACGACTTCGTCACGTTGTCGATCTGCAGCAGGGCCTGCTGTGCGTCTACCATGTCGGCGTCCGTCGTCATCTGCGTGGTTCAGGAGCCTGCCACCGGGCCTTTCCCGACCTCGACGGCATCGCCGTCGTTCAGGTCACGCGAGATCGCACGATAGCTTCCTGAAACCACGCTCTCGCCTTCCTTCAACCCGTCGAGGATCTCGACGCGATCCTCGTTCTGGATGCCGACCTTCACCTGCCGAGCGACCGCCTTGCCGTTTTCCACGACATACACGAGCTGCACGTAGCCGTCCTTGTCGACGACGGGCTTGCTGCCCGTGGGTTCGCTGGCCGCCTTCCGCCATTGCGCCACCGGCCGCAAGGTCACCGACTGGATCGGCACGCTCAACGCGGACTGCCGCGTGTCCGTCAGGATGTTGGCGCTGACCGTCATGCCCGGTCGCACCTGATCGCCGCCCTGGGTAATCGCCACCTTCACGCGGAATTCCGTCTTCTGCAGCACTTCGCCCGGGTCCGCCAGGCGCGCGCTGGACGCGACTTCCGCCACGCGGCCCACGATCACGGCGCCCGGAAGCGCGTCGACCGACAACGTGGCGGGCTGGCCGACCTTCACCTTCTTGATGTCGTTCTCGTCGACGTTCACCGTGGCTTCCATCTGGCCCAGGTCGGCGATGATCATGATGACGTCTTCCTGGAACTGGGAGCCGATCACGATCTCCCCCGCCTCTCGCTTCATCACGCTGACGGTGCCGGAAATCGGCGAAAAGATGCGCGTCTGGGACAGGTCGTACCTCGTTTGCTCGAGCTCGCCGGTCGCCTTCCTGATCTGCTCCACGGCAGACGAATAGCTGGCCGATTCCACTTCGTATGCGCTCGTGGTGGCATCCAGGGAATCGCGGGATATCAGCTGCCGCGCGAACATGCGCTTGTCGCGTTCGAGTCGGCTCTCGGCGAGCTTCTTCTTGGCCAGGGCGAGCCTGGCTTCATCCTGCGCAACATTCAACAACGCCTGCTGGCTGGCCAGGCTGGCTCCGCGTCGCGTGCCGTCCAGTTCGACCAGCAACTGACCCTTCTCCACCTGGTCGCCTTCCTTGACGAGCAGGCGCGTGATCTTCGCGCTGATGTCGGCGCTGATCTTCACCTGGATGGACGACTGGATCTTTCCCGTCGCGCGGACCCTCTGCTCGATGGCTGCGCGATGGGCCTGCTCCACCTGGACCGGAAGTGCATCCTCCTTGTCGATGCCTTTCATCAACACGACCAGGCTCACGCCGACGATCAGGACAACAGCAGCGATGACTAGCTTCTTCATGGTGGGCACATCGGTAATGGGGAGAAGTCGTTCATGACAAAGACCCTTGTTCCAAGTCACATGGGATCAGTCGAGGATGTTGAAACGTGGCGAATGCCTGGCGGCTTTTGCGTCGCGTCCCCTGCGTTCATGGCCGGCTTTCCACGTTGTCGGCGTCGATGGAACGCGCCATGCCCACCAACACTTGCCGATCGCCGGCGAACGGATCGCGGCCGTGCGAATATAGCATGTTGTCCAGCAGCAATAGATCGTTCCGCTGCCAGTCGAAGCGGATGGCGTGACGCTGGTAGATGTCCCGGATGAGCGCGAGGTCAGAGGTCGCGATGGGCGCGCCGTCCCCGTAATAGGTGTTGCGCGGCAAGTCCGCTTCGTCCACCGTGGCGAGCAGAATCTTCTGCAGTTCTTCATCGAGGTTGGACACGTGGAACAGGTGCGCCTGGTTGAACCAGACCTGCGCGCCGGTGACCGGATGGCGGATGCTGGCCTGATTGATTTGCCGGGTACGCAGCCGATCGCCGTCCAGCCACTCGTGGCTGATCTGGTTGGCCTGGCAGAACCGCTCGACCTCTTCGCGCTCTTCGGTCTGGAAGACTTCGTTCCAGGGAACGTCGATGTCGGAATAGTTGCGGACGTACATCACGCCATTCCGTTCGAAGCGATCGCGAATCGTTTCCGGAATCTGCTGGTAGACGCGTTCGCTGTTGCAGATCGGCGTGGCCCCGCCCTGCTCCGACGGTACGGTGCACAGGAAGCCGAGGCGCATCGCCCAGCGATTGCCGTAGGCATTCTCGTTGTGCTGGGGAATCTGCAGCGAAGGATGGTATTCCGTGGCCGTGTAGACGTTCCCTCGCAATTGCGTCCTGGGCGTCGACCGGTACACGTATTCCAGGAGCTCTGCGCCGAACAGGGTTGCGAGCACGGCCCCGAATTGCTGGCTCCCGGCGAACCTCAGTCCGCGGATCAGGAGTGCACCGTTGGCCTGCAGCAATCGCTCCACGTGCGTATGGTTTTCCGCCGCCCAGTCGGCCACCCGGGCCGAACCCTGATCGACGCGGAGCAGCAAGGGAGTGTCCTGAATCGAATCCAGGTCGTCGACGGACACGCCGGACAAATCGGTCATCGCTTTAGTCATGGACTTCTTCCGCTGTCTTTCCGACCGGGTTGCCGAGCTGTCGCAATCGGGCCAGGAGCTCGGTGCGGAGCTCGCGCATCCGCTCCGTGGTGAAATGCCGGCGATCGAATTCGATGCTGCCGTCGATGCCGTCGCCATCACCGCCGGAAATCGCCAGCTTGACGGCGTAGGCGAATCGATCGGATGCGTAGCGAATCCTGAGTTCGCCCGCCTCCCCCTCCCGCGAACTGCCGGTTCCGGTTTTCGCGTTGTGGAAATCCACGTAGTTGAATGCTGCGTAGGTCATCGAGTCGACATCGACGAGCTTGCGCACGTGGTCGGTGGGGAACAGGGAATGCGCGTCCATGGTCAACAGTCTTCGCGCGGTCGCGGCGATGGCGTCCGCGTCGCCCTGATGTGCCGACAGCCGCGTGCAGATGGGCAGCAGACTCCAGAACAGGCCGATCGCGCCCAGCGGATCGCTGAGGCGTGGAGAACGGCCGCTGCACACGACATCCACGGTCACCGTGTCGGTCATCAACAGAGTCCCGAGCGTCCGCTGGTAGGCCAGCAGCAACAGGGTTTTCAACGTCACGCCCTGCCCCTCTGCCTGGCGCCTGAGCCCGCTGGCCAGTGCGGCGTCGAGGTGCAGATCCAGCGTGTTGCTCGCGCTCGCATCCGCCGCGATCGAATCCAGCGCGGGCATCGGCCGGTAGTCCGCCACGAGTTCACGCCAGGCCTGCCGGTGATCCGCGAGGGTTTGCGCTTCCCGTTCCAGCGCGACGTGTTCCTTGAAGACGTTGTCCGACGCGGATGCGCGCAGCATCGCTCGTACCTGACCCGACGCCTGGTACATCGCCATCAGTTCGTTGCGCAGTTCCACCAGCGCCCAGCCGTCGATGATCGCGTGGTGGGTGGAGATGAACAGGCCATGGCGCTGTTTGCCATAGACGAGCAACGTGAAGCGGATGCCGGTCTCGCCCAGTGCGAACGGCCGGTCCTGCGCGATCAGGTTCGCGACCGCCCTCTCTTGCGCCGCGGAGTCCAGCTCGGACAGGTCGACCACCGGCAGATGGAAGTCGACGCCTTTCAGCACCGCCTGGACATGCTCGCCGCTTTCCATGCGATGGAATCGGGTACGCAGTACGGGATGCTTCTGGAGCAGATGCCGCAACGCGGCTTCCAGACGCGCCGGTTCCAGCGCGATGCCGTCGATGTCGTAGATGACACGCGGCTGATAGACCGCCTCTTCCAGGCCGTGTGTCCCGTGTTGTTCCAGCATGCGCTGCTGCATGGCGGTCACCGGGTAGCAATCTTCCACGGTCTCGTCCATGAACGGCGATGCATCGAATGCACCCGTCAGCACGTGCAGGGGCGCCGGCTCGACGGGCGCACGCGATCCGCGTCGGATCGCGGCCAGCTCGGCGATGGTCTGATGGAAAAAGATGTCCTTCACGTCGAGCGCGATGCCAGCGGCCTGTGCCCGTTTCACGATCTGCACGACCCGGATCGAATCGCCACCCACGGCGAAGAAGTTGTCCCGAACGCCGATTCTTTCGACCCCCAGCACGTCTTGCCAGACTGTGCAGAGCTGCGCCTCCATCGGCGTCGTCGGCGCGACGTACTCTGCGCGTGCCACACGCGTTTCCGCCATCGAGAGCAAGGCGTTCCGGTCGATCTTGCCGTTCTCGGTCAGCGGAATGCGCTCGAGGACGACGAAGACCGAAGGCACCATGTACGGCGCCAGTACCGACAGCAGGTGTTCGCGCAACACATTCGGCAAATGCGCGTCGTCGCGGTTCGGCACGACGTAGGCGACCAACTGCTGTTCGCTGCCGCGATCACCATTGAGCAGCACCACGCACTCCTTCACGTGACCGCTGCCGAGCAGCTCATGCTCGATTTCGCCGAGTTCGATGCGGAAACCGCGCAACTTCGCCTGATGATCGATGCGGCCGAGGTATTCCAGTTCGCCGGCGGTGGTCCAGCGCACCAGATCGCCGGTGCGGTAGAGACGCTGCCCGGGCCCGCCGAACGGGCTGTCGATGAAGCGCTCGCGATTGAGTTCGGGACGATTCAAGTAGCCTCGCGATACGCCACCACCGCCCACGAACAGTTCGCCGGGCACGCCCACGGGTTGCAACGACATCGCGTCGTTGCACACATGGCAGAGCAGATCGCGCAGCGGCACGCCGATCACACTCGAAGGCTTGCCCACGTCCGCGGTCCGGATCCGTCGATAGGTCACGTGCACGGTCGTTTCGGTGATGCCGTACATGTTGACGAGCTGTGGCTGCTCGTCTCCGTAAAGCGTGAGCCACGGCCGCAGTCGAGGCGGATCCAGCGCTTCCCCGCCGAAGACGACATAGCGCAGGCGATCCAGTTCGCCCCCCTGCCGGGCCTGCTCGATGAGCAGGTAGAAAGCCGAAGGCGTCTGATTCAGCACCGTCACCCCCTGTTCCTTCAGCAGTCGATGGAAATCGGGCGCGGAGCGGGAGACTGCATAGGGCACGACGACGAGACGGCCGCCGTGCAGCAGCGCGCCCCAGATCTCCCAGACGGAGAAATCGAAGGCATAGGAATGGAACAGGGTCCAGCAGTCGTCGTGATCGAAGCTGAAATGCTCGGCGCTGCTGTCGAAGAGACGTACGACATGAGCGTGTTCGACCACGACCCCCTTGGGCTTGCCGGTGGAGCCGGAGGTGTAGATCACGTACGCCGCATGCGCGGTGGTGACACCGGTGTCCTGGAGGTCGATCGCCGGACAGCGGGCAATGCCTTCCGCGTGTCCGGGCGCGTCCAGGTGCAGGACCTGCGCAGCGGTGGACGGCAACAGGGGCTGGAGATCCTCGTGCGTGATGATCCAGGTGACGCCCGAGTCGTCGAGCATGTGCCGTGTGCGGGCAGCGGGATTGTAGGTATCCATCGGCACGTATGCCGCGCCGGCCTTGAGCACCGCGAGAATGCTGACGACCATGTCCGTCGAGCGTTCGACGAAGAGACCGACGAAGTCGCCCGTCCGCACGCCGGACGTCCGCAGGTAGTGGGCCAGCCGGTTTGCGCGTTCGTTGAGCTCGCGATAACTCAGCCGGGTGCCTTCGTGGATCAGCGCGATGTTGTCCGGCCATCGCGCCGCCTGCTGCTCGAACAGGCGGTGCAGGCAAACGACCGGCGCCGATGCGGTCACCGCCCGCGCCGCTTGTGCGGCGAAGAAGCGCTGGTCGCCTTCCGTCACCATGGACAGCTGGCCCAGCGGCTTTTCCGGGGCCGCGGCCACCGCCTCGAGCAGCAGCACATAGTGCTCCGCCAAGCTGGCGATCGTGTCCGCATCGAAGATGTCGGTGCTGTAGCTCCACTGGATTTCATGGCCGTCGACGCCCGGCCCGACCTGCACCGACAGCTCGAACTTCGCCAGCGATTGCTCGCGCCCGACTCCCGAGATCCGGACGCCGGGCAAGGACAGCTCCGCCTGCATCTGTTCCTGCAGCGAGAACAGGATCTGGAACAGGGGCGAGTGGTTGAAGTTGCGCTCCGGACAAAAGCGATCGACCAGCATCTCGAACGGCACGTCCTGGTGTTCGAACGCCTCCAGCACCGTGACCCGGGACGCCTGCAGGAAATCCGCGAACGACCGTTCCGTGTCCAGGCGGCTGCGCAGCACCAGGTTGTTGACGAAGAACCCGATCAGCGGAGCCAGTTCGTTGCGGGTGCGACCCGCGATAGGCGAGCCGACGACGATGTCGTCCTCGCGACTCCAGCGTCCCAGCAGCACGGCGAACGCGGCGTGCAACACCATGAAGAGCGTAGCGCCCTGCGCCTGGCCCAATTCGTGCAATCGCTGCACCAGCGCCGCATCGAGCGGCACCGTGAGCGCCTTGCCGACGAAGCTCGGCTGCAGCGGGCGCGGCCGATCCAGGATCAGGCCATGCACCGGCGGAATGCCGGCGAGCTGCTTCTGCCAGTAACTCATCTGTTCTTCGAGGTAGTCGCCTTGAATATGCGAACGCTGCCAGGTGGCGAAGTCGGCATACTGGATCGCGAGCGGCGGCAGCGGGCTGGGTTGACCCTGGACGAACGCCGTGTACAGCTGGACGAGCTCATCGATGAGCACGCCCATGGACCAGCCGTCGGAAGCGATGTGATGCATGTTGAACAGCAGCACGTGCGTCTTCGCGTCCAGGGCGATGAGGCCGACGCGCAGCATCAGGTCCTGGTCGAGACGGAAAGGCGCGAGGGCATCCGCCTCGGCAAGACGCAGGACTTCCGCCTCCCGTTCTGCTTCCGGCAATCCGGACAGGTCGATGCGCACCAGCGGCAGCGCGTCGATCGGCAAGACCTGCTGGCTCGCCTCTCCGGTCGCCGAAGTGGCGTAGATCGTGCGCAACACTTCGTGTCGTCGCACGATCTCGCTGAAGGCCGCGTGCAAGGCATCGACCTGCAGCTCGCCCTCGAGCTTCAGCGCGATCGGCATGTTGTACTGCGCGCTGCCCTGCGTCAGCTGATCGATGAACCACAGTCGCTGCTGCGCAAAGGACAACGCCAGGGGCTGGCCATCGCGCGCCACGGGGCTCACGGCGGGAAGTCTCGCCAGCCGCTCTTTCGTCGCGATCAGGCCGGCCTGCGCGGCGAGCACGGAATACTCGAACAACTCGCGCACCGACACGTCGAGGGAAAAACGTTCCTGGATCGCGAATGCCAGCCGAACGACACTCAGGGAACTGCCGCCCAGCGCGAAGAAATTGTCGCGACGGCCGACGCGCGGCACCTGCAGCACTTCGATCCAGAGCATCGACAATGCGGTTTCGATGTCGCCCTGCGGCGCTTCGTGAACCGGCGCCACGCGGCCGCCGACCCCGAGTGCCTGCAACGCAGGGTCAAGCGCGTCGTAGGCAGGATCCAGCGCAAGCCGCTCTGCGCGGGTGCCGATCGCCGACACCGGCAAGCGCTGGATCGGACACTCCGGTTCCGCGACCACTGCGGTCAGCAGCTGCGCAAACGCGTCCGCCATATGGGCGATGGTCCGGGCGGCGAACAGTTCGGTGCAATAGTCCCAGCTCGCCCTGAGGCCATCCGGCCCGTCGTGCAGCGCCAGGGTCAGATCGAACTTCGCGGTGTGCTTTTCCGCATCGAGGACCTCGATGCTCAAACCGGGCAGTTCCAGTTTCGACTGATCCTGGCCGCTCTGCAGCGTGAACATGATCTGGAACAGCGGGCTGTGGCTGAAGCTGCGTTCCGGCTGCAGCTTTTCCACCAGCATTTCGAACGGAATGTGCTGGTGCTCGAACGCCGCCACCGCCATGCGCTTGTTCCGTTCCAGCAGCGTGGCGAAGGAAGGGTCGCCGGACAGGTCGCTGCGAAGCACCAGCGTATTGACGAAGAAGCCGATCGACGATGCGAGCTCGGGCTGTGTGCGATTCGCGATGGCCGTTCCCATGACGATGTCGGTCTCGCCGCTGTAGCGGGCGAGCAGCGCCGCGAAGGCCGTCTGCAGGGTCATGAACAGCGTCGTGCCCTGGGCGGCGCTCAATGCGTGCAGTCGTTCGCTCAGCGATGGGTCGAACTGCTGATCGTGCACCGCCCCGGCGAAGCGTTGCACGGCCGGCCGCGGGAAGTCGGTGGGCACCCGATGCACTTGCGGCAGGGCCGCCAACTGCTGCAGCCAGTAGTCCAGCTGCCGGTCCAGCACGTCTCCTTGCAGCCAACCCCGTTGCCACTGGGCAAAGTCCGCGTACTGCACCTCAAGGGGGGACAGCGCCAGCGACTGTCCCTCCTTGCAGGCCCGATACAGCGCGACGAATTCGTCGACGAGCACATTCTGCGACCAGCCGTCGGACGCGATGTGATGCATCGTGAACAGCAGCACGTGTTCTTCGGAGTCCAGGACGAGGACCGCAAGCCGCAGCATGGCATCCTGCCGCAGATCGAAGGGCTTGTTGGCTTCCGCTTCCGCCAGCTCGCGCACCCGCCGGGCCCGTGATGCGCTCGGAATGTCGCGCAGATCCACGATCGAGAACGGGATGGACGCGAGTGCCTGGATGCGCTGGCAGGGCTCGCCGGACTCCGAAATCGCGTAAACCGTTCGCAGCACTTCATGCCGGGCGACGATCGCGTCCAGCGCTTTCTTCAGCGCTTCGACATCCAGCTCGCCCGTCAGCCGCAATGCCAGCGGCATGTTGTACTGGGTGCTGCCCGGCATGAGCTGGTCGATGAGCCACAAGCGCTGCTGCGCGAACGACAAGGCCAGCGGCCGGCCGTCGCGCGCCGCCTTCTCGATCCGCGGCAGTTCGACTTGCCGATCCTTTGCGGCGATGAGTTCCGCCTGCGCGGCGAGCTCCGCATGCTCGAACAACTCGCGGAATGTCAGCTCGATGCCGAAGTGCTCGCGGATCGCGAACTCCAGGCGTACGGCACTCAGGGAGCTGCCGCCCAATGCGAAGAAATGGTGGCGACGGCCGACGGCAGAAACACCCAGCACGTCTTGCCAGAGCGCCGCCAGCCGGACCTCGAACTCGCCCGTCGGAGCTTCGTACCCGGGGCCTTCCGCTTCGATGTCCTTCCCGGGCTGCGCGTCGATCTTTCCGAGGTACTCGAGCTTGCCGCCCGGCAGCCAGCGTGCCCGATCGCCGGATCGGAGCAGCGACACCCCGGGATCATCCGAAAAAGGATGCGGTACGAGGCGCTGCACCAGCCCGGGGTCATCCGAACCGGATTGCGCGGGCCAGGCGCCCGCGATGTACAACTCACCCGGAACGCCGATGGGCAGCAACTGCCGGTCCCGATCCAGCACGTAGAGTCGGGTCTCTGCGGTTGTCCCCGCCTCTGCCCCTGCCCCCGACAACGTGCGGATGAATGCATCCTCCGGATGCGCTGCCGGCGCGCCGGCGAATTCTTCCAGCAGCCGATGCCGTGTCCTCGCGGAGATCAGTGGCAACGACCGGATCGGCCGGTTCGGCTCCGCGACGATGCCGGCCAGCAACTCGGCGAAAGCCTCGGCCAGGCTCGCGATGCTCGTCGCGTGGAACAGTTCGGCGCAGTAATCCCAATTCATCCACACGCCGTCATCGGTTTCGCGCAGCGCCAGCGTGAGATCGAACTTGGCCGTGTGCTGTCCCTGCTCCAGGGCCTGCATGCTCAAGCCGGGCAACGTCAGCGTGCCCTGCTCGCCGGTCTGCAGCGTGAACATGATCTGGAACAAGGGGCTCTGGTGGAAACTGCGCTCGGGCTGCAGTTTGTCGACCAGCATCTCGAAGGGGATGTGCTGATGTTCGTAGGCGTCGAGCGACGTCTTCCTGGTCCGCTGCAGGACGTCGATGAACGACGGGTTGCCCGACAGATCGCTGCGCAACACCAGCGTGTTCACGAAGAATCCGATGAGGGGCGACAACTCCGCCTGCGTGCGGTTCGCGATGGGCGTGCCCATCACGATGTCGGTCTCGCCACTGCAGCGCGCCAGGAGTACGGCGAATGCCGCCTGCAGCGTCATGAACAGCGTGGTGCCGCTTTCCAGGCTCAGCTTCCGCAGACCTTCGCCCAGCGCCTGGTCCAGGCGCTGCGAATGCAGCGCACCCGCGAAGTGTTGCACCGCCGAACGGGGGAAATCCAGGTGCAGGCCGTGCACGGCGGGCAAGCCATCCAATTGCGTCAGCCAGTAGTCCAGTTGTTGCGCCAGCACTTCGCCTTGCAGCCACTGGCGCTGCCAGTGGGCGAAGTCCGCATACTGGATCGGCAACGCCGGCAGGGGGTGATCGGCGCCTCTCGAAAACGCGTCGTACAGCGCGGCGAATTCCGTCGTCAGTACGCCGATCGACCAGCCGTCCGAGGCGACGTGGTGCATGTTGAACAGCAGCACGTGTTCCTGACCGGACAATGCCAGCAGGCTCGCCCTCAGCATCAGGTCGTTGCCGAGATCGAAGGGCCGCGTGGCATCGGCTGCCGCCAGCGCATGCACGCGTTCTTCTTGCGCAGCCGTGTCGAGGTGCGTCAGATCGATCACCGTCACCGGAATCGAAGCGGCTACCTGCACGACGACGAAGGCCTCGCCATCGTCGCGGGTGCGGAAGACGCTGCGCAGGACCTCATGTCGCGCCACGATCGTATCCAGCGCACGCTGCAATGCATCCCGATCCAGGGCGCCGTGCAGCCGGAAGGCGAACGGCATGTTGTACTGGCTACTGCCCCCCAGCCTGTCGATGAGCCACAGGCGCTGCTGCGCGAAGGACAAGGGCAGCACCGACTCCCGCGACACGCGCGGAATCCGCACGATCGCGCCCGTGGTCGCCGAGTCGATCAGGCCCGCCAGCGCTCGAATCGTCGGGTGGGAAAAGACCTCGGCGATCTTCAGGCTTGCGGCGAACTCCTGGTTGACGGTGCCGACCAGGCGAGTGACCAGGAGGGAATGTCCGCCCAGTTCGAAGAACGATGCCGTCACGTCGTCGCACGGGACATGGAGCAGATCGCGCCACAGTGCGACCAGGCGATGCTCGGTCGCGGTCTCCGGCGGTACCTTCGCCTGTACCGGATCGAACCCCGGTTCCGGCAAGCGGCGCCTGTCCACTTTTCCGTTGGCGGACAACGGCAGCTCGTCCAGCAGGACGATGCCGGAAGGCACCATGTAGTCGGGCAGCTCCTGGCGAAGCGCGTCCCGCAACTGCGTCGCCAACGGCTCGTGACC
Source organism: Lysobacteraceae bacterium (assembly GCA_051952955.1). Lineage (GTDB taxonomy): Bacteria > Pseudomonadota > Gammaproteobacteria > Xanthomonadales > Xanthomonadaceae > Lysobacter_I. The sequence goes on along the minus strand of JBQCJG010000164.1, from coordinate 6,447 downwards.
GGGTTCCCCGGCCGGCACGACATACGCCACAAGGCGCTTTCCACCATCGCGGTCTTCATGGGCGACGAGCACGGCCTGGGCGACCCGGGGATCGCTGCGCAGGTGGTGCTCGATTTCCTGCAGTTCGACGCGGAACCCGCGGATCTTCACCTGGTCGTCGCACCGCCCCAGGAATTCGAGCGCGCCCTCGGGCAACCACCGCACCAGGTCGCCGCTCTGGTAGAGCCGCTCGGCGTGCGCATCGCCGAACGGGTTCCGGATGAATTTTTCGGCAGTGAGATCCGGTCGATTGAGGTAGCCCTTCGCCAGCCCCTGCCCGCCGATGTACAGCTCGCCGCTGACACCCGCGGGCACCAGCTCCCGCGCCGCGTTGAGCACATACAACACGGTGTTGTCCATCGGACGACCGATGGGAATGGTTCTCTCCAGACGATCCAGTTGCGCCGTGACGTCGAACATCGCGCAACCGACGGTCGCCTCGGTGGGACCGTAGTGATTGAAGATCTGGCTGCGCGGAAAGCGCGATTGCAGTTCGCGCGCGAGTTCCGGCGGGAAGCCGGCGCCGCCGATGACGAAGACGTGCGCTGCATCCAGACGGCTGGCGGGCGGCAGCAAATCCAGCAACGCCTGCGCATGCAGCGGCGTCATGCGCAGAAGGTAACGATCCTGCGCGAAGGCCAGGCGCGTCGCCAGCGCTTCCAGTTCTCCTTGCGGCGGCATGAACTCGACACACCCTCCCGCAAGCAGGGGCAGGAACAGACTGGGGACGGTGATGTCGAATGCGTGCGACGTCACCACCAGCGAACCGGCGAGCCCCTGTGCGTAGTATCGACCGAGTGCGTAACCGCAGTAGTCCGCCAGGCTGGCGTGCGCGATCTCGACGCCCTTGGGCACGCCCGTCGAGCCCGAGGTGTAGATGATGTAGGCGCTGTCGTCGGGACCCACGTCCGTGCCGTATGCACCGGGACCGTGGTCCGGGTATTCCGCGAACCATGTCTCGGCCAGCACATCGTCCAGCTCGAGCACGTCGATGCCGGACACGGGCACCTTGGCACGCAGCGCGGACTGCGCCACCACGACTTCGATGCCCGCGTCCTCGATCACCACCGCCAGTCGTTTCGTGGTGCTGTTCGGATCGAACGGGACATAGGCGGCGCGGCATTTCCAGATCGCCAGCAGCGCCACCATCAGCTCCGGCGAACGCGTGGCATGCACGCCGACCACGGCGCCCGGTTCGATGCCCGCCTCCATGAGGCAATGCGCCAGGCGGTTGGCTTTCCGATCGAGTTCCGCATAACGCAGCACCGCGTCTCCGCACCGTACGGCGGCGGCGTCCGGCGTCCGTGCGGCCTGCTGCTCGAAACGCCTCGGCACGATGCCGTCGTGCGAATGGTCCGCGACCTTTCCGTTCCACTCGACCGCGATCTGGTGTCGTTCCGCGCTGTCGAGCATGGGGAGATTCAGGATCGGCGTGTCCGGCGCCGCGACCATGCTCCGCAGCAGCGTGCCCAGATGCCGGCACATGCGTTCGATCGTGGCAGGCGTGAACAGCGCGGAACAATAGGTCCACGTCGCCTGCAATCCGTCCGGGAATTCCTGCATGCCCAGGTGGATATCGTACTTGGCCGCGACATGCCCCGTGTCGACCTGGGACAGGGTCAGCCCGGGCAAGCTCAGTTCGCTCTGCTCGTTGTTCTGGAGCACGAACATGATCTGGTACAACGCGCCGTGACGGGCGCTGCGCTCGGGGCGAAGCCGGTCGACGAGCAGTTCGAAGGGAATGTGCTGGTGATCGTACGCCTGCAGCGCCATCTGCTTGTTCTTCTGCAGCAGCTCGCTGAAGCGCGGGTTGCCGGACAAGTCGCTGCGCAGGATCAGCGTGTTGATGAAGAAGCCGATCAACGGCGACAGCTCGGCCTGGGTGCGATTGGCGATGGGCATCCCCATCACGATGTCCGTTTCATTGCTGTAGCGGGACAGCAGCACCGCAAACGCGGTCTGCAGCGTCATGAACAGCGTCGTGCCTTGCGCCAGGCTGAGTGCCTTGAGCTGATCGCTCAAGGTCCGGTCGAAGACATGGACGTAACTGCCTCCTTCGAAGCTCTGGGCGGCAGGTCGCGGGAAATCCAGCGGCAGGCTGTGCACCTGCGGCAGATCCGCGAGCTGCTGCTCCCAGAAATCGAGGTGCTGCTCCAGGACGTCGCCTTGCAGCCAGTTCCGTTGCCACCATGCGAAATCGCCGTACTGCACCGGCAGCGGCGGCAGCGGATCCGCCGCGCCGTTCGAACAGGCGTCGTACAAGGTCACGAATTCCTGCGTCAGCACGCCCATCGACCAGCCGTCCGAGGCGATGTGATGCATCGTGAACAACAGGACGTGCTCATTGTCGGCCAGCGCCACCAGGCTGGCGCGCAGCATCAGGTCGCGTCGCAGATCGAACGGTTTCTTCGCCTCGGCGAGCGCCAGCGAGCGCATATGCTCGTCACGCGCCTCGGCGTCCAGGTGCGAGAGATCGACGACGGTGATGGTCACCGGCATCGCATCCATCGTCCGGACGCCCGCCTCCCCATCGCGCAGCGTGCAGTACACGCTGCGCAGGATTTCGTGGCGCACGACGATTCGATCCAGCGCCCGTTGCAACGCATCCCGGTTCAGCTGGCCCGTCAGGCGCAAGGCATACGGCATGTTGTACTGGATACTCACGCCGCCATCCAGCTGGTCGATGAACCACAGTCGCTGCTGCGCGAACGACAGCACCGGAGCGGCATCGGCGGGACGAGCGCGCAGCTGCGAGACCTTCGCCTTCTTTCGCGCCTCGATGAAGTCGATGATGTCCTGCTTGTTGGACTTGATGTGCGACTTGACGTCCTCGCTCAGCGCCTGCCAGTTGCCTTCGATGAGCAACTTGTCCTGCGAAACGCTGAGCTTGACCCCTTGCTTGATGAGGGACCGCAGCAAATCTCTGATTTCCGTCGTGCTTTGCACTCTGTCTCTTCCTCTTCGGGCAGCAGGGCTGTCCCGGGCAATCGTTCTCGTGCGCTCTTCGATCCGGCGCTACCGGCCGTGTCGTCTCACAGCCTCTGCAGCACCCAGAACAACGGCTGGAAGGCGAGGTATTGCCACTGCGGTATCCGATGACTGGCGAAAACCGGCGCCAATTCGGCGTTGCAGGCCTCGCTCAGGTGCTGTCTGAGATGCATCCACTTCCGCCCCAGCTTGGTCAGCACGAATTTCCCGACGAACCCCATGTCCAGACACTGATCCAACGTGTTCGCGTACTCCATGTGCAGGAGGGCAACCCACTCTTCCTGCGAAATGGGCGTGCGCCTGTCATCCTCGCGGAACCGGATGGCCTGGGGCGCTCCGCTTTCGAACATGCTGATCCGGCGGATGGAGCAGAAGAGATAGACCAGCCGCTCGGCGTCCTCGCCGATCAACGCGCGGACCTCGTCCCTGTCCTCCAGCGTCAACGCATTGCGCTTGAAGCCGTCGGTGCCGTACATGCTGTGGAACAGCCCGGCGTAGCACACGGGCTTGGGCAACCCCCAGCGACGAAGCAGGCGGCAGGTTCCTTCCAGATGGTCGAGGAAGTGCCGCCCGGAATGGAGCTGCCTGTCGGCGCCCAGCCCGATCAGGTATTGGCGGCAGGACTCGAATTTCTCGTCGGTCGGGGGATGTGCTGTCTCGCTCATGCGATCTCTCCAGTTTTGACGAATTCCATGTGCATGTGGCTGCGGGAAGACCGACTACGCTGTCTGGCTTTGGCTTTGCGTCTGGCTTTGCGTCAGCCACTGTCTCAGCAGCAAGGGCGTGATGACCGTGGTCGCCATCCCGACCAGCAACAGCGCGGAATACAGCCCCTGATCGACCAATCCGGCGTGATAGGCGATGCTGGCCACCACCATCTCCATCACGCCGCGCGCATTCATGATGGCGCCCACGCCGAGCGCTTCCTGATGGGGCATGTTCTTCAACCGCGCCATCACGTAACCGCCCAGCAGCTTGGATGCGATCGCGACCAGCACCAGACCCGCCACCAGCGACGGGTTGTTCAGCGTGCCCAACTGGAACTGGACTCCCTGATACGCAAGGAACAAGGGTCCGAACAGGCTGACCGTGATCACTTCGCAGCTGCGCTCGAGTTTCTCGAAGTGCGCATCGCCGATGAGGTCCCGGGTGATCATCAGTGCGGCGAAGAAGACGCCGATCACGAAGTGGAATCCGAGCAACTCGCTGAGCGCGCCGAATGCGAACGTGAACAGCAGCGTCGCGATCAGCACGGTATCGGAGTACTTCGAGCTGGTCTTCCGGGTCAACCGGAACGCACTCAAACGCAGGCATGCGAGGTGACCGATCCCGATGAATGCGAGGAGCGCCACCAGTTTGGCCATCGAAATGCCCGCGGCGGGCAACCAATTCCCGGCCGATGGCGAGGCCAGCGAGAGCGCGACGCCCAGCACCATCAGCACGATGACATCGGACAACAGCGCGCTCGCGATCGCCACTCTCGCGATGCTCGTGTCGAGCATGCGGAAGCTGCTCAGGATGCGAAGTGCGACCGGCAACGCCGTCACTGACAGGCACAGGGTCACGACCAGCCCCGGAATCAATGCCATCCCGACCAGCCAGGCGAACGTGCCTGCCGCGGCGGTCGGAATGGCGAACCCCACCAGCAGAGCGAACGAGCGCTTGCCGCGAAAGACATCGAGCACGTGCCGCATGCCCATTTCGAGGCCGGCGGCCAGCACGATGAACAGCACGGACAAGTCGGAGATGGCGGAAAACGTCGGGCCCGCCTGCATCCAGTTTAGCGCGGACGGCCCGAGCAGGATGCCCGCCACCATGTGACCGACCAGGGCGGGTTGTCCCAGTCGCTCGGCGAACCACCCGAAGAGGTGGGCGCCGATCAGCATCAGACACAAAGCTTCGATGAGCGTCATCGGAAATTCGAATCCTTTCTGCTTGGAATCGTTGCGGGGTGCGAAACCTGCTTGCGGAGGGACGATGTCATGTCAGCCGGTCGCTTCCCGCAGATCCTTGGCCACGCGCCCCGTCGGCAGCCCGCCGAGGGTCTCGCCGACCCTTTCCAGAACCAGCGCTTGCTGCGAATGAATGAAGAAGTGGTCGCCCGAGAATTCCGCGAACGCGATGTCCCCGGTTTCGAAGTCGGCGCGCCATGCCTCGATATCCGCCTCCGGGACATCCGTGTCGAGCCGCCCCCAGAAAATGCTCGCCGGCGTGTTCAGCTTGATGTCGGCGCTGTACTTGTGGGTCTCGCTCACTTTGAAGTCGGCGCGCAGGACCGGCACGAACAGGTTCATCAGCTCCATGTTGCCGAGCAGTTCCTCGGGCGTGCCGTTGATGGAGCGCAGTTCTTCGATGAAGGCATCGTGCGGAAGGTCGTGGGTATCCGGATGCACACGAGGCAGATGCGGGGCGCGTCTGCCGGACAGGATGATGTGCTGCAAGCCGCCGATGCCGCGTCGCTGCAGCTCTCTGGCCAATTCGAAGCAGATCAGCGCGCCGTTGCTGTGCCCGAAGAACACGAAAGGCAGATCGTCGAGGCCACGCAGTTCGACGATGAGGTGCGCGACCATCTCGACCAGCGAATCGATCGGCTTTTCGTTGATCCGGTTGCTGCGGCCCGGCAACTGCACCCCGACGACATCGACGCCCTCGAATGCCCTTGCCCAGGGTTCGAACAGGCCGGCGCTGCCGCCGGCGTACGGAAAGCAGAACAGGCGCAGCCGTGCCTGGTGATTGCGCTTGAAGCGCATGAACCAGGGACTCTGCCTGGATTCGGACTGGATGATTTTCATCACAACTCCCAGACCTCGGCGGACGAATGCCGGTCTTCCTCGCTTGCCGGTTCGCCGCCGATGCCATCAAGACCACGCGCCAATTCGTTCTCCTCGTCGATGTATGCGCTCAATTCGAACACCGTTTGCAGGTTGAAGACCTCTCGCAGCGGGATGTCCAGGTCGAATTGCTGGCGCAGCGCCGAGACCATGCGCGTCGCCAGCAACGAGTGGCCTCCCAGCTCGAAGAAGTTGTCGTGGATGCCGATGCGCTTCAATTTCAGCAGGTCCTCCCACAGGGCGCAGATAAGGGCCTCCGTCCGAGTGCCGGGCGCGGTGTAGTGCTCGCCACCGGCGTGTTCGTCGCCGACATCCGGAAGTGCCCTGAGGTTCCGCTTTCCATTCGGCAACAGCGGAATGGCATCGAGCACGACGAACGCCGAGGGCACCATGAACTCGGGAAGCTGACTGCGAAGCAGGGCTCGCCATTCGCTGGCCAGGCCTGCGCGCTGGTCCGCCGCCACGTACGCCACCAGATGGACCGGCTTGCCGCGAGCCACCACGACGACGTCCTTCACCTCCGCGTGGCGACGCAGCACGGACTCGACTTCGCCCGTGTCGACTCTGAATCCGCGCACCTTCACCTGGT
>JBQCJG010000163.1:0-6093 GCA_051952955.1 Lysobacteraceae bacterium | reverse complement strand
TGCGCGCCCGCGGGCGGCGCGACCAGCACCGCCGGCGCGGCGAGGGCCGCGGCCAGCAGCAGCGGCAGGGCGAGCCGGCGCAGCGCCGGCGGACGGACAAGGGACAGGCGATGGGACATGGCGGCACGGACTCCCGGGGTTCGGCACGAGGCGATCCGCCATCCTCGCCGCCGTTCGTCGCCGGGCCATGCGCCACAGGTCATGCCGGCGGGTCGATTCATCGTTCCATCGCGAGATAGCGATAGAATGCCGCCCTGCCCCCGCCGAGGGGCGCTGCAAGCCCGGCAGGACGCCCGCGCGTCCGGGTCCGGGATCAGGCTCGGCGGGCGGTCACACCGCAACAACGGCGCCCGTTCACTGTCCCCCGCGGGACACACGACGGAGTATTGCCATGAACGCACAGGTCAAGCCCATCCACGACTACAAGGTCGCGGACATCGGCCTCGCCGACTGGGGCCGCAAGGAAATCGAGATCGCCGAGCACGAGATGCCGGGCCTGATGTCGATCCGCCGCAAGCACGCCGCCGCCAAGCCGCTCAAGGGCGTGCGCGTGACCGGCTCGCTGCACATGACCATCCAGACGGCCGTGCTGATCGAGACCCTGAAGGACATCGGCGCCGACGTGCGCTGGGCGTCCTGCAACATCTTCTCGACCCAGGACCACGCCGCCGCCGCCATCGCCGCCACCGGCACCCCGGTGTTCGCGTGGAAGGGCGAGACGCTGGAGGAATACTGGGACTGCACGCTCGATGCGGTCACCTTCCCGGGCGGCAAGGGCCCGGAGCTGGTCGTCGACGACGGCGGCGACGTCACCCTGCTGATCCACAAGGGCTACGAGCTGGAACAGGGCTCCGACTGGGTCAACGAGCCGTCCTCCTCGCACGAGGAGCAGATCATCAAGAACCTGCTCAAGCGCGTCGCCAAGGAGCGTCCGGGCTTCTGGACCAACGTGGTCAAGGACTGGAAGGGCGTCTCCGAGGAAACCACCACCGGCGTGCACCGCCTGTACCAGATCGCGGAAGCCGGCAAGCTGCTGGTCCCGGCGATCAACGTCAACGACTCGGTCACCAAGTCGAAGTTCGACAACCTGTACGGCTGCCGCGAGTCGCTGGCCGACGGCCTCAAGCGCGCGATGGACGTGATGCTGGCCGGCAAGGTCGCCGTGGTCTGCGGCTACGGCGACGTGGGCAAGGGTTCGGCGCACTCGCTGCGCGCCAACGGCTGCCGCGTCATCGTCACCGAGATCGATCCGATCTGCGCGCTGCAGGCCGCGATGGAAGGCTTCGAGGTCAACACGATCGAGGACACCCTCGGCCTCGCCGACATCTACGTGACCACGACCGGCAACAAGGACGTGATCACGCTGTCGCACATGCAGCAGATGAAGAACCAGGCGATCGTCTGCAACATCGGCCACTTCGACAACGAGATCCAGGTCGACGCGCTGAACGCCTCGGGCGCGAAGAAGATCAACATCAAGCCGCAGGTCGACAAGTACGTGATCGGCCCGGGCAAGGAGATCTTCCTGCTCGCCGAAGGCCGCCTGGTCAACCTCGGCTGCGCCACCGGCCACCCGAGCTTCGTGATGTCGAACTCGTTCGCGAACCAGACCCTCGCCCAGATCGACCTGTGGGCGAACAAGGACGTCTACGAGAAGACCGTCTACCGCCTGCCGAAGGCGCTGGACGAGGAAGTCGCCCGCCTGCACCTGGAGAAGATCGGCGTGAAGCTGACCACGCTGACGAAGGAACAGGCCGACTATCTCGGCGTGTCGGTGGAAGGCCCGTACAAGCCGGACCACTACCGCTACTGATCGCGGCGCTGCATCCGCGATGCTCCACCACGACGGGCGCCTCGGCGCCCGTCGTCGTTCGTGCGGCCTGCATTTGCAGGAGCGACGTGAATCGCGACCTCATGGCGCGTCGGGTCGCGACTCACGTCGCTCCTGCGAAGCAGACTGGCCTTCGCCCGCTGGCCTTCGCCCCCCGCGATTCCCGTTCCTCCAGAGCCGGCGTCGCCGGCACCGGTCCGGCGACGATGGATCGGGCAACGCATCGAGGACGAGACGGATGACGAAGCAAGCATCGTGGGCCCACGGCAACGCCGTGGTGACGGAACTGCCGAGCGGGCTGCTGGTGCGGCACTGGGGCGGCGGCACCGAAATGCAGTTCACGTTCGACGCCGGGCAGTCGCCGCCGGCCGCGTGGGCGCATATCCCGATCCCCACGCCGGTGATCGTCAACGACGTGCGGACGAAGGTGCGCACGCTGTTCCTGCTGTACAAGACCGGCCAGCATGCGGCGATCGACAGCGTGCACATTTTCGACGGGCCGAACCGCATCTTCATGCAGGACTTCAATCCCGGCGGCGGCGGCAACGGACCGCGCCGCAGCGGCAATCATTCGACCGGCATCGACAGCACCAACACCATCACCCTGCCGGCGGACCACGAGGTGCTGTGGGGGCTGTCCATCGCCTTCAAGATGGTGCCGGTCGCCATCACCGTCTCGTCGCCGCCGGTCGATCCGGAAGGCACCGTGCTGATCACGACCGCGGGCGCGGATTTCTTCTGATCGCCGGTCCGCTCGTCGCGGGCCGTGCCTGCACTGGCCCGCGCCGGCGCCGACGGGCATGCTCCGGGGACGCGCGCGATCGCTCCCGCGCGGCTCCCTCCGCAGAGCCCCGTCGATGCCCCGCCGATCCGCTTCCGCTCCGCCCGCACCCGCCCCCGACGCTGCCGACGCCCACGCGATCACGCTCGTCCTGCAGGACCCGGGGCTGTTGCGACGGCTGCTGCGCGCGAAGGACCGGATGGATGCCGCGTCGCACGAAGCCTGGCCGGTGCGGCGGCTGGCCCGGGTGAGCGGCGTGTCCGCGGCCCACTTCGCGCGCTCGTTCAAGGACGCCTTCGGCGTGCCGCCGCACCGCTACCTGCTCACGCGGCGGATCGAGCGCGCGACGGCCCTGCTGCGCGACACCGACCTGCCGATCACCGACATCGCCTTCCTCACCGGATGGTCGAGCCTCGGCACTTTCGGCCGCACCTTCCGCGACGTCACCGGCGAGGCGCCGGGCGAGATCCGCAGCCGGGCGCAGGCCGCGCCCGACGTGCGCGCGCCGATCCCCGCCTGCGTCGTCCGCGCCAGCGAACGCCCCGACCTCACCATCGCAGTTTCGGAGAAGCGCCGGCGCGCGCCGCGCGCTACAAAGGGCCTTCCATCGAAGGAGGTCCCATGAAACAAGGCATCGATGTCGTCGGCCTGTACGTCCACGACCAGGACGAGGCCTTGGCGTTCTACGTCGGGAAACTCGGTTTCCGCGTCCATGCGGACATGCGCAACGGCGCGTTCCGCTGGCTGACCGTGCAGCACCCGGACCAGCCGTCGTTCCAGCTCGGCCTGTTCGTGCCCGGTCCGCCCATGCAGGACGACGCCACGGCGCAGGCGCTGCGCGCCCTCGTCGCCAAGGGCGCGATGCCGCCGCTCGTGCTCGCCGTGGACGACTGCCGCGCCGCCTGGGCGCGGATGCGCGCGGCAGGCGTCGAATTCACCCAGGAACCGGTGGAGCGTTACGGTGCGGTCGACGCGGGCTTCCGCGATCCCTCGGGCAACGGCTGGAAGATGATCCAGCAGAGGACGCCGCGATGAGCGCATCGACCGTGCTCCGGCAGACGCACCGCTGGGTGTCGATGGCCTTCACGATGACCGTCATCGCCAATCTCCTCGCCATGTGGCTGCGCCACGGCACGGCGCCGCCCTGGATCACGTATGCACCGCTGCTTCCGCTCGCCGTGCTGCTGCTGACGGGCCTGTGGCTGTTCGCGCTGCCGTATGCGGGTCGCGACCGGCGCGCTCCGCGGGCATGACGACGCGCGGCGCGCGGGGCAACCGCGCGCCGCGTTCACTTCACCCGCCGCTTCTCCAGCTTGCGCGCCAGCGTCCGGCGGTGCAGGCCGAGCCGACGCGCGGTCTCGGAGATGTTGAAGCCGGTCTCCACCAGCGTCTCGTGGATGCGCTCCCACTCCAGCGTCTTGATCGACGAGGTCTTGCGCGCGCCGACCGCGACGTCCTCGTCGCCGGCGGCGCGCTTGAACGCGGCCTCAATGTCGTCGGTGTTGGACGGCTTCGCGAGGTAATGCATCGCGCCGAGCTTGATCGCCTCCACCGCGGTCGCGATGCTGGCGTAGCCGGTGAGCACGACGATCAGCATGTCGGGATCGTGGACGTGCAGGTCCTTCACCCACGACAGCCCAGAGGCGTTGCCGGCGAGCTTGAGATCGACCACCGCGTGCGTCGGCGCGAAGCCGTCGAGCACGGTCGCCAGCGGCTCCTGCCCGGTCGCGACCCGCACCGTGCAGCCGCGGCGCTCGAACGAGCGCGCCAGCGTGCGCGCGAACGCGACGTCGTCCTCCACGATCAGCAACCTGCGCTCATCGGTCATGGTCGCGGCCCTCGTGCATGCGGTCGGGAGAGATGCCGTCATCGAACGTGCCGCCATCGTACGCGTCGTCGTGCGCGCCCGCGTCGATCTCGATCGCGGCCAGCGGCAGCACGACCGTGACCGCGGCGCCGCCCTGCGGCAGGTTGCGCACCGACAGCCGCCCGCCCAGCGTGCGCGCCACGTTCACCGACAGGAACAGCCCGAGGCCGCCGCCGGCGCGGCCCTTCGTCGAGTTGTACGGCGTGCCCAGCCGGTCCAGCACCTCGGCGTCGAAGCCCGGCCCGGCGTCGCGGACCTCGATCACCAGGTCGTCGCCGCGGCCGGACACTTCCAGCTCGACCCGCGACGGCGAGACTTCCAGCGCGTTGTCCAGCACGTTGAACACCATCTGCCGCAGGCCGGCGTCGGCGACGATCCACGGGTCCGGCGCGACCCGGCGCACGTAGCGGAAATCGGCGGGATTGCTCAGCGCGCGCCACTGTTCGGCCAGTTCGTCCAGGAACGCGTGCAACGTCGTCTGCACTGGCGCCTCGCCGCGGGTCTTGCCGGCGGCCAGCAGGATGTTGGTGACGATCGACTTGCAGCGCGCGACCTGCGCCTGCATCTCGATCAGGTCGTGGTAGATCTCGGCCTCCGACGACATCGACGGCAGGTGCTGCCAGTCGCCGAGGATCACCGACAGCGTCGACAGCGGCGTGCCCAGTTCGTGCGCGGCGCCCGAGGCGAGCAGGCCCATGCGCACGATGTGCTCCTCCTCGGCCGCGCGCTGTCGCAGCTCGGCCAGGCGCGCGTCGCGCTCGCGCAGGATGCGGCCGATGCGCGTGATGAACACCACCAGCAGCGCCGCGATCAGCACGAAGCAGACCAGCAGGCCCTGCACGTAGAGGTCGGCGAGGCCCTGCGACAGGTCGACGTCGATCCGGGTCGGGCTGGGCACGACGACCAGCGCCGCCACGCTCAGCGCGGTGGCGGCGGCGACGATCCAGTTGCCCGGCGGGCGCAGCAGCACCGTCGCCAGCGCGACCTGCAGCAGGAACAGGAACACGAACGGATTGGCGATGCCGCCGCCGAGGTGCAGTTGGAACGCGAGCGAGGCGACGTCGACCAGCAGCGCGGCCAGCAGCGCGCCGTTCGACACGCGGCCGCTGCGCCACCACACGAACTGGCTGCAGAGGTTGAACAGCGCCAGCGCCGCGAGCGTGCCCAGCATCCAGCCCAGCGGCAGCGCGATGCGCAGCGCGAAGTAGACGATCAGGATCGTGAGCAGCTGGCCGCCGACCGCGATCCAGCGCAGCTGGATGAGCTGGTGCATGCCGCGCAGGCCGGCGTGCGCCGCCGGCACGGCGGACGGCCTGCGCAGCCCGCTGGCGACGGTGTCCTCGGTCGAGCGGTCGGCCGGAGTGGCCTGCATGGCGGGGCCCTCTTCGTCAGCCGCCATCTTGCCCCATGCGGCGCCGCGACACGAGCAGCCGCGCGCCGGCCAGCGCCGTGAGCAGGGCCAGCCCGAACCACGTCAGCGCATAGCCGAGGTGCGCATCGCGGAACGTCACGACGGTGAGGCCGCCGCGCGGCCAGCCACCGGGCCGCGGTCCGGCCTCGGCGTCGACGAAGAACGGCGCCACGGCCGCCGCGGGCAGGCCGCGCGCCCGCGCG